>DFAP01000014.1:0-31919 GCA_002365855.1 Pelotomaculum sp. UBA3103 | reverse complement strand
CGCCGATCAGAATTTAATAAGAGGTGAATATAAGTATAATGGAGCTGGCTTTACCAAAAGCGGCTCCATTTTCATGTAAACTTGAATAATTGTAGTCTTAATCTAAAAACAGAGGCCAGCTCAGATATCGATTTACTCGCCCCATATTTGAAGTTTTACTCTTTCGTCAATCAGGCCGCTTTTATAGGCGTAATCATAAAAGCTCAGCAGTGCCCTTCTGTATTCCTGGTCAAAGTCATGTCGCAGCGTTTTGAAATACTCCTCCAGGGCATCAAGCGGCAGGCCGCTTTTTTCCCTGGCTTTGGCAATTATAGCCGGAAGCTGGGTATCCCCGATACTCTTCGAATCCAGGAGGGCTTTACATAAAGCGTCTGCCTCACCGGGATATTTATCGGCATATGTTTTGCTAATCACCCACACGGCAAAGACCATTTTTTCTCCAGATAACTGTTTCCAAGCCTCGCCCAGATCAGTAACATGATAAGGCAGGTTCTCATCTTTCACCCTCTGGCGGGCCAGCATAGCGTCGTCTCCAATAAGAAGCGCCCCATCTGCCCTGCTCATCATTTTGTCCAAATCGGGAGTGAGAATTTTAAGCCGCACCTCGGCTTGATAATAATGGTCAAAAAGTATTTTTAATAACGTTGCGGAAGTTGCTGAGGACCTGGTAAGGCACACATTTTTGCCCTCCATCTCGGTCACGGGAACCTTGCTGAAAAACAGAATGCCTGCAGACTGCCCGTCGGAGCTTACGGACAGGTCAGGCAGGATATAACAGCTACCAGAGTTGCGGGCGTATTCAATTGACGAAATGGGAGATGCTTCCAATTCACCCTTTAAAAACAAGCGGTTCAGATGGGTTGGAGAGGCCTTCACCAGTTCGGCTTCAAGCGGCAGCAGTCCCTCTTCAAGGGCATGGTAGACCGTCAGGTAGTTAATGTAGTCAACTTGCCCCAGGCGTATTCTGGACACTAGAAGCCCTCCTCAATAATGCTAATACAGCGAGTGCTCTTAAAGGCTGCATCGCAACCAGCAGCTCTTCCCGATCCGTACCTTTTAAATAATAATTTTAATACCTAACCGGTTAACGTTTTACCCCGACATGGACGGCTGCAATTCCCCCGGTTAGTTCGTAGTATTTTGCATCAAACAGGCCGGCCTCTGAATTGCAAACCGGTCCCTCCAAGCTATATTCCAACCGTTTATTGAATTGCGGGTGTCTCTAAATGACCATGCGTCGTACTGCCAGGCTTTGACCGGTCATGCTGCAGATCATCTGTTCTAGAATAATTTTTTCCGGCCTTTCAGGGACATGCGCAAGACACGCCAATGCTTCCCTTAAATACGAGGAACAATATTCCATAGGTATCCCCTGTTCCAGAAAGCCATAGGCCATACCCAGGTTATGTCCAAAGCGCCTCATATACTCCACGTCATTTTCCGGCGCTCCAGCCAGTCTTGCTCCCATCGAGCAGCACGAAGCAAAAAGCTCAGCGCTCTCTTTACGCACGATCTCATGGAAAGCCTGTGAAGAATAACCATGCCCTTCTGCTTTCTCGCGTAGAATACCACCCTCATGAATCTGACAGATCATTTCAGCTATAGGCTTAAGCAGGTTGAGCAGGCCAGCTTCATAGAGAAAATAAAAAAATTTACCATAAAGGTAATCCCCCACGAGGACAGGCAGCTGTGATCCGTCTCTGGGCTCAGTATCGCCTCGCGTGTAATCAGAATCATTCTCAGGTATTCTTTCGTGAACCTTAGAGGCCATAAATATTAACTGAAAAACACAGGCCAAAGTGGTGGTTGTATCGGAATAAAACCCATAAAGACGCGCGGACAGGAGCACCAGGGCCGGTCTGACTACCCTGTTGCTGCTGGACAATTCCAGGTGGGCGAAATCTCCAATATAGCCTGCTTTGATATGGAGTTGTTTTTGTACGCGCCTGTTTACATCGTTAATTTCATTTTCGATTGGTTTCAGTGTAGTACCAAGCATTTAATGAGGCTCCTCCTTTTGTCTAACTTTTATATATTCGGTACAGCCTCATAATTTCCTTCTTACCAGCACCTTTTAGCCTAAAAAGTCAGCAAGCCCTGCAATCTTTGTCTCATTGCAAGGCTTGCTAACTCTTCATTTTCTTGGTACTAATAAATATCCCTCCTACAAATTTACGGCTTCTTTAAGATATTCTTCGGGCATCATACCCCGCTTCATCTCTTTTGCCGTCATGTGCTTTGCGCTAAAATGGTCGGTAAGGTAATTGCATGCATCCCATGGGTTTACTTTTTCACCGCAGGTGAATACGTCCACTGCCGCATAACCCAGTTCCGGCCAAGTATGGATAGCCAGGTGTGATTCGGAAATAACCACAACACCGCTTACCCCTTGAGGGCTGAACTTGTGGAATACACACTCTCTGACCTCGGCGCCCGCTTCGAGCGCAGCGTTTACCATGATCTCCTCAACCTTGTTGATATCGTTGAGAATCTCATAATTGCACCCACAAATCTCAGCCAATACATGGCGGCCCAAATGTTTCATTTATCTGCCTCCTTTTTTTGGACAATATTTTTGGAATTAACCCCTCTGAAAAAGACGTTGAGGAATAGTTAATTCCAATCAAATTAAATTTTAGCATATTATCATATCTTGTCAACATTATTTTAGGGCCAAACCCATAATTAACAAAAATGTCAGATATTTAGCATTTCAAGAGAAATATGGTCAATTTAGCAGCTGACTCCATTGTTTAGAACTCCAATACCTTCAATCTCAACTTCTATTCTGTCACCTGCCTTAACTGGCCCGACACCAGCAGGCGTCCCTGTGAGGATTATGTCCCCGGGGCAGAGAGTCATAATTCCTGAGATAAAGCTGACCAACTCCGGCACGCTGAAGATCAGGCCTCTGGTGGAAGAAGACTGCCTGACCTCACCGTTTAAGCGCAGGACGATAGAAAGATCGAAAGGATCCAGACCATTAACAATATACGGGCCAATCGGTAAAAACGTGTCAAATGATTTAGAGCGGGTCCACTGTCCATCTTTTTTTTGAAGGTCCCTTGCCGTAACATCATTGCTACAGGTGTAACCCATAATGTAGTGCCCGGCCCCGGCAACCTTGACATTCCGGCAGGTCTTACCAATAACAACAGCCAATTCAGCTTCATAGTCCACACGTGAAACAAATTCAGGGTATATTATATCTTCTCCGGGTCCAATTATGGAAGTTGAGGGCTTAATAAACAAGACCGGCTCATCCGGAACCCCGAGCCCAAGCTCTGCCGCGTGATCATGGTAATTGAGCCCCACGCAGACCGCTTTGGTTGGACAGCAGGGTGCAAGTACTTTTAGCTGGTCCAGGCTATAAACGAGTTTTCCGGGGATCAGCCTTCCCTCTGCAAATCCCTCAGCGACCGAGACCATGTCCCCGTTTAGAATGCCATAAAACACCATACCTTTATGCATAAATCGGCCAATATGCAGAAAAAACACACCTTCCCTGCTTAACTCTACCAATAGTGCTTATTATAAGAAACCCTTACATTATTTTATAACAGCCGGCGCCTGATTTAAAGTTAAATAAACACCCCTGCTTTCCAGCCTGGAAAACAGGGGCGCCAAGCTTTTTTATTATGTGTTTTTCTTTAATTTGACCTTAAGGCGCCTTCCCCTGCTGTTTCTTGCCAGGCGGTTTTTGAACTCCTCAATTTCAAGGATGCCTGAAGGGTTGGCATTTATGTTTATTTTTCCTTTTGCTTCTTTGTTCACACCTAAACCTCCCGCCAAAGCCTGTTTATTCTTCTATAATAGCGTTCGTGGGGCAGTTATCCACGGCTTCGTGTGCCTGTTCCTCCATGTCTGCAGGCACTTCCTCAACGATCGTGCGCGCCTTATCTTCTTCATTCCACTCAAAAACATCGGGGCAGATATCAATACAAGCCCCACAGCTTATGCAGAGTTCCTGGTCAACTTCCACTCTCAAAGTTAAAACACCCCCTGTTATTATGTAACAGTAATAGTTTGGCTGAAAAGGCACAAATTATGTGAATATCGAATAACTTAATTTTTCCCCGATTTAAATAGAGGAAATAATTTGAAAGAAAAAGAAACAATTTAAAAAAACAAAGAGGTGTAACCGGTGTTTGATATAACCGATCTAGACCGCATTATTAAAGATACTCTAGAGTCAATTGAAAGAAGCAAGATACAGATATATGAAATTGCTGAAAACTCTCTGGCGGAGATGACAAGGGTTAAAAGTGAGCTTGAGGAGGTTAAAAACGAGGTTGGAAATGTCATCACACAGGTAGACCAGTTTTCTGCACAGGAAAAAAAGGCCCGGATAAGATTAATGGAAGTAAGTAAAGATTTTCGCCGATATACCGAAAAGGATATTAAAGACGCATATGACGCGGCTTACCGCCTTCAGGTCGAGCTGGTCAAATTCAGGGAAAATGAAAAGCTCCTGCGGTACCGGAGGGACCATCTGGAGGTCAGTCTTAAACGGCTGCAGAGCACCGCTCAGCGGGCTGAAAAGCTCGTATCCCAAATGGGCGTCGTTTTTAGCTTTCTGAGCGGGGGGCTTCACGATCTCAATACCAAGATTACAGAGCTCCAGCAGGCTCAGGAAATTGCGCTAAGCATTATCAGGGCCCAGGAAGAAGAGCGCAAGCGCGTGGCCAGGGAAATCCACGACGGGCCCGCGCAGTCAATGGCGAACATTGTGATGAGGGCGGAGTTCTGCCTGAAACTTTTGGATATGAGCCCGGAAAAAGTACGGGACGAGTTAATTTCTCTGCAGAACCTGGTCAGGTTAAGCCTGATGGACGTGCGAAAAATTATTTTTGACCTCAGGCCAATGGTGCTTGACGACCTGGGCCTGGCGCCCGCCATCAAAAGGTACCTCAGCAACTACAAGGAACAGTTCGGCATGCAGATAGAGTTCCTTTTGTTCGGTCAGGAGCGGCGGTTGGAAAGCTCCATGGAAGTCGCCCTTTTCAGGATCGTCCAGGAGATGGTCAGCAACATCCGCAAGCACGCGCGGGCTAAAAACGCCGTGGTTAAGATTGAATTGCTGACTGAAAAGATTAACATCCACGTGAGAGATGACGGCATAGGATTTGACATGAACAAGGTAATGGCGGACCAGGAACGTGAGGGCTATGGATTAATCGGTATGCGGGAAAGAGTTCAACTCCTGCGCGGTGAGATCACCATAGCCTCAGCGCCCGGCAAGGGCACTACGATAAACATTTCTGTTCCGGTAGACAGTTCACCAGCCGGCTAAGCTATCAAAAACGGGGGGAAACTGGTTGAAAATAGTAAAGGTAATGATCGCTGATGATCACGCTCTTATCCGCGAGGGACTGCGCAAGATTCTGGAAATGGAAGAGATAATTGATGTAGTAGGTGAAGCCGAAAACGGCCAGCAGGCCGTTGAACTGGCTTTTAAATTCAACCCCGATATTATCCTGATGGATATCAACATGCCCGGTATTAACGGGATCGACGCGACAAGGATCATTAAAAGCGACAGGCCCGAGATCGGAGTAATCGCGCTTACCATCCACAACCAGGAAGAATATCTTTTTGAACTGGTCAAAGCTGGAGTTGCCGGCTACATCCTTAAAGACATCAGCCCGGACCTTTTAGTCCAAACCATCCTGGGTGTGGCCAGGGGAGAATCATTTATACAGCCATCCATGACGGCTAAAATATTTGCCGAGTTTAACCGCCTCTCCGCCCTCTCACCTCAGAACATCAACCCCCAGGGTCTGACCCGGAGAGAATTTGACGTGCTGCGTTTGGTAGCGCAGGGGGACAGCAACCGCTCCATTGCCAAAAAACTGTTTATCAGTGAAAAGACGGTCAAAAACCACCTCACCAATATTTTTCAAAAACTCGGTGTGGGTGACCGCACCCAGGCCGCAATTCACGCGGTAAAAAGCAAAATGGTCGAACTCTAGGACTCGCGACTGCACTTAGAGGCCTATATATTCCACCAAGCACATTTCAAAAACACTATTAAAACTGTAAGCCCCTCACCTGCCCGTAAAGCGCTGTGAAGGGCTTTTTTATTACTAATTAGCCGCAACAAAGAATGATAGGACTTTAGTCCTGGTACTATTCAAGACATGCGTCAGTGTAAAAATGAGCCTGCAGGTTCATGTCTTAATCTAACCCAGGTGATAACATTACTACAAAAGCAGACTCTTATCTGTTTCGTTACCGGCCATCAGCAACCGCATAGTATGGAGGTGGTTTCATGCGGTTTATTAAAAAAATGATCCGAAACAGGCGTGGACAGGCTCTAGTCGAGCTGGCGCTGGCGCTACCTTTAATTATCTTGTTGGTCATGGGCACTATTGAATTCGGACGGATATTTCATTCCTATCTATTAATCACAAATGCTTCCAGGGAAGGGGCGCGTATCGCTATCACCGGCGCAAGCGATACCGAAATCACGGACAAGATCAATGAGGTAACATTAACTCTGGGGTCAGGAGTAAGCTCAGACGTAAACAGGTACGGGGGGAACCCCAACCCAGTTGAGGTAGTAGTCACATACCAGAACTATCTGATAACCCCGGTACTGGATACAATTGTGCCAAACCCTATAACTTTAACCTCAACAACTACTATGAAAATGGAACAGTAATGGTGGGAAAGAAATGATAACAGCAATGATATTCAGAAAAATTTTTAAAGATCAACGCGGCTCTGTCCTGATTATTATCGCCGGCGCAATGGCAGCCCTGATTGGATTCACGGCCCTGGTAACAGACATCGGCCTGATTACGACGAACAGGCAGCGGCTCATTAATACTATGGACGCAGCTGCGCTGGCGGGCGGCTTAAGCCTCCCCGACAACCCGTCCGAAGCCGTCTCGGTGGCGAGGGACTATGCTCTCAACAACAACTATATATCCTTGGGATACTCCGACCCTGAAATCACCGTTTCTTCAGACAAGACCAGCGTCACGGTCTCTGGAAACAAGGACGTAAACCTGGCCTTCGCCAAAATATTCGGGTTCTACTCCAAAACCGTGTCGGCCACTGCGACCGCACAGAGGCAATACCTGACCTCCGTTAAGGGAGCAGTTCCTTTTACCGTGGAACATGCCGCAGTTGCTCCCGGCACCGTGAATCCAGGTGACAGCAGGACTTTTGTTTTTGATAAAAATGGAGAAATGGGCCCTGGCAACTTCGGGCTGCTGGCTTTTGGCGGCCTTACGGGGGGGAACATTCTGACTCAAAACATTGCTAACGGCTCCACTACCCCCATATACGTTGATACTATAGAAGCAACGGAGCCGGGCGTAAAAGAAGCAGCTGTTGTAGACGGTATCAATCTACGTTTAGCCGGGCATTTCGGCTGCACCTATGAAAACTACTGCAGTCCGGCCTGCCCCAAGATTATTACCATTCCGGTATACGATAAGACCCGTTCTGACATCAGCGGACGAAGTGAAGTATACATTATAGGCTTTGCTTCTTTCTTTTTGGATAATTACCCGGTGCAAGTGATCGATGACAAGGTGACAATTACTGGGCGCTACATTGAAACGCTAAGTGAAGGCTCAGCCAGTCCTACCCAAACTAATTACGGCGTAAGCACGATCAGACTAATTAAATAGATTAACCCGCGTAGTTCCCCGCAGAGCATTTAAAATTTAAGCAAACTGTCTTTTCAGGTGGTGGTGAGAATTTGGATCAAAATCTTTTTTGATCCAGTTGGTTTAAAAAGACCCCCACATTAAACTCAACAAAAATATAGAGAGGTGTAAAGATGAAAAATAAGCTGATCTTGATTTTAGCAGTGTTGGTCGGCCTGGCAGCCGCCGGCGGTATATATATGTACCTGGATAATATGAAAAAGACCTACCAGGTCGAAGGTGACTTCGCTAAAGTCGTCGCGGCCAGCCAGCGTATCCCGGCTAAAACCCAGGTGACTGCCCAGATGGTCGAGATTAAGGAAGTACCTACCAAGTATATCAACCCAAAAGCGGCGATCGATGTAAAGGAAGTTGTCGGAAAGACAGTTAAGTCCGAGATACTACCCGGTGAGCAGGTCCTGCGGGACAAGCTGGCTACAGGAAAAGAGTCTTCTGACGGACTGTCCTACCTGATTGAACCCGGCAAACGGGCTGTAACAATTGCAGTTAATGAAGTTTCCGGTGTAGCCGGCCAAATTCTTCCAGGCGACCGGGTTGACGTTATGGGTACCTTTGATTTTCAGGGTATCCTCACTACTCTGGTCATCCAGAATGTTCCTGTTCTATCTATAGACCAGATTACCGACGCGTCCGCAGCTAAAGGTGCAGACGGCAAAAACAGGGCCCCGGCGAGCACCCTGACCCTGCTGGTAGCCCCTGAGCAGATGCAGCCACTGGTGCTGTGCTCGGAACAAGCATCAATCCGGCTGGCCCTGCGCGCTGCAACAGACAATAATACTTTAACTCTTCCCATGACCAGAATGAACAACCTGGTTCAATAAAAGGAGGTTTTAACAATGACCAAGACCAGCGTCCTAGTGGTCGACGATATCGAAAACACCCGTGAAGATATAAAACGTCTGCTGCATTTTGAAGAAGACATCGTCGTGGTGGGAGAGGCCGGCGACGGCGAAGAAGCCCTGCGCCTGGCCGAGGAACTCAACCCTGATGTCGTGCTGATGGATATCAATATGCCTGGGATGGACGGGATCGCCGCCTCTGAGGCGATCTCAAACAAAATGCCGGATACAGCTATTGTAATCATTTCCATCCAGGGAGAGCCCGAATACCTGAGAAAGGCCATGGCTGCAGGGGCCAGGGATTACCTGGTCAAGCCCTTCAGCAGTAACGACCTGGCTGAGACCATCCGCCGCGTCAATAATTCATACAAAGTAAGGGCAACTAAGATCAACACATCTCCCCCTGTAGAGGAAAAGCCTGAGGTAAAGCAGCCTGAAAACAGGATCATGGTTGTTTTCTCAAGCAAGGGGGGCGTAGGCAAGACCACAATATCCTGCAACCTGGCGGTATGCCTGGCCCAGGAAACAGGAAAAAGAGTAGCCTTGATCGACCTCAACCTCCAGGGTGGTGACGTAACCGTAATGCTGAATTTGTCACCAAAAGGGACAATCGCCGACATGGTTAAGGAAGAGGAAGAACTCGAATTTTCACTAGTCAATACCTATCTCGTACCTCATATGTCCGGTCTTAAGATCCTTCCCGCGCCGCTGCGACCGGAAGAGGCCGAAGCCATCACGGCTGGACATACTGAAGAAATTTTAAAATTATTGAAGAAAAACTTTGATTATATTATCGTAGACACCCCCCCTCTTTTTAATGACTTAACCCTGAGCGTCCTGGAACTCGCTGACGATATCCTGTTGACGTTTACCCGCGACCTCCCGGCCATAAAGCACGTCAAAACTGACCTCGAGGTTCTGGAAACACTTAGGCAGTCAGACAAGGTCCGGCTGGTTTTAAACCAGTCAACCCTAGATTACGGGATCAAGATCTCCGAACTCGAAAAGAGGCTCAACCGTTCACCGGCTGCAATTTTGCCCTACGATGAAAAAACTGTCCTTTCTTCGATCAATAAAGGACACCCTCTGGTTTTGACCCAGGCCAACAGCAGGATTGCCCAGAGCATTAAAAGCTTTGCCAGGGAGTTCTACTTACCCGAGTCCGGCCTGGAAGCAAAAGAAAACACCAAGAAATCTATTGTTGGCAGGATCTTCAGCTTCTAACCTATTAAGCAAAAAACTCTTTTCCTTTTGAGAGGTGAAATAAATGTCACTGTTGGCTAGAATGGAAAAACATAAAATGTCCGATTCAGAGGATAGTTTGAGCATGAACTCGCCGCGAAAGCTTTCACATCACAAAAAAGACCCCTTTGTTGATTTAAAAACTGACCTGCATAGAAAAATAATTGAAGAACTCAAAGAAATGGCCGCGGATAATGACCAGGAAGAAATGTCAGCAAAAATTGAGGAAATGGTTCTGGACATCCTCAAAAAGGAAGGGGACCATATCCCGCGCCTTGACAGGCTGCGCATTGCCAAAGAAATTTCTGACGACTCAATTGCTTTCGGCCCCATCACCCCTCTCTTAAATGACCCGGATATAACCGAGGTCATGGTGAATGGACCGGACAACGTTTACATTGAAAGAAAAGGGAAGATCGAGCTTACTGACGTTTTTTTCCGCAACAACAACCATGTTATGCACGTTATAGAAAAGATTGTGGCGCCGCTGGGCAGGCGCATCGACGAGAGCATGCCCATGGTTGACGCCCGACTGCCGGACGGCTCCAGGGTAAACGCGATCATTCCCCCGCTGTCTTTAAAAGGGCCGACAATTACGATTCGAAAATTTTTCAAAGACCCCGTCACTGTCCAAAACCTGATCGAGTTTGGAACTATCACTCCGCAGATAGCTGATTTCATCGATTCCTGTGTCAAGGGCAGGCTGAACGTCGTTGTTTCCGGGGGAACCGGCAGCGGTAAAACCACCACCCTGAACGTACTTTCCAGCTTTATCCCTGAGGACGAGCGGATTGTAACTATTGAGGACGCCGCTGAACTGCAGCTCAGGCAAAAACATGTATTAACCCTGGAAAGCAGGCCGCCTAACATTGAGGGGAAAGGCGCCATCAGCATCCGTGACCTCGTCCGTAACTCTTTAAGGATGCGCCCTGACCGCATTGTGGTCGGCGAAGTCCGCAGCGGAGAAGCGCTGGATATGCTCCAGGCGATGAATACAGGCCACGATGGCTCATTGACCACCGGCCACGCCAACTCGCCCAGAGACATGCTTTCACGCCTTGAAACTATGGTCCTGATGGCAGGGATGGATCTGCCCATTAAAGCTATCCGCGAGCAAATATCGTCTGCCATAAACCTGATTATCCAGCAAAGCAGGATGAAGGACGGCTCGCGGAAAATCACCCATATTACCGAGGTCCAGGGTATGGAAGGTGATATCATTGTCCTCCAGGATATCTACGTTTTTAAACAGGAAGGCATCGACGAAGAAGGTAAAATCAAGGGCAGGTTCATCGCTACCGGAATCAGGCCAAAATTCCTCAACCAGCTTGAGGCATACGGCATTAACCTGCCATTCGAGACGTTTGACCCCTCCATATTATGATACTGACGGGAGGTTATTAAATGGATCTTAACGTAATAGCCGGGCTCGTGTTCCTGGCCATCTTCCTTACTTTTTTAGGTGTTAAGCAGCTAAAAGCAGGGGAACAGGAAATCGTCACCGTCAGGATGAAGCGTGTTTTCGGGGAGCGGATGCGCGACGTTGTGGCCGGCGTAAAGAATAAAAACAGGAATATAGCGGCTGGCCGTAAGGTTCTGGAATACTCAGGCAGGCCGTTTATTGCCAAAAAAATAACCGCAAAGGTGGACTCAGAGCTGGCCAGGGCCGACATCCCCTTAAATGGTGAAGAGTTCCTGGGGCTCAGCGTCATTACAGTCGTTTGCAGCGGCTTGTTCTTTCTCCTGGTTACCGGAAATCCGGCAGCAGGTCTGCTGGCCGCAGTCCTCGGATGGTACCTGCCCCGCTTTATGCTGCGGATGGCTCTGGCGAGGCGCATCGCGAAGTTCAACTCCCAGATCAACGACGCCCTGATCGTTATGGCCAACTCACTCCGCTCCGGTTTCAGCTTTCTCCAAGCCATGGATATGGTACGCAAGGAAATGCCCGACCCGATATCAAAGGAGTTCGGCGCAGCGCTGCAGGAAATGAACTGGGGCACTCCCACGGAAGAAGCCCTCACCGCCATGACCTCAAGGGTGAGCAGTGCCGACTTCGAGCTGGTGGTGACGGCTGTATTGATCCAGCGCCAGGTCGGGGGCAACCTGGCGGAAGTTCTCGACAACATTGCAAATACAATTAGAGAGCGGGTCAGGATTAAAGGAGAGATTAAAACACTCACCGCCCAGGGAAGGCTATCTGGCCTTGTGATAGGGCTGCTCCCCTTCCTGCTGGCTCTGGCTATATTCTTTATGAACCCAGAGTACATAACACCGCTGTTCACCAACAAGGCCGGCCTGGCCATGGTGTCTGTAGCCTTCCTGTCACAGCTGATGGGGATTGCTCTGATTAGAAAGATTGTTCAAATCCAGGTTTAGGAGGGTTGCTCCTTGTTAACGCTGATCATCATCGTTGTTTTTATAGACGCTGTGCTTTTTATTCTGGCTATATACAACCAGACGTCCAAAGGACGGCTTGAGGTTGAGAAAAGGGTTACCGAGGTTGTCGGGAGCAGAAAGCCCTCGCTGCGTGAGCAGGAGTTAAAAGCGCCTCTGTTCAGCAGAATCGTCAAGCCTCTCGCGACGAGAGTCACCCGGCTTATTTCTAAATCCATGCCCGCCGAAAAAGAAGCGGAGCTGGCCCAAAAAATAGACAGGGCAGGCATCAATGATAAGATCGCCCCTAGGGAACTCCTGGTTCTTAAGTATTTTACCGCCGCAGGCACCGCCCTCCTCCTCTGGGGCCTTACTGAATTAACAGGTAAGAGCATCACCCAGCAGGTCTTGATGGGTGCTGCCGGCCTGGCTATCGGCTGGGTTTTGCCGGATTTTTACCTGGGCAGGAAGAGCCAGGCGCGCAAGCAGGAAGTTGAAAAGTCCCTTCCCGACGTACTTGACCTCCTGACGGTCAGTGTCGAGGCAGGCCTCGGCTTCGACGGCGCGCTGATTAAGGTGGTTGAGAAGACCAAAGGTGTCCTTACCGGGGAATTTTTTAAGATGCTCCAGGAGATAAAAATGGGCAAGCCCAGGATCGACGCGCTCAGGGATATGTCCAAGCGGGCGGACGTGGACGACCTCTCCACTTTCACCGGGGCAGTAATCCTGGCCGACCAGCTGGGGATCAGCATAGGCAACATCCTGCGCCTGCAGTCTGAGCAGATGCGCCAGAAATACCGGCAGCGCGCGGAGGAAGCAGCCATGAAAACCCCTATTAAAATCATCTTTCCGCTGGTATTCTTTATCTTTCCGGCGATCTTCATAGTCCTGCTGGGACCCGCAGCCATACAGATTGTTGATACATTTATGTAAAATTAGGAGGTTGAAAACCCATGAAGCTAAAAAGCATTGGTGGTGGATTATCCGGGATAAGGCTTTCCATAACCACAAAAATAGCTATAGCGCTATGTCTTTTGATTACTTTTCTAATGTCTGCAGTTGGTGTAACCATATTTCTAAAGGACCAGGCCCTCCTGAAAAGAGAATTTACAGAAAAAGGCTGGAATATCGTTCACACCGCCCTGCCATTCACCGGTAACTTTATTTATTCCGGCAACACGGAGTTTCTAAACACCCTGGTTAAGAAACTGGGAAGCTACCAGGACGTAAGCTACGCTATGGTTATTGACGCGAACGGGGGCGTGCTTGCCCATACCGATGCCAAAATGGTAGGCACATGGGTAAGCGATGAGGAGACGAAGAGCGCCATGTCCGCCAAGGCTGACGTGTCTGCAATTCGCAGCGATGAGCAAGGTCAGAATACGGTCATGGACTTCTTTTCCCCGGTTAAATCTTCCAACGGCAGCACCATAGGGTATATAAGTATGGGCGTTGACCTGACCGGCCTCAACGGCCACGTCAAGGAAACCACCATCAGCCTGATCATCATTATTCTTATGGCTGCCCTGACCGGGATCTTCCTGGCGGCGCTGATCAGTAAGAGGATCCTGAACAAGCCGCTGAGAGACCTGACTGCAGCAACCGAAAGGTTGTCTACAGGTGACTTTTCCTATAAAGTGCCTGTACATAACAAGGACGAACTGGGAGACCTGGCGACAGCCTTCAATACCATGACAGTTCACCTGGCCAACCTGATCCAGTCAGTTAAGTCCAGCGCCCTGGACATCAACAAGTCGGCCGAGCAGATCCTGGGCCAGCTTCAAACTTCCGACCGCACTAACAACAGGCTGTCCCAGACATTCGATATTATCAAGCAGGGTACTGAGGAACAGCTCGACATCCTGAAGCAGTCCCTGGACCTCTCGGAGCAGCTTTCCGGCCAGTCTAAAAATGTCCTGGACCGCGTCGCGAAGGTTGTGGGCGAGGTAAATAAGGCCTCACGCGCCGGCGAAAGCGGAGTTGACGCTGTTTCAAGAATAGCGGCCAGCATAGATGAGTCCGGTCAGTCCCTGGAAAGCACTGCCAGCCTGCTTAAGCTACTGGAAGACAGGAGCCGCCGGTTTAGCATGACCACAGAACAATTTGCCGGCCTGCTGGAAAGAAACACCCAGTGTACAGTTCAAATAGCGCTTTTAGCCGCGCGTTCCGGCAACGAGGAACTGACATGTACAGCGGAAGACCTGCACCGCATATCCGAAGAGTCCAACCGCCAACTGAGCCAGATGACCGCTGAAATTGAAGAAATTCAGAACGCCTGGTGCGATGCGGAAAGCGCGCTGGACGAACATATCAGGAAACTGGGCGAAGGCCGCGGCGCTGTCAGCAAAGCCGGTAATTCCCTGGAAGAGGTTCTGAGCACACTCGCGAAAGGAAAGGCTATGGTAGACGAGGCTATTTCAACAGCAAGACAGCAGTCTGCCAGTATCGATGAAATCAGGCAGAGCCAGAGCGCTATTATCGATAAACTCCTTAAGTCTGTCAATAAAAGCTCGGGAGCAGGCAGCGACACCAGGGTCCAAACGGAGAACCTGCACGATATCGACTCCCTGGCCAAAAAATTAATGCGCATGGTGGACCGCTTAAACGTCCTCTCGTTGCAGTTCAAAGTATAGCATATATTTAATAACATGCCACATTGTAAATAGTTATGGCACCGACAATGGCTAACCCCCCGAAAGGTGGCGGCGCAAAGCTAAAGGGGCTAAAGCGGTCTACCGCCAAGCCAGCCAGCTGCCGGAAAACAGGCATTGAATAACCTGCCCGGAACTAAACGGGCAGGTTCTGATATTAAAAAGGTATTGTTTTACTTTAAAGGGAGGTTGGCATGCATGAAAAGCGGGTTATTGCTATGGAGGTCTTCAGTCGTTATCTTTGTCCTGCTGGTGTTCATGCTGGTACTCTGGCCCATGCCGGGGAAGTATGCAATTTCGGCCACCTTGGATTCCACCTACCTATTTGAGTTGTTAATTACATTGTAAACCTTGCCCTACCGCCCTATTTATCGAATAAAGGCTATCTATATTTAACATGCGCTATATATTTATGTATCAGAACTCAAAAAAGTTGTCATTAAAGCAAACACTCCGAAAGCTGGCAGCATCCGGGGTATTTGCTTTAGTGACAATCATATGTTTTTTTACGAAGCTTTTACTCTGTTTTGATTCCATCGGCGCTAATATCCGGGGTGATCTCCGGCTCTCTTAAAACACTTCCGCCCGCCCCTTCGCCCGCAACATACGTATCATCAACACCCTGGACTTTGGCGCACCCGGTGTGCAGGACATAGTGAATATTCGGGTTAGCGCTCCCGGCAGCATAGACGTAGTGAAGGCCCCAGGGATCGGCTGCTTCGATTTCCAGAGAAACCCCGGTCGTCTTTATGCCCGCGTTTAACAGCCCTTTATTATCGGTGGGATACCTGGCATTCTCAGCATAATAAGCGTCAAGAGAGGCCTGCATGATGCTGATCTGGGCCCTGGCCTTGATCACCCTGGCGTTCTCAACATAGCCCAGGTAGAACTTGACGCTCCCTGCTATCAGCACGGAGATAATCACCAGCACTACCATCATCTCGACCATGGTAAAGCCCTTTTCGTTGTAAAAAAGCTTTTTTAACATATTCCATCACCCCTGAACAGTCTAATACTAAACTTCTCCCTTCGGTACGGTCAGGGAAGACCGCCGCTGGACTGTACCGCGCCTGCCAGGCCAAATAAGGGCAGGTAGACAGACAACGCTATTAAAGCAACTAAAACACCCACGCCGGCGATGAGCAGGGGCTCAACCAGGCCCGACATCCTCTCTGCCATGGCCTCAGCCTCCGACTCGTAAAATTCCGCCAGCCTTTCCAGGAGGCTGTCCAGAGAGCCGGACTCCTCGCCGACTGCCACCATGCTGGCAGCCATAGGCGGAAATAACGCGCTTTTTTCCAGAAACGGCGCCATCCCGCCCCCGCTCGCGACACCTGTCCTGATCATGTCTATTTCTTCAGCGACCAGAGCGTTTCCCGAGGCGTTGCGCGTGATTTTTAGAGACTGCATTAAAGGGATCCCGCTGTTCAATAGAGTTGCCAGGGTGCGGGCAAACCTGGCTACAACAGCCCTGTGCGTGAGCCTGCCGAAAAGAGGCAGGCGCAGGAGCAAGAGGTCAAAATACTTTCTTTCTTTAAGTGCTAACTTTCTTAAAAGGAAAAATGCGGCTGCTCCTGTGGCAAGAAAAACGTACCAATATTTAGAAATTGCGGCGCTGGTAAAGATCACAACCCGTGTGGGCAGCGGCAGCTCGGCTCCGACCGATTCGTAGATATCGGCAAACACCGGCACTACCAGTACAATCATGGCAATCAGAGCCAGCATGGACATCCCTGCCACCAGCAGCGGGTAAGCCATGGCCGACTTGATCTTTTCTCTAAGCACGCGCTCCTTTTCGAAGTGGACGGCCAGCCGCTCCAGCGCCTGTGCCAGCGTGCCGCTGGCTTCCCCCGCAGCCAGCAGGTTGACAAAGATCTCCGGCAGCAGGCTATTATGCTTATTAAACGATTCGCTGAGGCTTTGCCCATATTCTATCCCAACCGACACGTCATGCAAGACGGCACGAAGACGGCCGCCCTCGGATTGCCGGGCCAGCACATCCAGGCATTTCAGAACGGGTATTCCCGCCTCGCTCATGGCAGCGAACTGGCGGCATAAAACGGACATGTCCCTGGCCTTGATTTTTGTTATGAATAAATCCCCGGCAGCCCGGGTGAGCTTAGACTTCCAGTACATTAAGAAGGTCCTTGTCCGTCGCACGGCTGACAGCCTCTTCCCTGCTAATGATGTTTTTCTGATACAGCAGGCGCAGGGACATGTCATAAGTTTGCATGCCGTACTGCGCTCCTGTCTGTATTTGAGAGTAAATCTGGTGGGTTTTGCCTTCCCGGATTAAATTCCTGACGGCAGGCGTGCCTAAAAGCACCTCCAGCGCAGCTGCGGCGCCCGGCCGGTCGGCCCTCGGCACCAGCTGCTGGGACACGATCCCTTCGATTGCAGCGGCTAGCTGACGGCGTATCTGATGCTGCTGGAGGGAAGGAAAAGCATCGATGATGCGGTCAATGGTTTCCGCCGCGCCGCAGGTATGAAGGCTGGCCAGCACCAAGTGCCCTGTTTCGGCAGCAGTAACGGCAGTTGAAATAGTTTCGGGGTCCCTCATCTCCCCTACCAGGATTACATCAGGATCCTCGCGCAGAGCTGCCCGCAGCCCGGCCGCAAAAGAGCGTGTGTCCCGTCCAATCTCGCGCTGGCTGATAATTGAGCGGTTGTGTTGGTGCAGGTATTCCACAGGGTCTTCCAGGGTCAGCACATGTACCCTTTTTTCCCTGTTGATGAAATCAACCATTGCCGCCAGGGTGGTCGACTTGCCGCAGCCGGCTGGGCCTGTAACCAGCACCAGCCCTTTTGGCCTGTCTGCAAGACAGGTCAGGATATCCGGCAGTCCCAGCTCGCTGAGGGAAGGAACCCGCCCGCTTAATATGCGAATAGCCATGGCAGTGGCGCCACCCTGCTTGAAAACGCTGACACGGACCCGGGTCCCGGCAGATACAGCGCAGGCAAAATCCAATTCCCCCGCTTCATTAAATGCTTCGTACTGGCTGCGGCTCATTAGCCGCCTGGCCATATTATCCGTGTCCTCCGGGTGCATCGTCCTGACTTCCCCGATATCCAGAAGGAACATCTTTCCGCTGAATTCCCCGGCGTCAACGGGGTAAAGCAGCCCGTGCAGCCTGTAAAAGGGAGGCCTGCCCGCCGTGAGATGCACGTCGGAGGCGCCTATCGCAGCGGCCTGCGCTATGACGTCATCAATCAACATAACTAATTCCCCATAAATTATGATATATTCCAATTATTACATCGTTTAGAAAGAACGTTCCCTGAAGGCCACCCGCATAATTTCTTTTATTGTTGTGTACCCTGCCAGGGCTTTTTTAATTCCGTCGTCTTTCAATGCTGTCATGCCCTCCCCTACTGCCGCCTCCCTCAGCTCTTCAGCGGCGGCTCCTTTGAGGATCATTTTCTGAATCTGGGGGGATAGAGGCATCACCTCGTAAACAGCGATCCTGCCCCGGTAGCCGGTAAAGCCGCACTCGCTGCACCCGGCCCCGTCAAAAAGCATGGCGCCTGGCTTAATTCCGGCAAACTCAGCCTCGTTTTCCCCGGGCACGCACTCCTGCCTGCAGTTGCTGCAAACACGGCGCACCAGGCGCTGCGCCACTACGCCAAGCAGGGAAGAAGCAACCATAAAGGGGGCTACACCCATGTCAAGAAGCCTGGTGACGGCCCCCGGAGCATCGTTGGTATGCAGGGTTGAGAGCACCAGGTGCCCCGTGATGGCCGCCTGCACGGCAATCTCAGATGTCTCCAGGTCTCTAATCTCACCGATCATGATCACATCGGGATCCTGTCTCAGAATTGAGCGCAGGTAATTAGAAAAAGTAAACCCGGACTTGACATTTACCTGAGCCTGGTTGATGCCCTCCAGAACATATTCAACAGGGTCCTCCACCGTGACGATGTTCCTGTCCGCTTGATTGAGCATCTCCAGCGCGGTGTACAGGCTCGTGGTCTTGCCGCTGCCCGTGGGACCGGTTACCAGGACCATGCCGTACGCGCTCCTGATTAGAGAAAGAAACCTGTCCAGGTTTGGTTGGCTCAAACCCAACTCTTCCAAGGTGCAGCCTTTAATGCTGTCTTTGTCGAGAATGCGCACCACGGCTTTTTCACCAAAAATTGTAGGCATGGTTGATATCCTGAGGTCCAGGTTGCGCCCCGAAAGCCGCATTGGTACCCGCCCGTCCTGGGGCAGGCGGCGCTCGGCGATATCCATCCCGGCCATGACCTTGATGCGTGAAACCACAGGGTGAATCATACCGCGTGACAGTGTCATCTCTTCCCTTAAAAACCCGTCTACCCGCAGGCGGACCCGGGTGCCCTGCTCAAAAGGCTCAATATGGATGTCGCTGGCCTTTTCGCTGACCGCCTTGGCTATCAGCGCGTCAACCAGCTGAATGACTGACGGCTCTCCGGTAAAAGTGTCTTCCCGGTCTTTCGCGGAAAATGCCCCGGCAGCTTCATCCAGGGTTATATACGCTGCCCTGCCAGTCCCGGTGTTATGATCATGCCTGTTCATTTAGACACCACCTCTTATCTGCAGGCTTAGATAACTGATATCTCTAATTTAATCCCCCAATTTAACCAGGGCCTGCCGCGCGTGTATACCACTCCAGGATACAGCTGCCCTTAAATATCGTGACCAGCGTCCCGCACGCGATAAACGGCCCGAAAGGGATCATGTCCCTGCGGCCCTTAATGCTCGCCAGCATCAGAAATAGCCCGGACAGGCCAGCTATCACAGTGCCTATGATGACTGCTGCCAGGCCAAGCGGCCAGCCCAGGAACAGGCCGACGACCGCAGCCATTTTCACGTCTCCGCCGCCCATGCCGCCACTGCTGGCTAATGCCGGCAGCAGCAAAAAGAGCGCCGCGGCGGCCATGCCTGTTACCGCGGAGGCAAAAGACAGGTCTCGGGCGTAAATGTTCAGGACTATACCGGTGAACAGGGCGAAGGCATTGACCCTGTTCGGTATGAGATAGTGCTCTATGTCTATGAAAGAGACGACGATGAGGATGCAGATCAGGAAAAGGAATTTTACCAGCAGTGCGGAAAGGCCAAAATGCGCGTAAGAGGCGGCAAAAAGTAGTCCTGTGAGCAGTTCGACTGATGGATATAAAGGGCTGATGCTCCCGCCGCAAAAGCGGCAGCGGCCTTTCAGCCACAGGTAGCTGAACAACGGGATCAGGTCCCGCAGCGCTATTCTCAGGCCGCAGCCGTCGCAGTGCGAGGGCGGCAGGAGCACCGACTCCCCCCTGGGGATGCGGTAAATGCACACGTTTAGAAAACTGCCGGCAATAAGGCCCAGGCTAAAAAATAAAAGCAGCAAAATTCGGCTCCCTTCGCTGATTTCATGTCCAAACCCAGGCCTGGCGAATTATTGTTAAGATTCTGTTCTGTCCTGCAGCAGGCGCAGCTGATATATCTATATCGGCAAAATATCTAGAATCCTGAATTGTTTTGCCAAAGAAGGGACTTATTTACCACTTCCTCCGGGACGTCCCGGACCAGGCTCACCTGTCCGATTTTTTCCGGCAGGACCAGGCTTAATCTGCCTGCCAGTGACTTTTTGTCCAGACGCATAGCGGTTATCAGGTCATCCGGTGATATGGCCGGAGGCAGCTCTACGGGCAGTCTGGCCTTTACCAGCAGTGAGACAATCCTTTCAGCTTCAGTTCGGGTTAGCATGTCCATGGCTACAGCTATGCGCGCCGCAGCCGCCATGCCGATCCCCAACGCCTCTCCGTGAGTGTAGGCTGAATAACCGGTGAGGGCCTCCAGCGCGTGCCCTACGGTGTGCCCATAGTTTAAAATGGCACGAAGGCCCTGTTCTGTCTCGTCTTTTTCCACAACTCCGGCTTTTATCCGGCATGAAACGGCCACCGCGTGCTCCAGCGCATAATGGTCCAGGCTCAACAGGCGGCCTACATGCTCCTCCAGCCAGTTAAAAAAAGCCTCGTCAGCTATAATCCCGTACTTAATCACTTCCGCGAGACCCGAGCTGACCTCCACGGGCGGCAGGGTGCTGAGCGTGGTGGTGTCGGCCAGTACCAGACCAGGCTGGTAAAAGGCGCCGATGATGTTTTTACCGCGGGGGTGATTTACGGCTACCTTCCCACCCACGCTGCTGTCCACTTGTGCCAGCAAAGTAGTGGGAACCTGGACAAAAGGAATCCCCCGCATATATGTAGCGGCGACAAAGCCTGAAATATCTCCAACCACCCCGCCGCCAAGGGCGACAACGGGACAGCGCCGGTCAAGTTCACCCGCAAAAGCCGAATCATATAACTTTTGGGCAGTTGCCAGAGTCTTGCACTCCTCGCCACCGCCGATCTCACCTGTGATCACGTCAAAGCCGGACCCGGCAAGACACTTTTGCACTAACCCGCCGTACAGCTTTAGAACCTTACGGTCCGAAACCAAAAGGGCTCTTTCCCCGTAATCCAACTCTTTCATTAAAGCGCCCAGGCTTTCCAGTATCCCCTTCCCGATGAAAACAGGGTAACTGCGTGGCCCCAGATCAACCTGCACCGTGATCATCTAACACGTTCCTTTCAGACAAGTAGTGGAGAATGAGCTCAACCGCTTCATTAACGCTGCAGGTTCCCGTATCAACTGTAAAATCAGCGACATCATACAGCCCTTCCCGCTCATTAATGAGGCTTAAGATCTTTTCTTTCAAATCACCTTTCAGCAGCAGAGGACGCTTTCTCTTGTTTTTCACCCTTTGATAGATTACCTCGGGCGATGCTTTGAGACAGATTAGCAGACCTTTTTTCTGAAGCAGCCGGACGTTTTCAGGATTTAACACCATGCCCCCCCCGGTAGATATCACCAGGTTTTCTTTAACAGCCAGCTTTTTCACCAGCAATGCCTCCTCAGAGCGAAACCGGACGGCGCCATACCTGGCAAATATTTCGCTCACAGACTTTCCTGTCAGCTCTTCTATTTCATTGTCAGTATCTATAAAAACACGGTTCATACGGACGGCCAGGCGCCTCCCAATGACAGATTTGCCTGTGCCCATAAAACCGATCAAAACTATGTTCAGCATCTGCCTACACCTTCTTCAGGCTGATAAGGTAACGGTTCCAGGTTTCCTTTAATTCTGACAGGCTGTCGCCACCGCATTTTTCCATGCAGGCCCGCGCCAGTTCCCAGGCCACAACTGCCTCCCCGATAACGCATGCCGCAGGCGCCGCACAGGTATCCGAGCGTTCAACGGCTGCTTCCAGGGGCCTCTTGGTGACCAGGTCCACACTGCGCAGCGGACGGTATAAGGTGGGTATTGGCTTCATCGCCGCCCTGAGCACCAAGACTTCTCCGTTGGTCATGCCGCCCTCGATACCCCCGGCGTTGTTTGAGCCACGGTAAAAACCTTTTTCCTGGCTGTAAAAAATCTCGTCCTGCACCTCGGAACCTGCCTTTGCGGCAGCGCTGAAGCCATCACCGACCTCGACTCCCTTAACGGCCTGGATGCTCATCAGGGCGGAGGCGAGATAGCCGTCTATTTTGCGGTCCCAGTGGGTATAACTGCCGAGGCCGGGTGGAACACCATAGGCCCTGACCTCAAAGACACCCCCCAGGGTGTCCCCCTCTTTCCTGGTTTGATCTATTTTTTCGATCATCTGCTTCTCAGCCAGCGGGTCGGCGCAAAGAAGCCTGGAGGTAAGCAGCCGCTCAATCAGCTCCAGCTGGCCAAGCTGGCCCGTGTCTGCATCGATACCGCCGACTTGCACCACCTGTCCAATTATCTTGATCCCGAGTTCTTCTAAAAGCCTCCTGGCCGCACTGCCTGCCGCCACCCTGGCAGCGGTTTCGCGGGCACTGGAGCGCTCCAGTACATTTCTTATGTCGCTGTGCCGGTACTTAACAGCCCCGGCCAGGTCCGCGTGGCCTGGTCTGGGACGTGTTACGACACGCTCTCCAAGCCTTGCGCCTGGTTCCGGCGCCATGATTTCCGACCAGTTGGCCCAGTCCTTATTCTCTATTACCAGCGTGACCGGGCTGCCCAGGGTATAACCACCCCTGACGCCGGACATGATCCGCACAGTGTCACTTTCGATTTTCATTCTGTCCCCGCGGCCGTAACCGCCCTGGCGCCGGGCAAGCTGACGGTTAATGTACTCGCCGGCCAGGGGCAGGCCTGATGGCAGCCCCTCAATAATAGCAGTAAGGGCGGGACCGTGGGATTCTCCCGCAGTCAAGTATCTAAGCATGCCATTCCTCCGGTGGATCTAAATTATTTGCTTCTTTCTGGCCATCAGGTACTCTCTTTTCAGGGCCTTGTTCATTGCTTCCAGGGGCGCTGCAAGGCCTGTCCACAGCTCAAAAGCCAGAGCTCCCTGGTATAAAAGCATACCCAAACCGCCCACCACGGTTGCCCCGGCACGTGAGGCTTTTTTTAAAAATGCCGTTCTGACCGGATTATACACCAGATCGCAGGCTACCTGCCCTGGCCTGATCAGCTCAAACGGAAGGGGCGCGCATGTGGATACTTCAGGAAACATGCCCAGGGTTGTGGTCTGCACCACCAGATCTGCGGACTGCAGCGCTTCTCCCGGCAGGTTCTTAGAATTATCTTCAGGCCATTCCACGACCTCAGCGCTGGCTCCTGTCCTGACATTAATGACCCGGGCCAGCTCTTCCGCCCGTTTTTTTGACCGGTTCGCGATAACCATTTTTTTTGCGCCGCACATGGCCAGGCTCACGGAGACAGCCCGGGCCGCCCCGCCCGCTCCCAGGATCAGTGCCGTTTTACCGGTTGGGACAAATCCAGCGTTCTCCAAGAGTGACCATAAGAACCCTTTACCGTCGGTATTGTCGCCGCACAGGCGCCTGTGGCGGTTGACAACCGTATTGACCGCTCCGGCCAGCCTGGCCTCGTCCGTTAGCTCGTCCAGCAGCGGAAGTACGGCTTCCTTATGAGGCACAGTAATGTTAACACCGATCATACCCAGGGCCTTTACCGACTCTACAGCGGCAGCTAGATGCTCCGGGGCCACAAAAAAAGGCAGGTAGGCATAGTCAAGCCCCGCTGCCTGAAATGCCGCATTCTGCATCGCCGGTGAAAAGGAGTGCTCCACCGGGCAGCCGAAAACACCACATAATTTCGTGCGGCCGCTAATCCCACTTGCCATGAAAAACCTCCGGGTGTTTTTTCAGTTTAGCCAGCACAAACTTCTCCAGGGGCCGGCTGATCATCCTGGTCCCCCAGAACTCTTTTCCTTCCATAGGAACAACCAGGATAGTATAAAGTCCGGCCAGGTTCCCACCCAAAATGTCGGTAAAAATCTGGTCTCCGATCAGAGCGGTTTCCTCCGGGGCGGTGTTTATCAACTTAAGGGCGTGACGAAACGGCCTGACCCAGGGTTTCACTGCACGGTGCACAGACGTCACCTCCATTGGCCCGGCGATGGAACCCACCCTCTTATGAGAGTTATTGGAAACAATACCCAGCTTGAATCCCTGTCTTTTAAACTCTTCAAGCATCCCCTGTACTTCAGGGGAAAATTTAACTGAGTCCCTGCGGACTATGGTGTTGTCCAAATCGAAAAGAATACCCTTTATCCCCAGCTCTTTCAGAGTTTCAAGCTTGATTTCCAGTATTGATGATACATACATTTTTGGGTACAGGATCTTTAACAATGCTCTCTCCCGGCTCTGTTCTTTTTTCTGCCAGATCCCTGGCTTTTTCTAAGTCTGCAGGTGTATTAACGTTAAAAAATGCAGTTTCAATATCTGTAAATGTCCGTAATAAAGTTTCATCAACATAATTTACCCTAACATACGGGTAAAAATCTACAACTTTGTTTCTTTTTAACTCCAGGAATTTCTCTATGGTAGGAATGCAGTCTTTGCTGTACACGGCAAAAAGAGGCTGAAGGTAAATACCATGCTTCGGCACAGTTACATCAAATCCTTTAGACTGCCCAACCATGAAACGCGCCAGGTCTATATTGATAAAAGGCATATCACAGGCCACTACCAGGCACCTGGGATACCTTGATCTTTTCAGTACAGCGTGAATTCCGCTCAGTGGGCCGCCGCCTGTGAACAGGTCAGGCACTACTTCTATCCCCAGGCGTCTTCCAAAATCCTCGCTTCTGGCGCTGATCAAAACCTCTGGAAACACCTCGACCAGTTCAGCTGCAATGCGCTCAATCATCGCTTCCCTGCCCACAGGCAGAAAAGCCTTATCAAAGCCCATGCGCCGACTTTTTCCTCCGGCCAGGATTACTCCTGTCGCCTCAATCACTATCGCTGCTCCCTCCGCATATGGTCCTAATAGAAGTTTTTACAGACCTGCTTAAAAGTATATATCTTCTCCGGTGTTAAGTAAAAATCCTCTCTAAAAACAATTTTCGACTGTACATGCACCAAAATACTTGCCGCTTACATATTATTTATTGCATGCAATTTATTGGGGGGTGGGTAATGGATGCTGCCTGGTCTCTGGACCCTAACCGTTGTGTCGCTTGTCAACGGACTCCTGCTGCTCGTTTCCTATATTGCCAACAACACGTTTCCACAGCCGCTTTCTGAGGAGGAGGAGGCGAAATACCTGCGGCTTTTGAAGCGGGGTGATGAAAAGGCTCGCAACGTCCTGACCGAACGTAATCTCCGCCTGGTAGCACACATTGTAAAAAAATTCGATTCCACAGGGGAAGACCCCGATGATCTGATTTCCATAGGCGCCATCGGCCTGATCAAAGCAATCAATACCTTTAATCCCGGCAAAGGGACCCGGCTGGCTACCTATGCTGCCAGGTGCATAGAAAATGAGATCCTGATGCACCTGAGGTTTATGAAAAAAGTAAGGTCTGAGGTCTCGCTCTATGACCCGATAGGTGTGGACAAAGAAGGAAACGAAATCACCTTAATCGATATCCTTGGCACTCATCCGGAAGTCGTGTCTGAACTGGTAGAAAACCGTTTTGAGCAAAAGCGCCTGCGTGAGAAAGTATGTCTCCTTACGCGCCGTGAAAAAAAGGTGCTTGAATTGAGATTCGGTTTGGAAAACGGGGACCGCAAGACCCAGCGCGAAATAGCCCGGCACCTGGGTATTTCACGATCATATGTTTCACGCATTGAAAAAAGGGCAATCAGCAAGCTTGCCCGGGAATTTACCGCTGAAGGCTGCCAGTAACGGCAGCCTTCCAGTTTGTGTTAACCCTCAATTAACCTCTCGAAGCATCTTCTCCATGGCATTTATATGCTCCTTCATCTCAGATAGATCCTTAACTATCTTCTGTTGATCCCCGGCTATCTTCTGCTGCACTGAAATGGCTTCCTCCGCAAGCTTGCGATACGCCTCGTCCCTGGCGATTTCAACCATGCTCTTAGCTTTTGCTTGCGCGGTTTTTAGTCCTTGCGTTATCACAACTACGATTAATATAGTAACCAGCGTCAATATAACGAGCACAAAACCCATTCCGGCAAACTCATTTGGAAAATTGTTCATTATTTATCCCCCTTCTCATCTTTCATTAAATCAATACCGTCAGGTTTTTTAATACTTAGCGTATTTACCGCTTCAGCAATGCTCTCTGGACTTAGATGGAGTACAAACGAAGTTATTTCGTAGTAATTCATTGCTTTGCCATCCTCGGATAATTCCATTTTGCTCGTCACCAACCCAGCATTCTCTAAGCGCTTCAAATGCATGTATAACAGCGGTCGGCTTATCATAACCTCACGGGCGAGCTGACTCACATGGATACGCCTGCCGTTCAGCAAAGCAATAATTCTTAACCGGTGTGGATTTGCCATTGCCTCTAGCATTTTGACTAATCCGTCTCCGGAAGGTGATATTGGTTTTAAATTATTTTTATCATTTATCTCCTACCCCCCCTTTCAAACGTTGATATCGGTAACTATCATATCTTTCACCTGTAATAAATATATTACAGGTGAAAGATTATGTCAAGGCAAAGGGGTCATGCAAGGCAAAGGGGTCATGCTTGCATTATTGCATCAGCAATAGCACTAATGCAATAATGCAAGCCTGACCCCTTCTATCTGACCCCTTCTATCCCATAGGCCGGCTCCCTACCTGTAATCCTGAGGTGAACTGTATCCTTCGCTAAAGCTTACAACAGCTCTGGCTATATTGCTCCTGGCCTCGTCATAGATTCCAAAAAGCAGTTCAGCCCGCTCCCGGTTTCGGTATACCTTCCAGTACCTGGATAATAAATAATGTTTTCCCTTGTGTTCCATGAAACCTTCCACATCCTCAACCGGAATTCCTAAAAATATGCCCACTTCATGGGCACAGGTGGAGGCAAACCTGCTTTTTAGCAATTGCAGCTTTTCGTCCAAGGTAACAGCTTCCTGATAGCCCACACTATTCAAAAAGGCCAGGTTGTGCTTGTTAGCGACATGCCTTTCAAGCATTTTCCTCCTGTAAAACAGTACCGATACGCTTTCCCCTCTGTCTTTAAGCTCGAAATACTCCAGGTTTAACTCCCGGCACAAATCCTGTTTATAATAATGCCACAGAGCAAGAAGGTTTTTTCTCGTCATAGTAAAAGTAAGCAGGGAGGACGGTTTCTTGCCTTTAATCGTGGGAGCGGCGCCAAAGGAGATGGTAGCCGCGAGATAATCTTTCCCCTGCAGCCTGTTCAGGCACTCCAAATATTTAAATTTTTGATCTCTATCCACGCCATGACCTCCCTTAGAATTAAAAAACACTATCTTACCTATATAATGCCAGCCTTTGTTCTAGTTTTATACACCCTGGCCAGGGCCTTACATCGGGGGTCTTCTGTATGATCAGGTCAATGTCATTAAGCTGATAAAGTACTGATCGTGCCCTGTTTTGCTAGACGTACATTTTTACTTGTGAAAATAAAAAAGCAGCCTCAAAGTGAAAGACCACTGGTAAATACACTTATTCCTGACGCAGCACACTAGCTGTTGAATCTACTGTTGTAGGGCTGCCGGTAATAGTAGCCCTACTTTGACAATACCTCCAGAAATTTTTGGACCAGGAAGGGATCAAACTGGATTCCAGCATATTTTTTTAGCTCAGCTACTGCTTCTTCATGTGACATAGCCTCGCGGTAAGGGCGCCTGCTGGTCATGGCGTCATAAGCGTCGGCAATGGCCAGTATTCGGCATTCCAGGGGAATCTCTTCTTCTTTTAAGCCGAGTGGGTACCCTTTGCCATTCCACCACTCATGATGCTTAAGGATCCAGTCCGCAATCGGCACCAGGTTGTGCGCCGACTGCGCGATGCGGTTACCTATCTCGCTGTGCCTGCGCATTTCAGTTGTTTCTTCGACGGTCAGGGGGCCTGGCTTAAATATTGATAATAAATAATGGCTTTCTTCGCATTATTCTTTACGCCGCAACAGTCATATTTCCTTTTTTCTCCTGAAAATATGTACATTTTCCTCTAATACGAAGGGATTCTATATAAATTTGTAGAATCATAATCCTACTGTCTTTTCTGGCACAAAATAGCTTTTTAGAGGTTGCCTGTATGTTTCCGTATCCGTTAAAAACCAACTTGTATCCGGGAGATATTATCACGGAATCGATAATACTTATTGTTTCCCTGGTCCTTCTTTTTTCTTTCCATAAACTTTACAGTGCTTACGGGAGGGAACGGATGTGGCTGGCGTTTTTGTCGGGCATAGGGTTTTTTGCGGTAGGGGCGGCGCTGGATCTATTAGATGAGTTTTATATGCTGCCGGGTATGACCATAAAAATTTTTGGGAACAGCTTCATGGCATTCGGTGTTTTACTTTTTGCAGCCGGTTCATTGCTAATTATCAAAAAACTGCTGATAATTGCCGGGACAGATCCTTTAACCGGCCTGCATAACAGGCATTCGTTAATAGATCTATCAGCTTCAGAGCTAAAGCGCGCCAAGCGTTACAACCTGCCCCTCTCCATTGCCTTTATTGACCTTATAAATTTTAAGGGTATCAAGGATCACCTGGGGCATGCTTTAGGCGATGCTGCTCTAAAAAAAGTGTCTGAAAACATCAGCCAGTTAATTCGGGCATCTGACACCCTGGCCCGCTTTGGCGGGGACGAGTTCGTCCTGCTAATCCCCCACACAGACTATGGCGGCGCAATAGCACTCTTGCAAAGATTGGAAGAATCCCTCGCAAGGATTGAGGTGTCTGGTGTATATAAAATTGGCATTACTTACGGGATAGCTGTATACCCGGAAGACGGTGATAAAATAGATGACTTGATCAACCTGGCGGATAGCAGAATGTATGAAAAAAAGCGCAGCATCGGAAATCGAAATCAATATGGTCCAATAACCTTGTCAGAATAATCCAAGGCCCTACCTGTCAGGTAGGGCCTTGGATTACTATAAAATATTAGTAACCAACGAACTTATTGTCTCTCAGAATCCCAGTCCCCTTTTGTAATATAAAACTCCTCTCTCGTCTCGGTTAAATCCTTCTTGATCAACAACAGTTTTTTAATATGCCTGTTTTCCTCCTCGATCATCTCTTCGACCGCAAACTGTTCCACAGCGGGCATAACCTTTTTCAACTGTATAAAAAATATCACAGAATCTTTTTCAAAACCGAGAGCCATTTCTATAGCCTCCAGCGGGGTCTTGACTTTCTCCGCCAGTTCGGCAGCGTTGCAGTCACCGGCAAATACATTGTTATCAACTAACTGCTGCATGTATTCATCATATTCCTCATCAAAATCAGGAACCTGGTATGAGGCTAACTTCGAACACAGTTTTTCAAATGTGTCATAGTGCTCCTTTTCCTCTTTTGCCAGGAAGGTAAATAGGGTTTTTGTCTCTCCTTCTTTGACTCTATTGGCTAGAGCGCTGTAAAACGCAAGTCCGTTTTTCTCGATGTTCATTGCAATGTTGGCTATCTCGGTGGGTTTAAATAACACTTTCAAAACACCCCCATCGTTTTTTATTTATACTACACTCTTAATCTTAATGAGTAATTATTAAAACCTTAAATATATATTAAATTGAATTAGAGGCGCAAAATTTTAATCGACTGTTTGTTAAGATTAGCTTTTTTTATATTTTTACTTTTTTTTGAAAACTGTTTATCATTCAATCAGACGGGGATATCCTCCTGCCGGTAGAAACCCGGGACTATGCCGGGAGATTATTTGTGTACAAACACCTCTTTCCCCCTTAGCAAATATCCCGGGTGGGAAAAATATGGTACGACCGTACAGTCCATACGGTCCTGGATACTGCCGCGCCTACAGTTCAGGCCCCGTCTGTTTGGGCGGAAGGTATTACCGGTAAGGACGTGGCAATAGCAGTATTAGATACAGGCATATACCCTCACCCTGACTTAACCATGCCGAAGAACCGAATAATCGCCTTCCGGGATGTTATAAATAATCGCGACTCTCCTTACGACGACAACGGACACGGAACACATGTGGCAGGCGACATTGCCTCGAACGGCTTGCAATCGCAGGAAATGTTCCGCAGCCCTGCCCCGGATGCCAATCTTATCGGTATAAAAGTTCTCGATAAGTATGGTTCCGGCTCAACATCGGAAGTAATATCAGGGCTGACTTGGGCCGTGGAAAACAAAGAGCAATACAGGATCAGGATTTTATCCATGTCGCTGGGCAGCACAGCAAGCACTTCTTACCGCGACGACCCGCTGGCAACGGCGGTGGAGGAAGTGTGGCAAAGAGGAATTGTTGTTTGCGTCGCCGCCGGGAACAGCGATCCCGGTGAGGGTACAATAGATTCTCCGGTAATAGCCCCTTCAGCCATTACTGTAGGCGCCTCGGACGACATGGGCACAGTAAACCTGACAGATGATAAAATCGCTGATTTTTCAAGCCGGGGGCCCACCTTTGACGGCCTGCTAAAACCAGACGTTGTTGCGCCGGGCATCAACATAATTTCTTTGCGCTCACCGGGCTCGCTACTGGACAAGAAAAACAAAAATACAAGATTTGGTTCCTGGTATACCTCTTTGTCCGGCACATCCATGGCCACGCCGATATGCTCAGGCGTAAGCGCGTTGTTGCTGGAGGCCAACCCCGTACTCGCGCCGGAGAATGTCAAAAAGTTTATTACCATTACGGCTACAAACCTACATGTGGATCCCAACTCTCAGGGCGCCGGTTTGATAAACGCCCAAAAGGCGATAGATTACGCGAGAGCCTACTAAGATGCAAGGGGAATATCACATAGGTCCAAGACACTTACTAATTAACATAGAAAAATTTTAAGGCCGGCTTCAGTTTCGGTCTTAATATTTTTAAAATACTAAAAGGTGAAACATCTATTTAGTTGCGTTCATCAACCTGTTGATAACAGTCACCAGTTCCCCCCACATGACCGGATCACCCGGCTGATGGTCGCTATTAATCAGGCCGCCCGCTTTCAGCTTGGCAATCTCTCCGGCCGGATCCCATGACTGCTGGTTTTTCAAAGGTATCCCCAAAGCATTAACCAACCCGTCGGCTATAACTCCTGCCAACCCGTCCAGGAAAGTGGCGTCTTTTAATTTTTTTGCGTCATTTTGGTTGTCTACAAACAGATTTTCAAGTAAGACGGCAGGCATTTCGGTATCTCGCAGGACTGCAAAGTTGGCCCGTTTTTTGCCACGGTCCGTGAAACCCGCGCTCTTGTAGTAGCCTGCCACTATATTGTGAACGATATCGCGTAAATTTTCGGTATCAGCGGCTGAATAAGTATAAGTGAAGCTTTCAAAACCGGTTCCCCCGCCGGCGTTGATGTGAATCGAACAGAAATAATCCGCCTGCATATTATTAGCAATATTGACACGAACGTTCAGACCCAGGTCTATATCACCGGTCCTGGTCAGGGTTACTTCTACTTCGTAAGCTGAAAACTTCTCCGCCACCAGTTTGCATAGATGGAGGCTCAGATCTTTTTCTTTAAGGCCGTTGCCGACAGCACCTGGATCCTTTCCTCCGTGCCCTGGATCAATAACAAGCTTGATCATGTTAATAATTCCCTCCTCAAATAACTTCCACATAATTGGATAATATAACTAGTATTTCTCGAAACCCATTTATATTATAGAACACTAGTTCGTAAACTTGAAAGAGGCACAGTCAAATATTTTATAAGCTATTTCATAATCGACGATACTATATACAGGACTTATGCAGT
>DFAP01000024.1 GCA_002365855.1 Pelotomaculum sp. UBA3103 | reverse complement strand
TAGTTAGCCGGGGCTTCCTCCTCAGGTACCGTCATTTTTTTCTTCCCTGAAGACAGAGTTTTACAACCCGAAGGCCTTCATCACTCACGCGGCGTTGCTCCGTCAGGCTTTCGCCCATTGCGGAAGATTCCCCACTGCTGCCTCCCGTAGGAGTCTGGACCGTGTCTCAGTTCCAGTGTGGCCGTCCACCCTCTCAGGCCGGCTACCCATCGTCGCCTTGGTGGTCCGTTACACCACCAACTAGCTAATGGGACGCGGACCCATCTGTCAGCGGGTTTCCCCTTTCCTTATCAAGGCTTGCGCCTCAATAAGCGTATCCGGTATTAGCACCAGTTTCCCGGTGTTGCCCCGGTCTGATAGGCAGGTTATCCACGCGTTACTCACCCGTCCGCCACTAAGGTTACAATTCGCAAGCTTCCTCGTAACCTCCGTTCGACTTGCATGTGTTAAGCACGCCGCCAGCGTTCGTCCTGAGCCAGGATCAAACTCTCCATAAAATATATAAAGGTTTGAATTGGCTCTTAATTCGTTGTTTCGGAATTTACTGCTCGATTAAAGCTCTCGCTTTGACGAGTCATGTGTCTTTTCGGTAGTAGGTTGTCTGTTGTCGGCTGTCGGACTCTTTGCCGGAATTCGCATGGGCGAATTCCTTCTCTAAATCTGACTACTGACTACTCACTACTCACTACCTTTTTTCCATCCATCCACTGTTTAGTTTTCAAAGACCGCTTTCGTTTTACCCGGTGACATTTTTAGCCCGCCATTTACATGGCGGCTCCGGATGTTTATGTTATCATAAAGACATACGGTTGTCAAGCCAGTATATCCCTTTAATTTTTCCTGGTTTAGTCATCTGTCGACACCAGGAATACCATCATAGCACCCTTATCAGGGCTTGTCAATCATGTTCCGACAGGTAATATTTGGTTATTAGGAAAATTATTCGCGGGGCTTCATCAAAGGAAACAAGATAACGTCACGTATGGAAGACGAGTCAGTCAGAAGCATTACCAGGCGGTCTATCCCTATTCCGAGGCCGCCGGCAGGAGGCATTCCGTACTCCAGGGCATTCACGTAGTCCTCGTCCATCATGTGGGCCTCTTCATCTCCCGCACTCCTCTTTTCGGCCTGTTTTAAGAAGCGCCCCTTTTGGTCAATCGGGTCGTTCAGCTCTGAAAAAGCGTTGGCCATTTCCCGCCCGTAAATAAACAGTTCAAAGCGGCAGGTTAAACCAGGGTCCTCCGCCTTGCGCTTGGCCAGGGGAGATACTTCAACTGGAAAGTCAGTTACAAAGGTGGGCTGAATCAACAAGGGCTCGACAGTTTCTTCAAAAACCTTGTACAGTATTGTGCCCCATGTATCCTGCGGCTCCAGGTCCATTTTTAGCCGCTCAACCGCGGCGCGCGCTTCCCCGGCGGTTTTCAGAACGCTGAAATCAATGCCGGCATGCTGTTTTACCGCTTCAAGCATGGGTATCCTTGTCCACCCGGGCGACAAATCTATACCTGTGCCCTGGTACTCTATGTATGTGCTTCCCCGGACCTCCTTTGCAACAGAAGAAACCAGCTCTTCGGTTAAATCCATCATGTCGTTGTAATCGGCATAGGACTGGTAAAGCTCCATCATGGTAAACTCGGGGTTGTGCCTGGTGGAGATGCCCTCGTTGCGGAAGCTGCGGTTAATCTCATACACCTTTTCAAAGCCGCCTACCAAAAGCCTCTTTAAATAAAGCTCAGGAGCAACCCTCAAAAACAGCTTCATGTCCAGGGTATTGTGGTGAGTGACAAAGGGCTTGGCCGTAGCGCCCCCGGCAATGACCTGCATCATGGGAGTCTCAACTTCCAGGAAACCTTTCCGGTCCAGGTAATTGCGAAAAGCGCGGACTATCCTGCTCCTGGTTTCAAAAACCTCTTTAACATCGGGGTTTACAATCAGGTCGACATAGCGCTGCCGGTAGCGCAGTTCAACATGCTTGAGGCCATGCCATTTTTCCGGGAGCGGCCTCAGCGACTTGGAAAGCATTCTAAAATTCTCCGTCGACACTGTAATTTCTCCCATACGGGTTTTAAAGACCTTACCCTCAACGCCTATAATGTCACCAATGTCAAGCTTGCCGAAAAGTACGTAAGCTTCCGGACCAATATCGTTTAAGCGGGCGTATATCTGAACCTGGCCGGTGCTGTCCTGGATATGGGCAAAAGAGGCTTTGCCCATACCGCGCCTGGACATGATCCTGCCGGCTATAGTAACAGGATTATTCTCCAGTTCCTCAAAATTTGCTATTATGTCACGTGCCATGTGGGTTCGCTCATATCGACCGCCGAACGGTTCGATACCCCTGTCCCGCAGCTCTTTGAGCTTTTCGCGCCGCACTTGCATCAATTCATTCAGGTCTTGCTCAAGAGCATTGTTTACAGTGCCGCCTGCTGTCGATTCCGCGACTGCTCTTTTATCTTCTGACATTAGGAGCCCTCATTCCTACCGTAAATATCCATGATCTGATATTTCAACTGCCCGGCCGGCACTGAAACCTCCACCACACTGCCCTTTGAAAGTCCCAAAATAGCTTTGCCTACCGGTGACTCGTTGGATATCTTGTTTGCCCCTGGATCTGCTTCAACTGAACCCACGATAGTACATTTGAACTCATTTCCATGTTCCAGGTCTTTAAGCATAATCGTTGAGCCAATTGAAACCAGGCCGGGGACCAGGTTTTCATCATCAATTATTTTTGCATTGCGAAGCATTTTCTCCAGAGTTAAAATGCGACCTTCAATAAAAGCCTGCTCATTTTTTGCGTCCTCGTATTCCGAGTTCTCGCTGATATCTCCAAATGATATAGCCTGTTTAATGCGCTCGGCAACTTCTCTCCTCTTAACCGACTTGAGCTGCTCCAGCTCGGTTTCAAGATTCTTGAGGCCTTGCAGCGTCAGCATTACGTCTTTTTCTTTCATTAACAAAGTCTCCTTACCTCTGGAATAACGTTACAAAACAATATATGTTTTAACCTTTTTATTATTCGGCTTAACACAAAAAGCTCCATACTACACTTAAAGCACTGCAAAAACCCCTCTTTGCAGTGCTTGCACGGTGCAACGACCGAACCAGCGTTACACCTGATTTTTTCGGTAAATCATATTACCGGAATTTAATTGAAAGCGTCCCAGAGCCCGGCAATATCATCCCTTTAAGTACCGCTTAAGCAACAATAAAAAATTCTATGACCTTTGCGCTTCTAAACATTATAAGAAGATGGCCTCGCTTTGTCAAGGCCATCTTCTTTCTGAAAGCTGCTCCCATATCCTGTTCACACCTGCTTAAACTTATACTAGGTTTATTTTGCCATGGAGGTAACACGTACTGCTTCTGCCCGGCCCCTGATCTCCTTAATCTCCTGATTCGAGATCGCCCTGCCAAAGCTGCGAAAGCCGCTAAGTTTGAAACCATGCTTCTTTGCCAACCCGGCAATCTCCTCCACCTGGCTGATGGTTAACTCCCTGCCCAGGGTAAAACTCTCGTAGCGCTTTTCCAGCGCCAGGACCATGGTTTCCGCCATGCAGGCGTACGCCGTGCCGGGTGGAAAGCCAAAATTAAGGTTAAAGGCAACATCCCCAGGAACCTCGACCACACCACCTTCAACTACCAGAACATCATCACGCAGCTCGGTAACACGTTTCGAAACGTCCCTGGGCCTGGCAACGTCGCATACCACGGCGCCGGACTTGAGGTCTTCCGGCTCGATCACCGTGTCAACTGCGCTGGTAACGGTTACAATAACATCTCCGGAGCGAAGCGCCTTTTTGGTGTCAGAGGTGACTTTTACGGCAAGTCCAGTATCGTAAAGAATTTTTTGAGCCAGTTCTTCCAATTTGCGCTCGTCGCGCGCGACCAGGGTCATATAGCGGGCCTCCCTGGCTATAATTAGCGCGCACACCCTCCCAATAGCCCCTGTTGCCCCAAGTATGACGACGGATGAGTTTTTTAGATCGTGCCCCATCATTTGCGCCGCTGACCTGGTAGACTCGATAGCCGTCGCGACTGTATAGCTATTCCCGGTGGTTACAGGAATATTTAAACTTTTGGCCACGGTGACGCCGGCGTCTCCCACCACCTTGGTAAAAGCGCCCAGGCCGAATATTTTGGCGCCCAGCTTTTCAGCCACGCGGCCACCCTGAATGATTTTGTTCAAAACATAGGACTGCGGCAGGCTCATCATCAGCCTGGTCGTCAGGGGACAGGCGATAAACCACCCCTCGGCCTCCTCATGGGACGAGCGAATGCCCGTTATATGGGAAACCTTCATCGAGGGCAGCATACCAAAAGCTCTTTCAATAGCCCGGTCGGGAATAAATTTGGCAAATTTAAATTTCCTGGCAACATCACCTGCATGCATGGGGTGGATCATAAAGGCAAAATTTTGCACCTGACTCCTCCTATTTTTTGATCGCCCTAACCAGTTCCATGATTTTTTCTGTTTCTACGTATTTATCTTCCTTGATCGGGGACTCGCCAATCTCAAACCCTACCACTTCCTTATCCAGGACCGCCTCAAATATCTTTATTCTCTGGTTTGATCCGATGATTATCACCTGATCAAAGGAATGGGCTTTTGAAATCATTTCCATAATTGAATCAAACAGATCCACACCGCTCTTCTGTTTGATGTACTCCCAGCGCTCCTGCTCGGACATGAGGAAAATCAGATCCACACCCTCACGCTCCAGTGCCTCCTGAATTTCTTTCTTGTTCAGGATCGGAAAACCTATGACCGCCAGCCGGCGGCCCTTGCGAATTTCCCCAAGGTTTTCCAGGCGACAGACGAAAGCTCGATCAAGGCTCAGCCGTGAGGCAACCTCCGTCTGTGACAGGCCGCTGGACCTTAAGCTCAGAATCTTCCCCACAGTCTGGTCAATCTTGCGCCGGCTGATTATTTTTTCACCCAGGCGGATCATTTCCATTTTAATTCACCTGTCTTTAAGGTATCCCAATGAGAAAGTCATTATGTGCACAAAAGTGTGTACATTCAAATTTTAACAAAAAAACAAGCCCCGTGGCAAGGGCCTGTAATATTTTTATTGTCAAAACCATTATGTATTTTTTAATTAACTTGAGTCTAATTCCTGCAAATCCCTGGACCCAGAACCAGGTCCACTTTGCCCACCAACCCGGCAGCATCCAACGGCCTGGGTATGAAGTTAAGGCAGGCGGTATCCCCCTGTTTACGCGGTTCACCGATAATAAGGATGTAAACCAGGGGCCATGCTTTTTGAATATTCACCAGGTCATTCTCATCCAGGCCATACTGGTCCAACAAAAGCATGGCCGGCTCATAGCGATCCGCCAGGAGCAGGGCGTCTGCCGTGCCGTCGGCAGATAAAACATTATAACCGGACGCTCTCAGCGCCTGCTCGGCCGGGTAGCAGACCATTTTATCAGCCACTGCGATGAGCACGTCAATTTTGGCGCTCCCGCTTCCCGTTTCCGCGCATACCGGCAGTATGACTGTAAATAAAGCGCCCCCGCCAGGGGCGTTTGTTGCAGTGACCCGCCCGCCATGGTTGTGGACAATAGCCTGGACCACTGGCAGGCCAAGTCCGGTGCCGCGCTCCTTGGTAGTAAAAAACGGCCGGAACAGCTTTTCCATAACTCCGGACGTCAGTCCAGGGCCACTGTCACAAAACGACAGCGCCGCACCATCTTGATTTGCCCTCAAGGCGATCTCAACCAGACCGTCCCCTGGCGCAGCCTCTACAGCATTGCGGGTAAGATTTAACACGACCTGGGTAAGCTGGCCCGGATCGGCTGCTACCGGGGGCGTCTCTTCCATATCTATGATGATCTTAACTCCGGTACCCGCCGCTTCTCCCTCCAGCAAAGGGGTCAGCTCATGAAGGAAGGCAGCCAGGTCGAGGGGTTCGGGCGCCATGTCGGCGGGCCTGCCCAGCAGCAAAAACTCGTTCAAGAGACGGGTAACCCGTTCAAGTTCACGCATAATCAAATCCACGTACCCTTTTACCTTGTCAGGCTCCCGTTTTCTCCCCACCAGCTGAAGCAAACCACTGGCGGCGCTTAACGGGTTGCGCAACTCGTGAGCCAGCTTGCCCACCATCGTGGTTGTCGTGTATAGCCGTTCTGCCTCACGGGCGGCATTTTGCCAGCGGGTGAAATCAGTGCGGTCTTCGGCCAGGATGAGCCATCCCAGGGCGGTTCCATCCTCCCCCAGGGGAGATAGCTGCCAGTCCACCCACCGCATCTCGGTACCCTGCCCGACGGGATCCATACGCCCTGTAACCTGCCCGCCCATATCAGACTTGATAAACCGTGTCCAGGGCGCAGGAATATCGGCATGTGGTTTTCCTATCAGAGTCAGCGCAGGGCGTCCCAGGAGCTGTTCCGCGGCTTTATTGGCATAAGTGACGCAACCGTACCTGTCAACAAGCACCACCGCGCTGCCAATGGAACCAAGCACCTGGGCTAAACGGCTGTGCAGCAGTTTAAAAAGGCGTGCGACCTCAAATACGATGACACATTCCTGGGCCATTTGAGGCAGCAGAGCTTTAGCCTGTTCTTGGTCCGCCGGGGCGAAGACTCCAAGCCTGCCCCTGGTGCTGCCTGTATTTATATCAAATGATACGGCTGGGCCTTGATCATCTTTAAGATAGGATTCAACCGCAGGCCGATCACCCTTTACCTGCAGGCTGGTACCGCCTTCACCCCGGCACTCCAGCCAGCTGGCCCGGGCGTCCAACAGGATCACCAGGGCGCTGAGGACAAGGTCAAAGGACCGCTGCAGCGCATCACCTTCCCCCTGGAAGAGGGATAGGACGATCTGGTTCATATGACGCAAGGTGGACAATTCAACTGCCCGTTTGCCGCCCACAAAGCACTCTCCGAGGGCAGCCTGAAAGCTTACCAGCAGCTTATGGGCTATTATTGTGCGGTCCGGCAGCGGCTGACCGCATGAACCCATGGTACAGGCGCATTCGCGCGCAATAACCAAGAGGCCGTCCCGCAGGGGCATGACCACGGCGGCGAGGCCGCTGTCAGAGGTAAACTCTCCGAGGTAATTATTAGTATTTTTTAATGCTGCCGCAATGTCAGAGCTGGTCAGGGACGGGTAGGTTTCATGACAAACGGGACACTCCCCAGGTACCTGTATATGGTGGTCAGCACCCGGAAAGACCAGGGTCAGGTTGAGCTGCAGGCCTAGCGCCGTGCTCTTTAAAAATTCGTTCCAGCGGTCAGAGCTCAAGAGCAGATTTACTTGGGCCGAGCTATCCATAACAACCCCCCCCTGCCTAATCATGATCAATGCTGCTAAACCTCGCAAAGTTCCATCCCGCCGTCGCCAATCCGCAGCTCCCGCATTTTGGTGACGTGGCCGCTGCCGCGCATTTTTACCACCCGCAGGTAGCGCGTCACATCCAGGCCATGCTCCAGGAACCGCAGCAGCAGCAGGTTGTCCGCCAAATAACTAATACCATGCCTTGTTATTTCCGATGCCTGAGACCAGTCATGCAGCTCGTGGGTCAGCAGCAAGCTTACCCCGCAGGTTTTAAAATAGTCGGATAAAGCCCAGATGAAATCGGTATATTGAATTTTATCCGCCATGCCGATCTCGAAGGCCGAGATGGAATCAATGACCAGTCTCAAGGCGCCGGCCTCCCGAACCAGCTTTTGGATAATAAAAGTGTGCTCATCCACATCGAGCTCGATGGGGGAAACGTGGAGCAGGTGAAATTGTCCGGAGTCTATGTACGGCTGCAGGTCAAGGCCCAATCTTCGGGCGCTGGAGGTGAGCTGACCGGGGTTTTCCTCGAAGGAAACGTAAACCGCGGCTTCACCGGCAACCAAACCCGCATAGGCAAAGTGCAGCGCCAGCACGGTTTTGCCCGTCCCCGAGGAGCCGCTCAAGAGAGTAGTGGTGGCTCTTGTTATGCCTCCGCCGGTCATCTCGTCCAGTCCCGCCAGACCGGTTGAAATCCTATCCGTAAACAGCCCGTAACTCTGCATGCCGACTTCTGGTTTCAAGCGAGGGAAAATCTGCAGGCCTTTCTCCGAAATCAGATACATTACTTGCCCGCCCACATAGCCGGTCCCCCGCATCTTCATGATGCGCAGGTAGCGCTTCTGCCTCTTTTCTTCCTCCGTCCCGGAAAGGTAGACGATCCCATCGGCGATGGCGCATTCCGGACGGACCTCGATATCCTCCTCTGAGTATTCACCCAGCAAAAGAGCGGTGCACCCCCAGGTGGCCAGCCGAAGCGACAAATCCAGGAGAAATTCGCGGAACTCGGTAAAAGAGGGAATCATGTCGGCGAGACTTTTGACAGCGTCAACAACGGTCAAGCTCGGCTGATACTTTTGTAAAAGCTCGCTGATATATGCCAGGCACTGGGATGACCCCCGCCTGCGCAGAATGCTTCCGAGGTCGTGGTAAATGACCGTCTTCTGAAATTTAGCGTGATCGAAAAAGTCTAATTCTTGTTGAAACCTCATCACCTTTACCTGAGGCTCCGCGAGCGTTGTCAGGTAAATAGCTTTTTTTGCAGGAGTGGCGTTATGAAACATCATCTGGTGGGCAAAAATAGTCTTTCCCGTGCCAGGGCGGCCCACAATCAGGATGGTTGACCCCTCCGGGTAACCCCCGCACAGCATTTCATCCAGTTCGTTAATACCTGTCGAAATTCTCTCCAAGATCATGCGCCTCCATATCAGCGGTTTTTTCCTGCAGTTGTTCAGTCAGCTGGCGGGCGAGCTGGATCCCAACCAGGCGTCCGAGGGTGGCAACGATGGACATGACAAATTCGTGGACTACCTGAACCGACCTGTCCGGGTCCAATTTATCCAGTCTGTCAAAAGACACACCTTCCTCCGAAAACTCGATCAGGGCAGCTTCCTCGTATTTTTGCCTGGCTTTCCACAGGGCGTGCTCTACGACCAGGAGCATGACATGAGTACCGATGGCCTGCCCCACGGAGCTGAATGTCTCCCTGACCATCTCTTTGTACATATCTAATTTTACTTTAAACATTAACTATGAGACCTCCGTGAGATAGTTTATTTTCACAATATTTAACATTCGAGAAAATTGTCAGTTATCTTTTTTTTTATAAGAAAATTTTACAAAAAAACAAAAAATTATGGCTAAAAAATACCGGCTTATCTACGGTTTACAAGCTGATTGATAAAAAATATATTTTTATACCAGGGATCGACATTTTTCCTCGAGGCCCTGTGCTAAAATTATTAATACTTGGACTTGTTACAAGGAGGCGTATTTTAAATGTCCCGTGTGCTGGTTATCGAAGACGAGCCCAATATTGCCCTGGTTTTAAAAATCGCTTTAAGCGATGAGGGGCACAGGGTCTTCACGGTCCCCAATGCCCTGGCCGGGCTGGAACAGCTCGCAAAAGAACCGGCGGCGAAATAGTCTTTGTTGATCTTAACATGCCTGGTATGAGTGGACGAGCCCTGATCGAAACCATGCGTTCCCAGCCCAGGCTCAGGGACATCCCGGTTGTCATTATTTCAGGTTCCATTCCGGATCAGAACGATTTCCCGTCCAAAGACTGTTATAAGACATTTATCGCCAAGCCATTTGACCTGGATGAAGTTATAAAAGCGGCAAATATCTGGGGTGGTCCCGGCAGAAAAGCCTCTGTCCATGAGCCTGTAATGGCAGGCTGAACTTACCAAGTTTGCCGCTTCTTCGATCAATTTAACCGTGGTCAGGAATATGCTCAAGGCTCAGCAGGATGCTCCGGACTTCCTCCACCGACCTGGCCCTGTTCACCTGCTCTCTCAAGCGTGCTGCCCCGCGCAGGCCCTTCACGTACCAGGCGGCATGTTTTCTCATTTCCCAAACCGCCACTTTTTCTCCTTTAATCCCCACCATCAGATCCAGGTGCCTCAAAGCTGTGGCGACCCTCTCACCTGGCGCGGGAAATGGCATCAGCTCACCAGTTTTTAAAAAACGCACAGTGCGGGAAAATATCCACGGGTTTCCGAGTGCGGCACGGCCGATCATCACCCCGTCGCAACCGGTCAGTTTCATCATGGACAGGGCATCCTGCGGGGTCCAGATGTCACCATTGCCGATAACAGGTACAGTTACGGCTTTTTTAACCGCAGCGATAATCTCCCAGTCAGCTTTCCCGGTGTAAAATTGCGAGCGGGTGCGCCCGTGCACCGTAACTGCGGCGGCTCCTGCCTCCGCCACGGACCGGGCGAACTCCACGGCGTTTACGGAAGCCTCATCCCACCCCTTACGTATTTTTACAGTAACGGGCAAATCCACGCGGCTTGCAACAGCGCTCACTATTTCCGCCGCCTTCCGGGGCTCTTTCATCAGGGCGGAGCCTTCACCGTTTTTAACAATTTTCGGAGTAGGGCAGCCCATGTTGATATCGATCAAAGCAGCCCCCCGTCTGGCGGCAATCTCAGCAGCCGCGGCCATGTACTCCGGGTTGGACCCAAATATCTGCATACTCACGGGACCGGTTTCACCAGATACGTCCAGAAGGCTGCAGGTTTTGACGTTGCCATATAAAAGAGCCTGGTCACTCACCATCTCGGTGCAGACCAGGCCGCAGCCAGCTTCCCTGGCTAGTATCCGGAAAGCTTTATCCGTTACACCAGCCATTGGAGCGGAAATAACGGGGTTGTCCAGTTGCAGGCAACGTATTCTCACCTCTGCGCATTCCTCTCGTAAATTATTCTCAGGCCATTTAGGGTTAAATAGGGGTCCACCCGGTCGATATGCTCGCTCTCCTGCGCGAACAGGGCCGCCAGACCGCCGGTAGCCACGACTTTAGTATTTTCGCCCAGTTCTTTTTTCATCCTTCTAACTATTTCATCCACCTGACCCACGTAGCCATAAAATATACCTGACTGCATGCTGCTGACAGTATTTTTGCCGATCACCGCAGGCGGCTTGACAATTTCCACCCGTGGCAGTTTGGCCGCACGGGTAAAGAGCGCCTCCGTGGCTATGCTCACGCCCGGCGCTATGGCGCCGCCCAAATACTCACCCCTGGCGCTGATAGCGCAAAAAGTAGTGGCGGTTCCAAAATCTACTATGATCAGCGGCCCGCCGTACAGTTCAAGTCCTGCAACAGCATTGACAATCCGGTCAGCGCCAATTTCCCTGGGATTTTCCATTTTCAACGACAGCCCTGTTTTCATTCCGGGGCCTACTATCAGTGGGACAAGATTGAAATACTTCCTGCTGACCCTTTCCAGGGTAAAAGTCAGCGGGGGCACCACGGTTGAAATGACTACAGCTCTAACCAGCTTCATTTCAATACCCGAAAAAGAAAAAAGCTCCCTGAGCATAATCCCATATTCATCTGATGTCCTGTAGCGGCTGGTAGACAGGCGCCAATTAGCCGTCAATTGGGTACCCTTGAAAACACCCAGCACGATATTGGTGTTACCGACGTCAAAAACCAGGATCATGTATACGTCCCCGCTTTCCGGCAATATTTAAAATCATTCTACCAAAGAGGCTGTGATGGCGCAACATGATTGTGCCGTCCAGACCAGGCGCCCCGCTGTTCCTACTGGTTTTTTGCATGGTGAGGATGCTTGCCGACGACCTCGAGAGCCTCGGTTGCAGCCCTGATAATGTCAACCTTGAACTGCTGCTTTAAAGCATTGGTCCTGAGCAGCACCTCGCCCTCGGTTGTTACAACGTAATTAGTAGGCAGCTTGTTCAGGGCGATTGCAGCCATGTCAAGCTGGCACCTGAGGCAGTCGCAAAGATTTTTATTGGACTTAAGGATCTCCTCAACCGTTTCCATGACCAGAACCTCCATGACGTTTACCAGTCGAAACATTGAAACCAGCCCCCTTATTCAAAGTATGAAACTATTCGCCATAATTGTCTGTATTCCTTTTTCGGCAAAAAATAGGACAAGCAGCCCCGGACTCGCTGCACCTTTACCATCACCTGCCAACAATAAAACCGGCGGCCAGGATGTCACGCCGCCGGCTCAAGAGCCTTTAAATGTACAGGCGGATCCGCCAAAACCCGAGCCGGAGAAAGAACAAAGACCTAAGTCCGGGTGAGGCAGGCCATGTGACTGACCCTCCGTGCCGAGGGCATGATCTTACACTGCTTCTTTCTTGTCTCCCAGACCGTAAGCGTTCAGCCTCCTGGAAACCGCCCTGACCAGGGCTGCCGCTGCCGCTGCCTTGACCAGGTCAAGGGCGATAAATGGAGTAAAGCCTATGGCTATAACTTTCGCTATAGTTACTGCCTGGCCCAGGTAGAATTTTAAAATGAGATAGAGATAAGGAATACCGATCAGGTAATATACCAAAATCCCCGCCGCCATAGAAAGGAAATAACGGGTAAAACTACTTTCTTCCCTGTTTTTCAGCAGCGCTCCGATCACGTAAGCGCTCACGGCAAAGCCAAGCAGGAAACCGAAGGTGGGCTGCAGCACATAGGCCGGGCCGCCAAAAGGAGGCGTGGCAAACACGGGAAGGCCAATTAGACCCAGCAGGATGTAAACAACTATGCTCAGAGCCCCAAGACGGGCGCCCAGCATGCCCCCGGCCAGCATCACAACAAAAGGCAGCAAGCTGAAAGGAACAATACTCCCGGCATATCGCACCAGCATGGCCGCCACCACTGCCAGGGAAGCAAACATGGCCGTTAAGGTAATATCCCGGGTAGAAAACTTGGACATTCTCCTCACTCCTCACAATTTTGTAATTGACCATCTTGTTTAAAGGGTCGCGTTACCTCAAGTTTCAAATCTTTTAGCATTTGCATGTCGTCCTCCACCTCCCTGCCGGTAGTGGTAAGGTAGTTACCTACTAGCATCCCGTTAATTCCCGCCATAAACGCAACGGACTGAAGGCTCCGCAAGGCGGATTCCCTGCCGCCACAAAGTCGGATAATGGCCCTCGGCAGAACCATTCTAAACATGGCTGCCGTCTTAAGAATTTCCATGGGTTCTGGAGCGGATTTGTTCCAGAGGGGTGTTCCGGGAATTGGGGTGAGAATGTTTACCGGTAATGACACAACTCCCAGTTCTTTTAACTGGAATGCCATTTCAACCCGTTGCTCCCAATTTTCGCCCAATCCGACAATACCTCCTGAACAGATATCAAGGCCGGCTTTTCTCGCCGAGCGTATCGTCTCTAACCTGTCTTCGAAGGTGTGGGTGGTACATACTTCAGAGTAGAAGCTCCGGGAGGTTTCTATATTGTGGTGGTACATGGAAACCCCGGCTTCTTTTAATCTCCAAGCTTTGGTATAGTCTATGATTCCTAATGAGGCACACAAGCTCAAGCCTGTCTTTTGCCTGAGAATTTTATATATGTCTATAACTTTTTCAAAATCACCGCCCTGAACACCTTTGCCGCTGGTAACCAGGGAAAAACGACGGGCTCCTTTTGATTCCATTTCATATGCGTTTTTCAAAACTACTTCCTTTGAAAGGATAGGGTAAGCAGGTATGTTTGTGTGATAGTGTACAGATTGAGCACAAAAAGCGCAATTCTCGGAACAGCAGCCGGATTTAGCGTTAATGATGGAGCACAAATCAACCCTGTTGCCGTGGAAATAAAGGGTTATCCGTAAAGCCATTAAAAAAAGTTCATTTAATTGGTCGTCTTCCAGCTTGTCCAGGGCTAACGCTTGATTAAAGGTTATTTCCTTACCTGATAAAATCTGGTCAACTAACCAATTTAACACTAGAACACCTCCTTGAATAGGCATATTTGTCAACCACTAATAAGGTTATGGGTTAACAATAACCGCAAAATTATACTACTTCAGCTTAAACCCATGACACATAAGAAAATTATTTGTTATTTCTTTTGCAAATCCGGACTTTTACGACAAACGCAGAGATACTTCCCCGCTAATCAGCCGCTGGAGTTCCCCGCCGGGCAGGCGCAAGAGCAGCGCGCCGTCCTTGTCAACATCCTCGGCCCAACCGTCCCAGGACTTGGTTGGGGTGTTTATATGTACGGGGCAGTTCAAGGAAACGGACATTTCCTTCCACCTGGCAAGGACAGGGTCAAAACCCTGCTCAAGCCATATTCCGTACCACCGTTCAAACTCTGTCAGTGAAGCCTGTATCAGCCTTACCCGTGATATACTCCCGCCTGACTCAACTTTAAGCGAAGTGGCGCTTTTCCGGAGTTCTTCAGGTAAGTCTTTTTCATCCTGGTTCACATTGATTCCTATGCCCACCACCATGTAATTAATCCTTTCTATCTCGGCGCTCAGTTCGGTTAGGATGCCGCACACTTTTTTGCCTCCCACCAGCAGGTCGTTGGGCCATTTTATACCCGCCCAAACCCCGGTCTCCCTCTTAATCGCTGTAGCGATTGCTATAGCCGCCATCATGGTTACCTGGTTGGCTTCGGTAGGAGTCACAGGGGGACGAAGGATCAAGGTAAACCAGATTCCTTTATATTTAGGGGCATACCATTTCCGCCCCAACCGACCTTTGCCGCCCGTCTGCTCTTCCGCCACAACCATGGAACCCTCCCCGGCGCCTTTGCGCGCAAGTTCCTTGGCCAGGTCGTTAGTGGTAGACACACTGTCACAGTAATAAATTTCCCTGCCCAGAAACCGGGTTGAGAGCCCGTCCAGGATCTCCCCGGGGTAAAGCCTGTCAGGGACACCTGTCAGTGTATACCCTGCCCGGGGGCGCGCTTCGATCTCGTAGCCGCTTTCCCGCAGGGACTGGATGTGTTTCCAAACGGCAGTCCTGGAGACATCCAGGGTTCTGCAGATTTCCTCACCGGAAAGATACTCTGTCCGGCTTTCCTTAAGCAGGCGCAATATGGCCTCTTTCATAAGACCCACCTCAAGAATAAAGACATCTGTTTTGAAGATTGTTTCCTAAAAAAAAATAAGCTTACCATAATTTTATATTAAAAAAACACATTGTCAACCATATTATTAATTAAGGTTAACTTCTAGGTTTAATCTCTTCCAGGTCCAGGCTGATATCCAGGGACTTTACCGAGTGTGTCAGCGCCCCCACCGAGATCAGATCCACTCCCGCAGCAGCAATTGCCTTGATGTTTTCCTCGTTGACCCCTCCGGATGCCTCTATCAAAGCGCGGCCAGCCACAAGGGCCACGGCCCCGCGCATTTCAACCGGATCCATATTGTCCAGCATGATGATATCTGCCCCTGCCCGGAGGGCTTCTTCTACCCCGGCCAGGTTTTCCACTTCCACCTCGATCTTGGCGGTGTGAGGGACATTGCGCCTCGCCGCTTCCACAGCCTGCGCTACCCCCCCGGCCATCTTAATGTGGTTGTCTTTGATCAGCACTGCGTCATAAAGGCCGTAGCGGTGGTTCTGCCCTCCCCCCATCCGCACGGCGTATTTGTCAATCATCCGTAAACCGGGGGTAGTTTTTCTGGTATCAACTATTTTCGCCTTTTCACCTGCCACTAATTCCACCAGGCGGGCAGTCCTGGAGGCGATGCCGGACAGGTGTTGAAGAAAATTAAGCGCCAGTCGCTCTCCGGTCAGGATCACCCGTGCACTACCGGTAACTACGGCAAGCACTCCGTCCTTTTCTACTCTGTCTCCATCCCGCGTACTGGGCTGAAACCCGGTAGAAGGGTCCAGCTGCTTAAACACCAATTCTGCCAGCTGCAGCCCGGCGACCACGCCACTTTCTCTGGCTACAATGTACCCGGTTGAGACGGCATCCGGCGGAATTGTGCTGTTAGTCGTAAGATCACCTGTTCCCAGGTCTTCGTCCAGGCATCTTTCCACTAATTTTTTTAATCCTAACGGGTTGAGTTCAAACATAGTAACCTCTAATTAAACTGTTTTTAAATTTCAAACCTTTGTTTAAGGAATTCTACGGTAAAGTCCTCAAGAGAAGTCTTTTGCGGGTCAAACCCTTTAACCAGGGCCTGGGCATACTCCTTATCAAAATTATAGACACCTTCACCAACGTCTCTGGCGATCCCCTTGCGAATATTTAAATAACGGGCAAGGCCTGCGTTCAGGTTCTTTTCGATCCACCCCTCCCAGGTGTACGGCACGTCTTCCTCAAACTTGTTGTATAGCTGCTCGTCTTTTTTCATTTTCCTGGCCATAAACTTAAATGACCAGCTGCCGGTAAAAGTTCTGAAAAATGGAGTGCCAAATTCATTGAACACCGTGGCCCAAATGATTTCAGGGCTGCTGCTCCAACGCATTGTGTACAGCGAATCCTTGTCGCGGTTAAAGCCGGCGGCGCCAATGAGCCGCATGTTTAGCATCAGTTCGAGGGCTTCCGGCTTTTTCTTCAGCTTGATCCCGGTCTCCTTCTCCATGAACCCTATAATATCAAAATCTTTTTCTACCCTGCCGGCCGTGATATCGGCCTTTTGCTTCAGATAGGGGACAATTCTTTGATAGTGAGGCAGTGCGTAGTTTTCCCCATACCATGAATAAAAATCAACAAGGGTATTTCTATTTTTCCCAAAAAACCGGTCCCTTTTCATAAATTCAATGATCTCGTCCGGGCTAGCCGTCTGTTTTTCTTTCTGGATCAGCCTCTCAGCCATCTGCTGGTAATGGTAATCGGTCATGATCTCCGCCAACTGGGATCGACGGTGGTCGTCCCATTTGCTGTATGTTTCATAAAGCCAGCTATAGTGAACAGAGTATTCACTGTCCCAAACCGTCTGCTCGTCCAAACTTGCCCACATCTGGGAACTTTTTACGTTGGCCCGGTAAATTTCCTCCGATGACTCGAACAAGAAAACGCTGAAGTCCTCCGGCTTTATTACCAGGGGCTTTGACTCGGTCTTTAAAGACAACCAGGAGGAGCAACCTGAAACAAGGAGAGACAAAGTCAGGACCGCTCCCAGTAACACGATAAGTCTAATTGCCCTTGACGCTTTTATATTTAACACCAGCTCAACACCCCCGAAACAAATCCTTAAAACAGTCCCAATATTTAACTCTATTTACTACTATAAAATTCACTACTGGAAGGAATTTTCCTGCATGATAAAGAGAAAACGAATGTAATTATTAGATGGCTATAACAGCAGCTGCTATTGCACTACTTTAACTCAGCCTCGCTTTCTTGGTGCTAGAAGCAAAATAAAAAGCTGTAACACTAAAATATGCTACAGCCTTACAAACTACCAACCAGCCTTTTGCATGAAAAAGCGCGCTAAAGGGTCATAATACCTGTCTTAAGCCAAAGAATTAACCAGCCTGTGCTTAATACCTGCTGCTCTTATTAAAGCAGTCGCGGCAGTATACCGGCCGGTCTCCGCTAGGTTTGAACGGCACTTCTGTTTCAATACCACAGCTCGCACAAGTGGCGGCATGCATTTCACGCTGGGGACGGGCGCCACTGCGGCTAAAGCCACCGCCGCTGCCGCTGTTTCTTTGTTTGCGTGCAGCCCTGCATTGTGGGCAGCGACCGGGCAGGTTGGTGAAACCCTTCTCGGCGTAAAACTCCTGCTCGGAAACAGAAAAGTTGAATTCTGCACCACAGTCACGGCAGGTTAGCGTTTTGTCTTGATACATTGAAATCCTCCTCAGAGATTTTTTGCCCAATGGTACAGGTGATTCACTTATCTTTGATCTCCCTTACCAAAAAGCAAATGAGAAGGATAAATGAACTGAACCTAGCATGACCTTCCTTGAGCTAATTAATATTTTATCTTTTCTTGAGGTGAAAGTAAAATATAAAGTGAAAATTTTTTTGATATTTGGTGTTTTATTTTCATTCAGTTGAACAGCTTTGATTCTTACCGGCCAGCAAGTGAATATCCTCAATCCGGACATGCAAACCACAGCTTTTCTGCAGTACCATATTCACCAAACCAGTATGATTGATCGACATCATACAAAAACCCGGTAAAAAGCTAACCCTGCACCCAAAGCAGGGTTCGTTGCGAATCCTGCCGGCAATACCCTCAAATCCGATCATGTGGTAAGCAACAACATCCTTGACCTCCTGATCGCGGGAATATTTAGGCCCCACTACCCAGGTATAAAGCAGCCCGGTAACCGGCTCTGCTTTAATAACTTGCAGGACATGGGGTATCGGACAGCCAGCCCCCATCGGCCTCCCAAGGACAAAATCTCCTTTTTTTATCTGCATCTTTTCTACCAGGTCGGCCCTGAAAGGGAGGACAATTTTTCGCGCCGAAATTTCCCCCGGCATCGGGCCCAGCACAAAGTCATAATCATGTCCCAGAACGTCCTGCTCCGGGTAGATCGCGTCGGTGCAAATAAAGGTTTTTTGTTCTGGCTTCCGCTCATAATAATAAGGACAGTCTGAGTAATTTTTCATTCCTGTTTTAACTGTGCGCAGGAAATTCTTACAGCTGCTCTCACCACACTGGCCGCAGTTTTTTCCCGGAGGGAGCCATGGTTGCAGCATATTATTCACCCCGGAAGAGGTACTCGGCAACATGGCCGTCAAGTTTTTGAATTACCCCAAAATGATGTTTCCAGCCGATTTCCTTCTTGCCCACACAAATGGTGCAGGTTCCAAGCGGCGGGTTGCCTTTCAGCATCAAGGTCTCTTTGTCAATGTCTTTAGAATTTGAAATCAAATCGTAAAGACGGTGCAGGGAGGTGCCCTGAAGGGCGTTCGTTTCGAGGAGGATGACCCCGGGATGGACTTCTCTGATTTTTTGAATCAGCACTTCTCTCTCCGCCTGGCTGACCAAATCGATCTTTGTAATCACCGCTATATCGGCCAGACTGACCATCGCGCCCATTTTTTCAGGCGCGTGTATACCTGATATGGAGCTTAAAACGACAATCCCAAGTCCCTGGTTTAGATAAGGCGCGCAGCGCAGGCACAGGCCGGCGCTTTCTACTATCAGCAGGTCCGCGGAATTGCCTTCCGCCCACTCCAGGGCATCCGCCATGACCATTACCCCGGCGTGATCCGGGCATAAATCACCTGAATAGAACTTTTTTGTCACGATTTTAAATTCTTTTTTTAATTCAATATCTTCATATGCTTTTACCACGTCAATTTTCAGAAAAACAATCTTAATACTATCCATAAGTTTTTTAATAATCTGTTTTACCAAAGCAGTTTTACCGGCAGACGGCGGGCCTGCGATCATCAAGAGTTTCAAAAAATCACCACCTCACAAAGTTATTATGTTTTTTAATAAAAGTTAACAGCCAATAAATCTTTAGTGATCGTTTTGCCCGCTCTCAAGTTTTCCCTGATCACACTGACCCGGTTGTCCAGTTCCAGGAGGTTCTGGGCGGCCCGGACCTCTGACTCGCTCCGGTAAAGGACCATCTTTACGGAACCGTGCTCCATGATGATCCGCTTTTTAGTCAGCAGTGCAATGACCGGATCGTGCGTGACGAAAATGACAATCTTACCGGAATCATGGATAATCCTCAGAACTTCCTGTTTGAAGATACCGGCGTTCTCTATCTCATCCAACAGAATAACAGGGGCAGCACCGATCAGGATCGCGTCAGCTATCATCAAGGAACGTGTCTGTCCTCCGGATAGTATGGTGACTCTGGATTCCGCCGTGATCTTTTCTCCGGTAAATTTGTTTGCCAGCTCAATTGTATCGCCTACTATGCCAAAATTTTTGATACCCCGGGCCCTGGCGTGAATTTGCAAGAATTCTTCCGCAGTGAGGTCTGCAAAACATTTGGTTTTTTGGGTAATCATGGCTATTGGTTTGAGGGAAGGGTTGTTTCTAACCTCATCATCTGGCACCTCCCCGTTCAAGAGAACCCGGCGCCGGGTGGAGGTGTCTCCCTGGGCCAGAAGTTCGATATCCGTAATAAAAGCTGTTTTCCCGCTTCCGGTCGGTCCAACGATAGAAACTGTCTCCCCTGCGCACAAGGTAATGACTGAAAAGTTTTCACGGACTCCTGCTTTGTCTAAACCTGGCATAATTGTTATATCCCGAACCAAGTGAACTCTCCCCTTTCAAAAACTATCATCTATGTAAGCTATGTGTCCTGTACACAAAAAGCTACTTGATTAGCAGCGCTTTTATATGGGAATATATACTACCAGGATCTAGCTCTTTTGTTGTATTATTAATACTGTGGGAAAGATTAACCATTGCTAGAAAATTCTATTTATTTAGAGTGTAAAAGTATATTTGAGGAGGCAACAGTATTGAATAAGCTCGTCACCGTGGCGACTTTTTTTAACGCCAGCGAGGCTTATATAATTAAAGGCCTGCTGGAAAGCGAGGGTATAGAGGCTATGATTTTTGATGAAAACGCGGCGGCCTATACACCTATAGTGATAGGGGGGGTCAGGCTTGTGGTCAGGCAGTCTGACCTGGAAAAAGCGAAAAAAATATTGGAACAGGACAACAGTTAAAAAACCCCTTCTTGTGAAGGGGGAACTGATTGAGACACTGTCGTTGGATGTTGTTGTATGCTTTGTTTCAGAGTCATCAAGCTCTACACATATGGCTTTACGTATGCGGCCTCAGCTCAACCGGAACGTTTTTTAACTGCCGGGGCGGGCGGGGGCCATAGTACTGGAAGTAGTTGCACTGGATCCTTCCATTATAAAGCTTACGCTTTTTAGTGGCCCTCTTACCGAAAAATCGCTCAAAATCAGGATGGGATGTAAGAATGTAAAATGACCAGGTCTCCATTCCCTTGAAAGTATTGCCCATTTCCACGTACAGGCTTTCCGCCTGCCGCACTTCCCCAAGACGCTCACCATAGGGCGGGTTGCAGATAATGCAGCCGTATTGGTGTTTTGTACGCAAATCCGCCAGGGGGAGTGTCTGAAAGAAAACCTTTTCCCCGACCCGGGCCTGACGGGCATGATAGCGCGCCAGGCTGAGCACCTTTCCGTCGATATCCGAGCCCAGTATATGTACCGGCCGACCGGGGCAGGCCAGCTCACCAGCCTCCTGCCTGGCCCTGTCCCACAATTCTTTTGGAATGGCGGGCCATCTTTCCGCGTCAAACTCCCGGTTTAGTCCCGGCGCAATGTTCAAGCCAATCAGCGCAGCCTCGATAGGTATCGTGCCGGACCCACATAAGGGGTCTATGAGTGTTTGCCCGGGTCTCCAGCGGCTCAACAAAACCATCGCCGCCGCAAGTGTCTCCTTAAGCGGGGCCTGGCTCCCCAGCCTGCGGTATCCACGCTTGTGAAGTCCAGCCCCGCTGGTGTCAATGGTCAGGGTGACGACATCTTTGAGAAGCGCCACCTCAATAGTATATCGCGGGCCTGTCTCTTCAAACCAGTTGCGCCTGTACTTTCTTTTCAGTTTCTCTACAACCGCTTTTTTGACGATAGCCTGGCAGTCCGGTACACTGTAAAGCCCGGATTTAATAGACTTGCCCTGGACCGGAAAAGCGGCGTCCTCCGGGATCCAGTCCTCCCAGGGAAGGTCCTTGGTCTGTTGGAACAGCTCTTCAAATGTTACCGCCTTGAATTCTCCCATTTTCAAAAGCACCCTGTCGGCAGCTCTCAGCCACAAGTTAGCCCTGCAGACGGCCTCTTTGTCAGCGGTAAAAGTAACCCTCGCATTTTCTACATTAACATCCTCGTAACCCAGTTCTCTGACTTCTCCTGCCACCACCGACTCCAGTCCGAATGTAGCTGTGGCAATTAATTCAATCATCTCATATGCACCTTTTTATGATTTTTGTAAATAAAGAGGCGGGTCATTTACCCGCCCCATAAATCGTTTTATCGCCTGAAGATAATATGCTTCTGCCAGCGCGGGTGGTTATCCGGACAGTCAACACGATAGTGCCCCCCGCGGCTTTCCCTGCGCGCCAGTGCCGCCTCGGCGACCAGTTCGCCCACCTGGAGCATGTTTTTTACTTCCATCTGCTCAGCGCAGGTCACGCTGTGGCGCTTGAGGTGGCCCCAGTGATCAAAAAACTCCAGGGCCTCTTTCAGCCCGTTGCCGCTGCGAACAGGGCCGGCCTTTTGCCCCATCAGCACTTCCAGGTCCCGGCGCAGCCCCTGGTAATCGATCGTCAGGGGATCTAAAAGCCAGTCGCAGGCAAATTCCAGGCGGTGCGGGCGGTAATCTTTTAAAAACTTCTGAGTCTCGTGCACAATCCTCCCGCCAAAAACCAAGCCGTCCAGGAGGGAGTTGCTGGCAAGCCTGTTAGCTCCGTGCACGCCGGGGCATGACACCTCGCCGCAGGCATAAAGACCACTGATACTAGTTTCCCCGACCAGGTTGGTTTTAACCCCGCCCATCATGTAATGCGCTGCGGGCGACACTGGTATCGGGTCGATGGTGATATCAAGGTTATATTCTGCACAGGTCTTGGTGATGTTCGGAAAGCGCGACCTGATTTCGTCAGGATCCATATGGGTCAGATCGAGATAAACAATGCTTGAAGATGTTTTAGCCATTTCTTTTAAAATAGCTCTGACTACAATATCTCTGGGAGCTAACTCAGCCAGGTCGTGACATAACGGCATGAAACGCTGTCCCTGGCAGTTCCTCAGATAAGCCCCTTCACCGCGCACCGCTTCTGAAATTAAAAAGCGGGGGGCGCCGGGCAGGTTCAACACGGTGGGGTGGAACTGGATGAATTCCATGTCCATAACTTCAGCGCCAGCCCGGAAAGCAATGGCGATACCGTCCCCAGTAGCTATCTCCGGGTTGGTGTTATGTTCAAAAATACGTCCCAAACCGCCCGTGGCCAGGACAACCACTTTGCCCCGGAAAACTTTGAAGGCTTTTTTCTCCCGGTCAAAGGCCAGCACACCGTAGCAAGTATTATCCCGGACCAGGAGTTCTGTAACATAATGGTTCTCAAGTACCTTGACCTTGTCTGTTTCCCGGACACGCTGGGTCAGCACCCGCTGGATTTCGGCGCCGGTGGCATCACCGCTGGCATGCAGTATTCGCCGCTGGCTGTGCGCGCCCTCCCTGGTCAGGGCAAGTCCATGGCTATCCATATCAAAAATAGCGCCCATCTGCATTAGTTCCCGGACCCGGTCCGGCCCTTCATTTACCAGCACTGCCACTGCCTCCGTATCGCAGAGGCCTGCCCCTGCAACCAGGGTGTCTTCCCTGTGCAGAGCAGGGGAGTCCGAGTCCCCGAGGGCGGCCGCTATGCCTCCCTGCGCCTTATCGGTGCCAGTATCTATCATGGTTTGCTTGGTCAGAACTGTCACAGAGCCACCGGCGCAGGATGCTGCCAGAGCAGTATATAGCCCGGCAATTCCGCTACCCAGGACCATATATTCATCATCTTCCTGGGGCAGATCCCGGGTATCAAAATTCAGCATGTATTTTTCAGGCAAAAGTAACCCTCCTCTTACGTAACCGCCAGCATCCTTTCCAGACAGTGAATGGCTTTTTCTCTGACATCTTTTGATACGGTTATCCTTGGCTCCAGGCTCTTAAGCGCCGTGTATACTTTTTCCAGGGTCGTGGATTTCATATCAGGGCAAACAAGCTTATCCGAAGCCATGTAAAATTTTTTACCGGGGCACTGTTTGCGCAGCGGGTGAAGGATGCCCATCTCCGTTCCTACGATAAATTCACGGGCGCTGCTTTCCGCGGCGTAGTCGATCATACCGGTCGTACTCGATACCATATCTGCCAGAGCCACCACTTCCGGACGACATTCGGGGTGCACCAGCACCAGCGCTTCCGGATGCTCGGCCTTCGCCTTAATGATATCCTCGCGGGTAAGGCGGTTGTGAGTGGGGCAGAAGCCTTCCCACATGCTCATAGACCTCCCGGTCCTGGATGAAATATATTCTCCTAAATTCCTATCCGGGACAAAAAGAATTTTGCTGTCATCGGGTAAAGAAGCCACCACTTTGACAGCATTGGCCGAAGTGCACGCAATATCGCATAAAGCCTTAACCCCGGCGGTAGTATTTACATAGCAGACAACAGTTGTCCCGGGGTTTTCCCGCTTCCCCTTCTCCAACAGCGCGGGGCTGATCATATCAGCCATAGGACAGCCGGCATTTATCTCAGGCAGAACAACAATCTTATCAGGAGAAAGGATGGACGCAGTTTCAGCCATAAAACGCACGCCGCAAAAAACAATTACCTCGGCGTCGGTATTAGCTGCCTGCTGGGAGAGGCCCAGAGAGTCACCGACAAAGTCGGCCACTTCTTGAACTTCCGGTAGCTGATAAACGTGTGCCAGGATTACTGCTTTGCGTTCCTTCTTTAATTGAATGATTTTTTCTGCAAGTTCCTGCATGCAACGATTCCAACCCTTTCCATAAATTCACACTTGATAAATTACATGTTTCTATTATAACGAATTATGCCGAAAAAACAAGAAAGATGTGCGCCATCCATGAACCACATCCTGCAAAAAAATATAGCATACTAATATAAATAAATTGGGGGCCGGCCCCCAATTTATTTATATTAGCCTATTGCACAAAGCTGCTAAGATAAATCTCCGTGATCCTCACCCCGCCGCAGTTCGCAGATCCTGTTCCCGCCGTCTACCATAACAATGGCCGGCTTGAATAATCGCGCCTCTCCCTGTTCCATCATAGCGTAGGTTATTATTATTACTGTATCCCCGGGCTGCACCAGCCGTGCGGCGGCGCCGTTGAGACAGATCACACCGGAGTCACGCTCACCCTTGATCACATATGTCTCAAACCGGGAGCCGTTGTTGTTGTTCACAACCTGCACCTTTTCGTTGGGCAGGATATCAGCGGCCTCCATCAGGGCTTCATCAATAGTGATGCTGCCCATGTAGTTCAGGTTCGCCTCTGTCACGGTGGCCCGGTGAATTTTTGATTTAAACATATTTACTAACATAGCCTACACCTCCAGGAGGATGTTGTCGATCAGCCGCGTCCGCCCAATTTTTACAGCCATGGCCAGGAGCGCAGGGCCCCGGATCCGGGCAACAGCCTGAAGGTCCGGATGGCTGTATATTTCAACATAATCTATCTCTGCCAGGGCCTCGCCCCGGATCATCCCGGCAACCAAATTGATTATTTTTGAAGGATCCCGCTCCCCGGCAAGAAACGCCTCCCGCCCCTTGAGCAGGCTGCGGTTTAGCACCAGGGCAGCCTCGCGCTGGACGGGATCAAGATATATGTTGCGGGAGCTCATGGCCAGGCCGTCTGCCTCCCGCACGGTTGGCAGTGTTATTACCTCCAGGTCGAGGTTCAGATCGGCTGTCATCCTTTTGATCACCAGCGCCTGCTGGGCATCTTTTTGTCCAAAAAAAGCGGCGTCAGGTTTTACAATATTGAAAAGCTTGATCACCACCGTGGTAACCCCGCGAAAATGACCGGGACGGGACATCCCGCATAAGATCGAGGTGACCCCTTCTACATCTACGTAAGTACAGTACCCTGCCGGGTACATTTCCCCGGCGGAGGGGTTGAATATTGCGTCAACACCTACCTCTTCAGCGAGCCGCGCATCCCGTTCCAAGTCGCGCGGATACCGGTCCAGATCTTCCCCGGGGCCAAACTGGGTTGGATTGACAAAGATACTGACAATAACTGTATCGCAGCGCTCTTTAGCCCTGCGCATCAGCTCCAGGTGCCCTTCATGCAGGTAGCCCATGGTCGGCGCCAGGCCGATTACATGACCTTTACTTCTGGCCTCCCGTACATACTCACGGATTTCGGCTATGGTGTGGTAGATAAACATGACTCCTCCAAGGAATTTTTACAGGATTAACATGATTTTTCAAGATTTACAGGATAATATCTCAAGGGTAATTAATTAACTACTATACACTTAAAATCCTTTTAACAGGGTAATAGGTCTGAAGTTTTTATCTAAAATATTTTAAAACATTTAATATCCCGTTAATCCAATTAGCCCTGTAAATCCTGTCTAAAATATTTTTTATATTAATACAGTTTCTTCAGCACTTCCTCCGACATTCCGAAACTGTGCTCCGGGCCGGGGAAAGCTCGGGAGATTACATCTTCTTTATACCGCTGTAATGCGTCTGCAATATTTTCGTGCAGGTTGACGTACTTCTTCACGAACTTCGGTGAGGTGCGGGGGTAAAGCCCCAGCATGTCGTGGATAACCAGCACCTGCCCGTCGCAGTATGATCCGGCGCCGATGCCGATAGTCGCTACCCCGAGCGATTCCGTGACCAGCCGGGCCAGGGGAGTGGGCACACATTCCAGGACAATACAGAAAACTCCGGCATCTTCTAACACCCTGGCGTCGTCAAGCAGCTTTTTAGCAGCTGATTCATCTTTGCCCTGTACCTTGAAGCCGCCCAACTGGTGGATGGACTGGGGGGTCAGACCCAGGTGCCCTACAACTGGTATGCCGGCGTTTACAATAGCCCTGACAGCGCCGGCCACTTCCCGGCCGCCTTCAAGTTTTACAGACCTGGCATCGGTTTCTTTTAAAAAACGACCAGCGTTGCGCACAGCCTCTTCTATAGAAACCTGGTAGGAAAGAAAAGGAAGGTCTGCAACAACCATAGCCCGGCTCACACCCCGGCAGACCGCCTTGACATGGTGAACCATATCGTCCATGGTCACCGGCAAAGTGGAGTCGTACCCTAAAATAACGTTCCCCAGGGAATCTCCTACCAGGATCATGTCGATCCCGGCGTCGTCTACCATTTTAGCCATGGAATAATCATAAGCGGTAAGCATGGTGATAGGTCTGCCATCCGCTTTCATCTGCCTGATTGTTGAGGTAGTTACCGTGTCTTTGCCCATCACTTTTCCTCCTTAGATATTTCTTTAAATATTCCGGTCAGCTTTTCACCCTGGGCGGCGTCGATGCTTCCTTTTTCCAGGGCCACCCTGACTGTGTAAAGCCCCAGCTTGCAGTACAGCTCCATCTCCTGCGGGCCTACTTCTTTAAATACTTCCAGGTGCCCCTCCAGGGTTGTGCCGTCACCCCTGGCCACAGGTCCGGTCAAAGCCGCAGCCGGACCTACCTGCCTGATGTTTTTTATGGTGCCCTGAACCAGGGGATACAGCGCCTCAAACGCTTCCTCCCTGGAGAGTCCAAAACGGCTGTACAGCCCCGTGGCAAAATGCATCAAGGATACAAGGTAATTGGAGGCTATACAGGCCGCAGCGTGATACAGCGGCTTGTCCACAGCAGCTATGGAAAAACTCCTGCCGTCAAGGTCCAGCACAATCTGTTCAGCCAAAGCCAGCGTTCCTTCGTCGCCTTCCAGTGCGAAATATGAACCAGGAAGGTTTTCCATAGTCATTTTTACATCGGCAAAAGACTGAAGCGGGTGAAGCGATGCGGCCAGGGCGCCGGAAAGGCGGGCGGCGCCAACCTCATCAGCGGGATGTGCCCCGCTGGTATGGAAAACGACCTGACCATGCCGAAACCCACCCCGGTCGTTAATCTGCCCGGCCACCCGGGCGATTTCACGGTCAGGAGTGGTTATGAAAACAACATCGGCGCCGGCAGTAACCTCTTCCGGCTGATCTGTCGCGGGCACTGATAATTCCACGGCTACGCGCCTGGCGGACGATATGCTCCGGCTGGCCACCCCGGCGACGGGATATCCCTTGCGGCTCAAAAGAAGCGCAAGGGCTGACCCTACTTTGCCCGCTCCTACAATTGCTATTTTAGGTTTATTCATAATTCATTAGCTCCCCAAACGATAAAGGGGGAAAAACAAAATCCCTCCGGGAAACCCGAAAGGCGTAAGTTTTTTATAACCCCCGTCTCGGTCCTTACCGGCTCCAAGCGGCAAACGGTATCATATTTATCTGTCAAAACATGTATATTTTGGTGTGGTTCTTGCAGATACCACCCAACCGAGTTTATTTTAACATAAGACATTTCATCGGGCAATTTGTTTTTTGCCAAATTAATTGTAAAAAAGTTCGGGGATTATCCCTGTTAGCCAAAAAGTGGTATAATATTGTCGATATCCCTAGTAAATGGAGGAATCTGTATATGTATTTGAAAGAAGTTTTTGGTACTATTTCCAGCCTTGCCGCAAGTACAAATAAGAAGGTTTATCTTGTGGGCGGCTTCGTTCGCGACCTGTACCTGGGTGATCCATGCCGGGATCTGGATTTTGCTGTCAGCGGCAATGCCATGAGTTTTGCCCAGGCTGTATCTGAAACCTTTGCCGGCGCTTATATCCCGCTGGACAGGATCAACCGGGTCGCCCGGGTTGTGCTGGAACACCGGGGAGAAAAGTGGCAGATTGATTTTTCCTCCTTTAAAGGGTTAAACATCGAAGAAGACTTGTCCAACAGGGACTTTACCATAAATGCAATGGCTTTAGAACTTGCAGCCTTTCTCAAGCTCTCAGCGGGAGGAGAAGCTCTGCTTGAAAGACGTTCGGGGCGCTCGTGCTGGCAAGAGGTTATGATTGACCCGTATGGTGGTTTGGCCGACATAGAAAACAGGATCGTCCGGGCCATCAATGAATATGTTATCGAAGCAGACCCCATCCGCATTCTGAGAGGAGTGCGCCTGGCAGGCAAACTTGGTTTTACGATCAAGCCGGATACTGTCGGCCTGATGGAACAGGGCTGCTGGCTATTACAAGAGGTTGCCGGTGAAAGGATCTGGGATGAGCTGCTGGGGATTTTGGCCCTTTCTGATTCATACAAGTGGATCGTTTTATTGGACCAGATAGGGGCGATCTCGGAAATCTTTCCTGTTGGAGAAAAAATGAAGGTTACGGGACTGAGTGAGAAGCACAGGGACGATGTCTGGACACACAGCCTGAAAACCTTTCAACGCCTAGAAGAGCTTCAGAATTCTCTGGCTGGGAAAGGCTGCCAGGCAACCGGCCTTGGCTGCGAGCTGCGGGAAATACTCCTGAACCACCTGAACTGCGCGCTTTCAGCCGGTCGCAGGCGCTTCCAGCTGATTAAGCTGGCCGCTTTGTTCCATGACCCGGGCAAGGTTGATACCGTTAGAGTGCTTAAAGACGGGCGGATTGCTTTTCCCAATCACTCCAGCGCAGGGCTGGCGCATATCGGCGAAATTGCCAGAAGGCTGAAACTGAGCAGGGCGGAGGAGTCTTACCTGAAAAAAATGGTGGGTTATCATATGTACCCCGTTTATCTTTTCCTGAAACAGCCTGTCGAGCCTACGGACATTTACCGTTTTTTCAATAAATCGGGTCTGGACTCCACAGACCTCCTGCTTCTCTCCCTGGCCAATGTAACCGCCTCAGCTGAAACACATGACCAGGACCTGGCAGGATATCGCGCCTTTATCGGTGACCTCCTGTTTAAATACTATTTTGAGGCTGACACCTACGTTCAGCCGCCTGCCCTGGTAAAAGGTGAAGACTTGATGAAAGCGCTGGGCCTTCCACCTTCAAAAAAGGTAGGGGAACTGCTGAAAAAAATATCTGAAGCCCAGGTCCGGGGTGAGGTCACCAACCGGGAACAGGCCATTGCCCTGGCTTCCGGTATCGTTGAAACATGGAAATAGGCTCAAAGGCAGCAAGTGGGGACGGTTTGCCTTGCCAGGTAAAATATGGCAGCAAGAGATTGGCTTTCCTAAAACTTACGTACAAAAACAGTAAGCACACTAAACATGGATGTTTATGACAATCTGTTTAATTAAATGTGCAAAAACAGGCACGTCCCTAATTAAACAAAATACTCCACTTTCGCATCAGGGAAAAACTCACCAGCCATATCCTGAAAACAAGTTTTGACCTCGGAAAAAATTTCCTTTGGGTAGACGTATTTTCCGTAGCCGAACTGGCCGAATTTAAAGGTCCTGGCTTCTTCATCCAAATTCAGCCGCGTGTTCGGGAAAACCTCCAGGATGTTACCCTTGGCCCTTTTGGTAAACCGGTGGGTGATAAACTCAAAGGTGAGGTCCGGTACAACGCCTGAAAGCTCTTCCGCTGCAGTCTTAAAAAGTTCCCTGTAGCTCTCCTTCCATCTATCCTCAATAATGATCGGCGCCACCAAAAATCCCAGCGGGTAACCAGCCCCGGCAACTTTCTTAGCCGCCGCCAGCCTTTCGCCCAGCGGTGGGGTACCGTGCTCGTAACTCTTGATAATTTCTTCGGTGTTGATGCTGAAGCGAAACCTGGTGTGCCCGTTGTGAGGGATGTCCAGCAGGGTGTCTACATCGGTGAACTTGGTGACAAAGCGGAAGCGGCCGTACTCCTGTCCCCCGAAAAACTCGATGGCCCGGGCCAGGATGCCGGTGTAGGGCTCTACCGGAATGGGGTCGGAAGTGGCGGCGCCCTCAAAAACGGTGATCTCAGGTTTCCTTTTTTCTATGTATCCTTTAGCCGCGCTTAAAATTTCCTCGAAGTTGACGTATACACGCACGTAAGGCTTCCTACCCAGGTTGGTCAAAAGGTAGCAGTATTCGCACTTGCCGGGGCAGGATGTGGCCAGGGGTAGCTGAAAATGGGCCGAGGGCCTGCATGTTTCAAATTTCATGGTACGGCGGACGCCTACCACAAGCGTCCTTTTTGCTTCAAGGTACCCCTCGGCGCGGGTTTTACCGGGTATCGAGGTGACCCGGTTATGTGACGCCGTGATAGAAGTATCTACTCCCTGCGCCTGAAAATCACGCTGGAGTTTTTGCCCCAGGGGATATTTAAGCGCTTCCTGCTCAAAAATCACCCTTTTAGGCTTAAATGCCATATTCATCACCCACGTTTATTTTTTATTATGTCCAAAAAAAAGAACCGGGTGGAACTGATTTATTCCAATCCGGTCCTTTTCTTTTAGAAAAAACTCCAACATACTGCGTTTATGAATAGAATCCAGGCCTTTGCAGCGATTACACCTTTATCATCATAATGTACCGTTTCCTTAAAGTGGAGCATCGACGGCTGTTTGGTATATAATCTCTATTAAATAACTGAATAATCTTTAAAATATTTTTACTTATGTTAATTTTTCTACATACTGTCCTCTTCTTAAAAGCCGGGCCAGTTCCGACGCCTTGCATTTCCCGGGTATCATTAAGTCAGGAGCAATTTCAGCCAGCGGAACCATGACAAAGGCGCGTTCAGCTATACGGGGATGCGGAACAACCAGATCGGAGGTGCAGATATTATCGTTGCCAAAAAGCAGAAGGTCCAAATCTATCGTACGCGGCCCCCAGCGCACGGTTGGCTCCCGTTCAAGCTTTTTCTCTATATCTTTTAAGACTGACAGAAGTTTGTGCGGGCTTAAAGTTGTCTCAATTTCCGCCACTGTATTAAGAAACCAGTCCTGCTTTGTCACGTATAGAGGAGCAGTCCGGTAAAAAGACGCGGCTTTTTTCACCTGTACATCCGGGTTTGCCTCCAGCAGTTCCAGAGCGTTTTTTAAATTAACCTCTTTGTCGCCCAAATTGCTGCCAAGACCGATATAGGCGGTTGTAAGCATTGTGTTTCCTCCAAACTTAAAATTATTAAAGAAGGGGGCATAGCGGATGCATTTTAGCTAAAATATTCAAAAGATAAGGAGAAGGTGTTAACAAACTCGCAGTTCTACCAAGATATGTGAGATTATTTTTTACTCCGGTTTATTTCTACCGCCACCCAGCTAAACCGGCCCGGTACGGGCGCCTGTGGTTTTTTCACGCGCACTTTAACCTCAGCCGCGGCGAACTGTTCCAGCAATGCTTTTGCGACTGCTTCCGCCAGAGTCTCGATCAGCAGGTATGAGGGTCCGCACACTATTGATTCTACCAGTTCAAAAACCTGGACATAGTTGATTGTGCGGTCAAGGTCATCCGAATTACCTGCCGGCTGCAGGTCCAATGAAAGTTCAACATCCAGTATAAATCGCTGGCCCAGCGACTTTTCCTCTGGCCGTGCTCCATGATAACCGTAAAACTCCATACCTTCCAAAATTATTTTATCCATTAGAAAACCATGCCTCCACTGCCGTTTCTACACCTAAGCCCCTCAAACTGCGGTTTTAGGCAACGGTCATATTTGCCGTTCAACCCAGCGCTGCCTGACTATGGCATCCGTCATCCTGGCTACCCTCGTCATTTCTTTTACATCATGCACTCGCACAATATCAGCTCCATTGGAGATACCCACAGCCACAGCTGCCGCGGTACCTTCCACACGCTGATCCACCGGCAGGTTCAAAACTTTACCTATAGTGGATTTGCGGGACGGGCCGATTAATACGGGCAGTCCCAAGCAACGGAGTTCATCCAGGCGGCGCAGCGTCTCCAGGTTTTGCCCGGCGGTTTTGCCAAAACCAAGCCCGGGGTCGATAATGATTTTTCCCCTGTCCACTCCGGCTTCAACTGCCCTGCTGATGCTTTCACGGAAGTACTCCACCATATCCCCGATCAAATCACAGTACCGGGTATCTTTCTGATTGTGCATCAGCACCAGGGGAGCATCGTATTCAGCTGCGAGGGCGGCCATGTCCTGGTCGGACCGCAACGCCCACTGGTCGTTGATAATGTTTGCCCCGGCCTCAAGCGCCTGCCTGGCCACCAAAGATTTTGTCGTGTCGATGGATATGGGCGCGGGAACTTCTGCTACCAGCCTTTTGAGGGCCGGCATAACCCTGGCCAGCTCCTCTTCTTCATTCACCGGCGCACCTCCGGGACGGGTGGACTCGCCGCCCAGATCTATGATATCGGCGCCTTCGGCAATCATCTGCATGGCCCGTTCCACCGCAAGGCCCGGGTCAAGGTATTTTCCCGCGTCTGAAAAGGAATCCGGTGTGACATTGAGAATTCCCATGACATGCGTCTTTTCCCCGAGGCGAATGGACTTTCCACGGCACTCGAGGTCAAAAGGCCTGTACCCCTCCTGCCCTTCCAAAACCTTCCTGATCTGTCCGGCCAGGGCTGACAGGCCGAAAGGCTGGTACTTTATCTTGGCCAGGAAAGCCTCGTACTGCTTCAGGGTGCCCATCAGCAGCACCCTTGACTCTGGGTTGGAGCAGTCAACCACGCCCCTGTCGACGGCAGCTTCCCCCCCTTTGCCAAGCATTTCCTGTTTGATGATATTGGCCTGCCTTGGCTGAACCCCGTCCAGCATGATCAGCCTGTGAACAGCTTTGGGCGCCATCCAGCCGCAGCCGGACCGGTCGGCCCCAACGGACGCGATGGCCCGGAAGGCCTCCTCCTTGTTACTGACCTTGATGGTGTAAACTTTGATTGCCAATCATATCCCTCCAGGCATTTTTATCTGACTTGCCTCCGGGATTTTCACGGAGCATTGTAAAAATTATAAAACGGAAGGCATTTCAAATCAACTGTGTGCTCCCGCAGGGAACAGTAATCTTAAATAATTATAATTGACTAATTTAATCAGGCAACAAAAAAAGGTGGTGCTGTTTTGTCTGTAGAAATTATTTTAAGGCATGTTTAAAGAGGCAGCGCCAACTAAAACTGTCACTGGAGATAAAGACTGTGCAGTGAGTTAAACTAATGTTGGAGAGGTGAGAGAAATGTTTGTTGATAGCGTTAATAACATACAGCCTGTCAAAGTTGAAGCTCCGGGCGTGTTAAATGCGGTAAAGCAAACCCTGCTGGGCCCCGGCCAGGGCTGGGAGGGCTGGGTCATGCGCCTGTTCACTCTTGCGGGCGGAGGATTTACGCCCAGGCACTCACATTCCTGGCCGCATATCAATTACGTGGTGAGCGGCGAGGGGACTCTTTTCCTGGAGGGGAAGGAATACCAGGTAGAAGCGGGCTTTGTGTCCTATATTCCCGGCGACGCGGAACACCAGTTTTTAAATCGCGGAGACCGTGAGTTTTCTTTTATCTGTATCGTGCCTGAAGAAGGGGACAAGTAAAAATTCCGCACCTTGTGATTTCATCTGCGCGAGGTCTGACAAACCCCCTGTTTCAACAACAGCGGCTGAAATACCGTGCAGATAAAATTTTACCCGCGCTTTTTGGCGACAAAAGTGCGGGCTTATCTTTATTAGCACCAGTTTCGTAATTAAAACAGGCCCAGCACTTTACCGGTATTCACATCCACGTCAATGCGCCGGTAGGCGGGGTCGGAACTGGTTCCGGGCATCAGGCTGATCGCGCCCGCAACAGGGCAGAGGAACCTCGCACCGGCAAAGATCAATACGTCCCGCACCGGCAGGGTCCAGCCCCCTGGTACTCCTTTCAGGGTGGGATCGTGGGACAGGCTGAGGTGGGTTTTGACCATCATGGTGGCAAAATCGGCAAAGGCGGGATCTGCTTCAAACCGCCTTGCTTTTGCTTCGGCCTCCGGCGTCCACGAAACCCCGTCGGCGCCGTACACCTCTCTGGCTATTACTTCAACCCTCTGCCGCAGGGGCATTTCCAGCGGGTAAAGGAATTTGAAGTCAACCCTCTCGTTACAGGCGTCAATTACCGCATCCGCCAGCTCAAGCGCGCCTTCCCCTCCTTTCAGCCAGTGCTCGGAAAGTGCGCAGCGGGCGCCTGCCTGGGTGGCATAGCGCCGCACCATTTCGATCTCATCCCTGGTATCTGTATAAAAGGCGTTGATACATACCACCGGTTTGATCCCGGATTTCTTGACCACGGCAATATGGTGCAGCAGGTTGGGGATGCCTTTTTCAAGAAGCTTGAGGTTTTCCCTCGTATATTCTACCGGCAGGGGCCGGCCCGGCGCCACTGAGGGCCCTCCGCCGTGCATCTTAAGAGCCCTGATCGTGGTTGTAATAACCGAAACATTGGGTGTCAGGCCGCCTGTCCGGCATTTAACGTTCCAGAATTTTTCAAAGCCGATGTCGGCTGCAAAGCCGCTCTCCGTTACATGGTAGTCGAACATTTTAAGGCCCAGCCGGTCAGCGATAATTGACGACTGGCCGATGGCTATATTGGCAAATGGACCTGCATGCATTAACACAGGCTGGTATTCGGCGGTGCTGACAAGGGTCGGGTTGATGGTATTCCTCATATAGGCGCACATGGCTCCGGCAACTTCCAGGTCTGATGTTGTTACCGGGCTGCCCTTTTTATCGTAGGCAACGACGATTTTACCCACTCTCTCCCGTAAGTCTTTTAAATCCGTGGCAACGGCAAGTATTGCCATCAGCTCTGAGCTCACAGCTATGTTGAAACCGGATTCCATCATGTAGCCATCCTGCCTGCCGCCAGTACCCATGATAATTTTACGAAGGCCCTGGGCGCAGAAATCAATTACCCATTTAATCTCAACATTGGTCGGGTCGATATCCAGACGTCTCAAGCCGCGCTTCGCCAGTTCTGCATCACCGTAGTTCCGCTCGTGCTGCATCCGCGCGTTAAGGGCCACCATGGCCAGGTTATGGGCATTCATAATATCGTTGATGTCGCCGGTTAACCCCAGGGATATTTCGGTCATGGGTATAACCAGGGCGTTGCCGCCTCCCGCCGCCGAACCCTTGATATTCATGGTTGGGCCGCCTGAAGGCTGGCGAATAGCGGCTCCCGCGTTAATTCCCCTCTTGCTGAGCCCCTCGACCAGCCCTATGGAGGTGGTGGTTTTTCCTTCACCCAGCGGGGTTGGCGTTATAGCGGTTACGTTTATGTAGTTACCTTCAGGCCTGTCCCCGAGCCGGTCTATAATCCTCATAAAATCCAGCTTGCAGATCCTGCCGTAAGGTATAAGCTCATCTTTTCCCAGGTCCAGTTTTTCCATCCAGTCTTCCGGCAAGGGCATTCCTTTTTCTGCTGCTTCAGAAATTTCAAAGTCCCTCATCCTGGTCGCATCATAAACCAATGCAAAACCCCTCCCACAGATGTGTCGGTCTGGCCGGCGCTACTCGTAAATCCACTGGTCGACATCCCGGTTGTAATCAATTATTTCTTCATCTTTAAAGAACAGCGCGATTTCTCTTCTGGCGCTGTCCGGGGAATCTGACCCGTGGATGACATTGCGGCCGATGTCTATCCCAAAACTGCCCCTGATCGTGCCGGGCGCAGCTTTCAGCGGGTTGGTCGCCCCCATCATCTCACGCGCTGCGCTGACCGCGTCCTTACCTTCAATAACCATAGCCACCACCGGACCGCTGGTGATAAACCCAACTAACTGCTCGAAAAAGGGTTTGCCTACATGCTCGCCATAGTGTTTTTCCGCCAGTTCCCGGCTGATCTTGAGCATCTTTAAACCGATAATTTTAAATCCCTTTTTTTCAAACCTGGAAATTGTTTCTCCGGCCAAATTACGCTGAACACCGTCGGGCTTGACCATAAGATACGTGCGTTCCATGACTTATTACCCCCCACATTTTTTCTACCCTTGAACCTGGATTTTTTAATATTTTCATGCTTTACAGGCAAAGCCGGTATATAAATTATTCACCGTGTACTGCTAATAAATTCGAATCCTGAGAGAATAGGGACGCCCCAATTTCAACATAAAGACACAGCACTAACACTTGAGAAAAAACCCGCTGTCATTTAAGCCAGCGGGCGCTTCTTATTTCAATTTACTCTATCTGCTCCCCCTCGCCGGCTGTCTTCATCAGTTCCTTAAACTCCTCGGCTTCCAAGGTTTCCTTTTCAAACAAGGTCTTGGCCACAAGGTGCAGTGTTTCCATGTGCTTTTCCAATAGTCCTTTGGCATAGTTATATGACCTGTCGATAGTCTCCCTGACCTGGACATCGATGGCGCTGGCCACCTCTTCACTGTAGTTGCGGTCCCTGGACAGATCCCTGCCAAGAAAAGGTGTGTCCGTTTTGCGGCCGTAAGTCATGGGACCCAGGTCGCTCATGCCGAATTCCATTACCATCTTCCTGACGAGGTCTGTAGCGCGCTCCAGGTCGTTTTGTGCCCCGGTGCTAATTTCTTTCAACACTACATCTTCAGACACCCTCCCGGCCAGGAGCATGGTTACCTGGTCCAACAGCTGTGACTTGGTTGCATAGTAACGGTCCTCTTTAGGAAGAAGCAGGGTATAGCCGCCCGCGCGGCCCCTGGGTATTATAGATACCTTATGCACGGGATCAGTATTCGGCAACAGGAATCCAACTACCGCGTGCCCGCCTTCATGGTAGCATACGAGCCATTTTTCTTTTTCGCTGATGACCTTGGATTTCTTCTCCGGACCGGCGATCACTCGCTCGATCGAATTTTCCAGGTCGGCCATAGTAATTTTTTTGCGGTTCTGCCGGGCGGCCAGCAACGCCGCCTCATTGGTCAGGTTGGCCAGGTCCGCTCCCGTGAACCCGGGTGTGCGGCGCGCCAGCACCTCCAGGTTTACCGAATCTTCAAGCGGCTTGCCGCGAATGTGAACTTTCAGGATCTCCTTGCGCCCGTTCACATCAGGCGAGTCTACAACTACCTGCCGGTCAAAGCGCCCCGGCCGCAAAAGCGCCGGGTCTAAAATATCAGGCCGGTTGGTGGCTGCCAGGATGATAATGCCCTCGTTGGGAGCGAATCCGTCCATTTCAACCAGGAGCTGGTTCAGTGTCTGCTCGCGCTCGTCATGGCCGCCTCCAAGACCTGCCCCTCTCTGGCGTCCCACGGCGTCAATCTCGTCTACAAAAACGATACAGGGAGCGTTCTTTTTGGCCTGTTCAAAGAGGTCGCGCACCCTGGAAGCTCCTACGCCCACAAACATCTCAACAAAGTCGGAGCCGCTGATGCTGAAAAAGGGTACTCCGGTCTCGCCGGCCACAGCCCTTGCCAGAAGCGTCTTGCCCGTACCGGGAGCGCCGAAAAGCAGAACTCCTTTGGGTATTTTTGCCCCGAGCTCTTGGAATTTCTTGGGGCTTTTAAGGAACTCGACGACTTCTTCAAGCTCTTCCTTGACCTCGTCCGCCCCGGCAACATCGGCAAAAGTCACCTTCTTTTTATCGTCCGTATGAAGCCGGGCCTTGCTCTTGCCGAATTGCATAACCCTGCTGCCACCGCCCTGGGTCTGCTGCATCAGGAAAAAGAAGAGGAGCACAAGCAGCAATATCGGCAATAGTGTAGTCAGAAGACCGGCCCACCACCCGGGTTGGGGCGGGGGCTCACTGGTCCAATCCACATTCTTTTCTTTTAGCAGTGTGTATAATTCGGCATCGGTTGCGGGTCCCTTGGTCTCAAACTTGGTCCCGTCTATTTTTACCCCGGTTATTATGTTTGTTAAATTCTCAGACTGTATGGTGACCGTTTTAACCTGTCCCTGGTTTACATCCTCGTAAAACTTGCTGTAATTAACCGGTGTGGGGACTTCTCTCGTGGGCGTCGTATATTTAAGCAAGGCAATAATAACCAAAACTATCAGCAAATAAATGCTGAGGTTTTTTATAACCTTGTTCACATTGACACTCCTTTCAATAGGGCGGTATCCCAACCCATACTGGCTATTTTATCACATTTAATTACTTGTTTCAATCAATTGCTTGAGCCGGGAAAATTCGCAGATGAAGCATTCTTTTAGTGTTTCCGTCTACCTTCCATTTTTCCCCTGTGCGGATCCCGCCAACCCAGATAATTTCCCCCGGTGTGCTTACCAGGGGCAGCCGGTCTCTTTTTGCCCTAGGTATCTTTTGCTTAATAAAAAAATCTTTTAATTTAATTGGCGAGGCCTGCCCGTAAGGATTAAACACGTCACCCTCCTGGCGCCGGCGAACAAAAATCCGGGGAGGAAGCTTGTCAAAATCCAGCAAAGCTTCCTCCGGTGGGAGTTCTTTAGGACCTTTCATATACCCCGCTGAAACCTCCGCCGCGCAAATCGTACATCCCAGTTCTGGAATAAATGTTTCTCCGGGCACTGCCAGCGGGCAAATGAAATATGGCGTTTCTATTTTTTCGAGGCCTTTTATTAAAATTATTTCAGAATAATTCCTAACTGCAAAGACATCACCGGGCAAGACTGCCCGCGCACCCGTTCCGGCGCTGCGGATAAGGCCAAGAACCGCTTCGGAATGCTGAAAATCCAAGTTCCTTGGACTTCCCGTCAGTGTCTGCCAGGCCCTGCGTAAGACCCTGCGCAAGATAGCCGGCGGCATGTCCTGGAGATTTTCCAGACACAAGGAAACCCTGTCTTTCTCTGAAACAAGAAGCGCGTTTTGAAAAAATTCACCTGCCTGTTCCTCAAGGTAACAGTCCTCATCGCGGCAGATTTCAGCCAGCCTGAGCAAAGACCGGACAATACCCGGGTTGAACTCCTTTTCCAACTGGGGCATCAGCTGCAGCCTGATCCGGTTTCTTCCGCATTCAGGTTTGAAATTAGAGGGGTCGTGGCGAAACGGCAGGTTCATTTCATTGCAAAAGTTTTCAATCTCAGCGCGCCTGACGGTCAGAAGCGGCCTGATAAAAAAATTTTGTCTCACGGGAAGCATGCCTTTCAAGCCGGTTATGCCCGCGCCCCTTAGAAAATGAATTAAGACCGTCTCGGCCTGGTCATCCGCATGGTGAGCCAGCGCAACTTTTGAAGCCCCGGCCTGATTAGCCGTATCTATAAAAAAACCATAGCGCACTTCCCGCGCGGCGGCCTGTTTTGACACACGGCTTTGTTCCCGGTATGAGGGGACGTCAATAGATCTGACAGTTGCGGGCAAATCATAGCGTGCAGCTAAGTCCGCGACAAAAGCAGCGTCCTCTTCCGACTCCGTTCCCCGAAACATATGGTTTAAATGGGCTACATGCAGAGATATCCCCAGATCTTCCTTCAATAGATACAGTATGTGAAGCAGCGCCACTGAATCTGGTCCGCCGGAAACGGCTGCCAGCACCTTGCTGCCCTGCTCCACCATCCCGTGGCGGTTAATATTTTGTCTGACCCTGCGCAGCAAATCCATCCGCCCTCACCATTTTGGGGACATTCTTCAAAAGATCTTCAGACCTTTTTAAGGCATCTTTTAAAGGCGCCGTACCCTTTCTCAAACATTTTCAACACTGTTAAAATGTTTTCCTGCCAGGCGGTAAAATAACATTGGCAAAATAAGCTAAAGACATGAATATATCCTCTCTATCTTATTACCAGCCCTTATTGGGCAGAACAGGCCGGGTGTTTTCTCCCGGCCTTTAAAAAAATCTACCACACCTACCCGCCTGTTTCCTTGTATCTATAAGAAATATTACTTGTGAACGCTTTCAGCTATTGTTGAGCCCAGAGCGGTTTGAATCCGCACGAACTCACCGACGTTGTCCATGGATATCAACCCTACCAGCTGCCCGTTTTTAACTACCGGCATGGCATGGCAATCACAGCTGTGCAGGCGGGTGAACACCGTCTCCAGCATCTCTGATGCGTCTGCTGTTTGGTAATCCCCCTTCATTACTTCCGCAACTGTCACATCCCGGTTTTTATGCGCAAGAGCTACAAGAAAATCGCCGCGGGTCAGGATACCAACAAGACGCCCGTCATCCAGGACCGGAAAATCCTGCTGATAACCCGGAAGAATCTGCTCAACTGCCTGACTTAGGGAATCATGGGGTGACAGCACACGAAAATCACTTAACATCACCCGTTCGACAGGGATACCTCCCAAAGCTGCT
>DFAP01000035.1 GCA_002365855.1 Pelotomaculum sp. UBA3103 | reverse complement strand
GCACGCCTGGGGAATTTTGAAACCATCTTAAAAACACTTGACGCCCTTGACCTGAAACTGGAAGTGTTGCCAAAACATCAGTAGGTAAAAAATGTGAGTAGCGAATTTCACCATGTATTTACGTTACAGAAACAAGACACCGGCCAGGCCGGTTATTTTTTTAGTGTTTACAATCCCTCGGAGCTCATCAAAGAGCGACTTGTTGATATGTACTGAGTAACCAACTAGGGTGTTCCCATCATAAAATACAGCATGAAAAAGGAACTTACCCCGGAGCAATTTAAGGTGTTAACAGCAATCAGAATAATGATAAATGTAGCTAAACGGATTTTCGACGCAGAGAAGAAAAAACTCCGGTAATTAAACCGGAGAATACTATTCTGGTACAAGTTAGTAAAATATTTTGATACCACTAAGAAGGGGCATTTCTACCACCTTACTCGTACCCTCTCCTCCTCAACAATCCACAAACATTTACTCATGTCTGATTCTTTTTTTAAAAGAGTCAAAAGCTTCCCTACTAAGCTTAAGATAGCGGGCTTGCTTTGGTTTGCAACTCTTAGAACAATTATTCCGAAACATTCATTCGGAGGGTATGCCCTAATATTGCTGAAATGGTTGTCCAGGGTTATCAAAACCCGCTTTTCCTTCTTGCAAGCTGTTATCAAATACCTGTCTGTGCAACCCTCTATTCCTTCTGAATATACGGTTTCAGCATCAAAGCCAGCGTTACCGAGAAAATCAGCAACATCTACAGGCAAGTTTTCATCAACTTTAATTTTCATTCCGATTCCTTTCTACAGGGCTATATGCTGCTCTTTGGCCAGCAAGGCAGCATAAGCCAGGGCAGCATCGATATCATCTGGGGATAAAGAAGGATAACTTTTTAAAACATCTTGACGGTTTAAACCAGACGCAAGATTATCAAGTATTACCGATACGGGAATTCTAGTTCCCGCTATACAGGCCGCCCCGTGGCAAACTTCGGGGTCTACGGTAATTCTTTTTATCAAACTCATGTAATGCACCTCCCGACTATATACAGTTTACCATATATAATTATTGAAATGAAAAAAGCTTGCCTACAAAAATCTTTTAAAATATTCAGGTTAATCCCATACCCGCTCCAGCACCCAGGTCCCATCCCCTTCTGCATACAATAAATCACAGACCAGGCCCTGGTATGTTTCACAGCGGTAGCGCTGAGGCTCCGGATTTCTCAGCCGGCTTAACCAGTGACGTTCATCCTCTTGTACCACGCAGCTGAAAACCCGGTGCCAACGCCCCAGCCAGCGGAAGCGCCTGGGCTGCTGCTGGGCGTCAAGCTCGACCTGCACGAGGGACCGGTAAAGCTTACTCATAGTCTTTCACCACCCGGAGGACGCGGCGCCGCGGCTGCTCGACTTTAACGTAGCCGCCATTAATTAGCTGACTGAGGTGCTTGTGGACGGTTGCGACACCGGTATCAGTGATCCTGGCCAGCTCGCGTATGGTCGGAGAGTAACCGTGTTCTGCTATATAGTGCTTGATGGTTTCCAGCAAAACCCGGTTGGAAAGTTTCTTGTACTTGAACAGCGGCCCTACCATTACTTCAGCACCCTTAGCGTGCGCGGCTGGCAGGGATTGCAGGTGATGTACCCCTTGCCCATCATTCTGTTTAAATACAGGTGAACCGTGGATGTGGACTTTAGGCCCACTTCTGAGCAAATCTCCCGGACGGTTGGAGCGTAGCCCTTGGTGGCGGTATATTCGCAAATGAAGTCATATATCTGGTACTCTCTGTTGGTCATAAAAATATCCCCGCAAACAGATGGGTGATTAATTAGGGATTTGTGATATCTGAGTATCTACAAATTGTATTTATTCCATCTGTGTTGAAACTTACTGACGCGTAGGCGCCTCCACCTTCTCCTGGCAAAACGGGAGCAGCCGCTCCCGGGAACCCCGCAGGGCACCGCCCTGCCTGGCCCGCAAGGATGACCGAGCACGGTCAGGCTCGGCCGCTCCGCTAATCCGCTCCCTAAAAAAAGCCGTGGCTGACGGTGCGGGCATTGACCTGCGAAGCCTTTCCCAGAAGGCTGGAGACGGTGCACGGAGCGGAGTGGTACGCGGCCGCCGGTTACCTAAAATTATAGGCCCAAAAGCAGGCGGCCCAGGCTAGCGGAGCGGAAGCGTACGGGCGGGAGGCCCCGGCCCCAGAGGAATGCATGCAAAGACCCAGGAGCTGGGCGGCAGTGCTAGTTATTTTAACGCTTATGGAAAAGTATGTTAAACTTGTGAAAACAAATATAGATAAAAACAAATAAACGACCACCGGAATGCATACTGGTGGCCGTTGTCATTGTAATATTCAAGAAGAGACAATCGATTAAATCCATCCAAAAAGCATGTTAAAAAAACCATTAACATAATTTGCTGCTATCATCGCTGCTCCAACTCCAACCATCAATGGTATAACCAATCCTCCAACTGCTTGGCCAGTTACCGCAGTAACTACAGTGGCAGCAACTGCACCAGTGGCAGCGGCTAAGCCCCCTCCTGCCCCGTCCCTAATAGATTTAGCACAGTATTGGCTTAGTGTTATCTCACCCCTTAGGAGAGGTCCTAGCCGGCATACGGCACCGGTTATAGCTGAAATAACAAAGCCAACTGAAGCGGCGCCTCGAATTGTGCACCACAATTCTTTCCCTTTGGAGAAACGGAAATTTAATTTATTGTTAATCCGGCGGGGATCATACGTGGATATACCAGAATCATACATTGGCTGTATCTCGGTGCCGTGTTGCCTAAGCCGTTCAGCTTTTGCATTATATAACTTGGCAGTCTCTGTACTTCCAATAAGTTTGGCATCCCTATATTGACCAGCCATAACCTGCCTTACTGTCTTTCGGCACTTATTGGAGATTTCATTTTTAATCTGTAATAACTCTTTCACTTCATTACCACGTTTAATTATGATATCCGCCACAGGATCGTTTTTTTTCGGTGATAGAATAATTTCCTCACCCGGACCGATGGGGTATTTGCTTTTGATCATGTCCTCTAAAATATTGCCATGACCATGGATGCTTTTATATCCTAAACGTTTCCAGGTTTTGATAGCCCACATAGCTTCTGAAGTTTGTTGAGCGCCGGTGACTGCGGTGGGTAAAGAATTTGAAACCTCTTTTCTTTCTACAGATTGTTCAGTATCCTCTGTCACAGAATTTTCTTGTTCTTGCTCGAGATCATTTTTTATATATGCATTTCTTTCTTCTTGGGGAGCATCACTAGTATGACATTCCTGTGTTATTAAACTACTGTTCCCGTCCTTTTTCAACAGCAATATTATAGCTGCTGCCGCTAATGGGATTAGTGGATGCATGACCAAACCTCCTTATTTATATATATATTATACCATATTTGGTCATATCAGGCGCTTTTATGGGGCTTTTCGGACAGTTTGACCAGAAAAATCAAGCCCTCCAGGTATTGGAGAGCTTTTTTATTTGTCCATAATAATCCTCAAGCTTTGTTCTGCGAAATTGGTATGCGCCATTTCAGCTTTAATTAGTTATTTAGTAAATATGTCCTATAAAGATAGGACTCGAGATTCTATACCTGTCTCTTAAAATCTTATAAGATAAAAGCAAACTACAATGGTCTATAAAAAGGGTGATATTATGGTGAAATTTTTACAAGATGAACGAGGGACAGCAACCGTAATATTCGCCATTTGCTTCGTAGCCTTGATCGGTTTCCTAGGGCTGGTAGTAGATGTAGGAAATCTGTCTTTACAAAAAGCAAAAATCCAAAACGCCCTTGATGCGGCTTGTTTAGCAGGGGCTCAAGAATTACCTGATACTGTGAAAGCACAGGACACTGCAATAGAATATGCTGAATTGAACGGTCTAAATGAATCAGAAGTAACCCTACAAGTTAATAGTAGCATAATATCGGCAGATGCAACCAGAACTATTAAATTGTATTTTATACCAGTATTTGGTTTCAACACTTCTAGTGTTAATGTCTCTGCTGCTGCTTCAGGCAGTATGGCGCACGTTTTTGACTATACCTTATTTTCTGGGAGTACACGTAATACATTGACATTAAACGGCAATCATTTATATGTCGGCGGAACTGCCCATACAAACCAAAACTTCAAGGTCAATGGTAATTACATTAGTGTTACCGGTGCATGTGAAGCAGTAGGCACAATAAGCAGTAATGGCAATAATATTAATCTACCCTATCTCTATCCTCATTCAGCCTATGTGGATATGCTGGATTATACAACTCAAGTCAGAGAACAAGCCCAGGCCGCCGGCCATGTTTATAACTCTTCACAAACATATAATGGTAATAATATTTATGTAGATAATTCAATCTATATAAAAGGTAATGCTACCCTAAACGGCAATAGAATATACGGTGCTGGCGCAATTTTAACCACAGGGGATATTACACTTAATGGTAACTGCCTTAGTGCCACTACCAATGATCAAGTGTGTTTATATTCTGGAGAAGATATAACTATAAATGGTAATAATATTACGATACATGGTATTTTATATGCCCCCAACGGAGATATTACCTTTAACGGTAACAATATAACAGTATATGGGAAAGTAATTGGCTACAAAGCTAATTTTAATGGTAATGACATAACAATTAATGGAACCGACAGTAATGTTATATCGTTACCCAATCATGGAGCAAGGTTAGTACGCTAACCTATTGAAGCTATAAAATCTTATATCCCGCACCAGTAACGAAAGGCTTCCAGCGCTATGGAAGCCTTTTTTATATTCTGGGGTGGTCGTATTTTTTTCCGCAAGTTTTAAACCTGCCGGAGCTGTGAATATTGTGATTGAATAGCTCTTTAAATTACCGCAGATACTAATTTAAATTTTCCGAGGAGCGACGACATGGCCGATGCAAATAGAATGATGGAGTTACAGCAGGAATTACTCGCTTTATCAATTAGTGACTGGTATGAAAAACTTTTTTCATTTCAGTGGTTTGTTATTGTATTCATTCTCGTTGTCCCCTGGATCATCTGGTGGAAACTTGTTAACAAGAAATACATAGCTGAAATATTTTCTTTCGGGCTATTGATACTGGCAGTAGGCTCATTTCTTAATGGAATAGGCACCCAATATTTCTGGAGTTACCCCTACACCCTATTACCTGGTCTTCCAAGGGTGTATATGATCACTTACTCCGTTTTACCCGTCGTCTTTATGTTGCTATACCAGTATTTTCGTGCCTGGAAGTCATTTGCAATAGCCACTATAGTTTCAGGGTTAGTTGGCGCTTTCGTATTACAACCTATTATGGTTTGGTTGGATATGATGACATTTATCAGATGGAATTATTTTTACTCTTTTCTAGCCTACATAGTGGCAGGGCTCGCTGTAAGGCTGCTGCACCAGGCAGTTTTACATAAGGGACCAATACCAATAAAAGATGTTGACGATACTGCAGAGATTAAGAAACAACCCGGCCTTGTTTCTCCAGCGTTTAAGAGGCTGATAAATAAAAATAAACCATGAAAAGTTACAGCTTGAACCTGACATTAAACGCTGTCCCTGACGGGCCTGTATCTATTGATATGGCAGCATTGTGCCTGGCGGCGATACTGTAACACACCGCCAGGCCCAGGCCTGTCCCGTTTTCTTTAGTAGTGAAGAAAGGCGTGCCCAGCTTTTCTAAAACCTCGGCTTTGATGCCTGTTCCCTGATCATTAACAGATAATGTCACTTCTCCTTCTTCCTTAAACGTCCTGATGCTTAAGTTTCCACCTGGCGGCATGGCTTCCAGGCCGTTTCGCACAAGGTTTAAAATAACCTGGCGGATTTCTTTTTCGTCCAAAAGCAACATTGGTATATCTTTTAATTCCAACGTTATATTTTTGTCATCTTTTAAAGCATCTGCCTGAATTAGAGGGAACAAGGACTTTACAATCTTGTTAAGGCTGCGTCTATTTAAATCAACTGCCTTGTTTTTTGCAAGAGAAAGAAACTCGGTTATGATAGAGTTCGCCCTGTCTATTTCTTCCACCATCAGGTCCAACTGTTCTGTATAATTACCAAACTCCTTTTTTGCCCTGAATAGCTGCAAGAACCCCTTGACGGTAGTCATCGGGTTCCTGACTTCGTGGCCTATGCCGGCAGCCATTTCTCCTACCAGGTTTAAGCGGTCGAGCCGGGCCATCTCGTTCTGGAACTGAGCCAGTTCTGTAATATCATTCATCATCCAAAGCATGCAAGGCACGTTGCTTATATTTATGATGACCCCGTTAAAAAGCCCTAAGCGCTCTTCACCGGACTTTTTCCGGAATTTCATTTCAATGTTGAAAACAGCCTTTACTTCTTTTACTATTAACATTTTGGGTAAATCTTCCATATTAACAATTAGTCTTAATCCTGTGGCTGTCTTGCCGATTGCTTCCTCGCGAGTGTAGCCGGTAATCTCCAAAAATTTGTCATTAATATCTATAATAGTGTTATCGCTGACTAAATGTATGGCCATAGCCGCCGGGGAAGAGTTGAAAGCCTTTGAAAAGCGTTCTTCTGACTGGCGAAGTTCATCCTCCATCCGCTTCCGTTCGGTAATATCAATCAAGGTGGAAAGTAAAGATTCCTCTCCATTAAAATTAACAATATTCACAGACAAAAGTATAAAACAGCTATCTCCTGACTTCTTGAAAAATTTTGCTTCAAAATTTTTCACTGAACCCTGTTCAGAGAGAAGCCTTAACAACTCTTCCCTCTTTTCCGGTTCAGACCAGATATTTAACTCTATCGAAGACCTGCCTATAATCTGTTCGCGGCTAAAACCCAATGAGTTTGCTAAAGTGTTATTAACATCGGTAAGTATGTTGTCTCTTAATCTGGTGATAGACATCATTGCCGAGCTGGCATGAAAGGCTTTAAAGAAACGTTCCTCCGACTGGCGAAGAGCTTTTTCCGCCCTTTTACGTTTAGTAATGTCCAATAATGATACCACGGTCTTTTTGCTCCCAGGAATCATACCAACGGTTGCCAGAAGGTCTTTAACATTACCCTGCTTATCAATAATTTGCACTTCGTAAATTCTTGGAGCAGAGTTGGGATCATTCAATCGCAAGCGATGATATTTTTTTACTCTATCCCGGTCCTCTTCTACAATGAATTCTAACCAGTTTTTATTGCCCTCAATTTCCTCCCGGGTAACGCCAAAGATATTACTGCATTCCATGTTAGCCAAAGATAATGTTAATTCTTTATCGACGATTATAGTCGCTGTTCCGGTATTTTCGAAGACGGTTTTGTACTCATCTTCCGACCTCATAAGTTCCCTTTTCTTCTCCAATCCCATCAACGCCAGGAGTTGGGCAAGCTGAGAGTAAAATGACATGATTGATTCTACTCTCTCTTTAGGAATAATCGGAACCCGGCGCAGTGACTCTATGTAGGCGGCTTCGTCAAACCTGTACTTCCTTGCCTGCCGGCGAAATAACTCCTCATCGGGCGGCTCATGCAAGAGTTGCCCCAGAAACATCGTAGCCAGGTGCTGACCCTCCACGATGATAGGGGTGCCATAATCCATGAGTCCATTCAAACATTTATACCCCACAAAAGCCACCTCATGCAGATGTTTGGATATGTAGCTGTCGCTTTTCAGACAGTTATACTCCGCCTCCGGACACACACGATGATACTTGGTGCAGATATCCTGCCAACCTATCCCGCTCAGGATACTGCCGTCTATATCATGAATGCCGTGGGGTATACCCGTTGCTTCATAGAACGAATTCATCAATTTTCGAAGGTGTTGAATATTTACAAGATCTGAGAATTGATATTTCATTTTATATAACACCTCAATTAATGATTAACGTATTTTTTTGTGCTTATTATACAATCACTGACATAACTCCTTTGGGGATACTGTCGAATAATGTCTTACTAAGTAGGGCTTGCTGAATA
>DFAP01000122.1 GCA_002365855.1 Pelotomaculum sp. UBA3103 | reverse complement strand
TCCGTCCTGGTGAAATGATATAAACAATACATCAGGATCATGCCAGTATATATCCTGGGTACCGTCTCCATGATGAACGTCCGTATCAATAATGGCGACTCGTCTTATGCCGTGACGGCTACGCAGGTACTCAACCATAACAGCCTCGTTGTTTATATTGCAGAAACCACGATTTCCGTGAACAACCTTCATGGAGTGGTGTCCGGGGGGCCTTACCAGCGCGAAACCGTTTGCAATCTGGCCTGAAACAATTTGCTCCGCAAGCAACATTGCCGCCCCTGCTGCTATCAGGTGAGGTTCAGTAACCTGGTCTTTAACCCTTGGAACACAGAAGTGCGCCCTGGCAATATCGTGTGCTGTGGCCAGTGTGGGCGCGTACTCAACAATCTGAGGTAAATCCATAATTCCTTCTTCAAAAATTTGGTCCCTGGTATACAGCAGTCGCTCTTCTCTTTCAGGATGAGTTGGTGATATGGCCCAGTCAAAGGCGGGAAAGAAAATCAGGCCCGTTTTTTTAAAACTGTATTGTTTCAAAAAGCTCCCTCCCCGGCACTTATTCTATTAGTGATACCCCTTGGGGTCTGTACCGTGATATCGAATATCTTTCCGGTAGTGGTCCAATCCCTGAACATATTGAACACTTCCTGACGGGTGACCTCAATTTCCTGGCTTTCAATTTTTAATCCATATCTTGACGCTCTATTGATCAGGCTTTCTTTCGCTAAATTAAGGGCTTTCTGCTCATCGAAAGCCTTGTCTTTGATCCTGTCCTGTTGCCCTTCCTCCAGGATGATATAATAGCCCTGCTCAGTATCCGCCCTTAAACTCATCTGCATTGTTGGCTTTGCCACGGCCGCTCCTATTGCATTTGCAACAGAAGCGTATGGCGGTATGACCGGTGAACAACCAAGCGTTTCAGCAATTTTTGATACAAAACCAATTGCGCCGCCACCTACACCGGCAACAATGGAAGGACGGACCTTGTGCTTGTTTAAAATTTCCCATATCCGGTAGGCCGGCTCCTGCTCCCATTCTATAAACATCTTTTCAATCTCAGCCTTAATTGTGTCCACAACCATATCGATTACCTTATTGGCAATATCAACAACACTTATACCTAGACCTGCCCCCAGGGATTTCATAGCATCAGCTGCCATGTCCGGGTCGCCCAGTGTGGTCAAACCCAGCACCCGCAAAGCATCAGTTGGAGTCGGGGCGGGCCCGCCAGTACAATAAGCCGGTCCCATCCTTTTAGGATGGATGATTATCCCCTCCCCGGTATTTTCCAGAAAGCTGTCACCGCCCACGGCAACGGACTTGACGGCTAAGGCGCGTACCTGGGTCAGTCTCTCCATTACCCTGGCGCCTTTTGCGGACAATAGCGGCTGGCCGCTCAAGATTAAGGCTAGATCGGTAGTAGTTCCACCAATATCCACTACGACCGCTGTTTCCTGAGGTGGTGTTAAGGCCATTACACCTAGAGTGCTTGCAGCAGGACCGGAAAAGATTGTTTCAACCGGCAGCTCCTCAGCCCTCTCAAGTGGAACAGTTCCACCGTCAGCTTTTAGGATAAAGACTTGTGCAGTAATATCTCTTTTCTCTAGGGCCTGTCGTACCGATTGAATAAAGTAGTGGTAGGGTTCCCTGGTGGCACAGGTTAAATAGGTTGTTTCCACCCTTCTCGGAAAATTCAATTGGCCGCCGACCCTTGAGCCCAGCTCAATATGCCAATCTGGGTACTTATTTTTGATATGTTCCGAAACTCTTTTTTCATGGGAAGTGTTGCGAGGTGAAAACTTTCCAACGACACCAACTTTTCTACTGGTTTTAGAGACCATGCCAGAAAGCGCAGCTTCAATTTCACTCTCTTTAATAGAAAGTATTTCCCTCCCGCGGTAATCTATAGCTCCAGACAGGATATGAGCCCCTGTCCTGACTTTATAATACTCGCTGCTTAAACCAGGTCCCGGTATCAAAAATAAATCTACATCATCATATTTATGTTCTGCAATCAGGTTGGTAATCATTGTTGTACTAAAGACAATTCGCTGTATTTTTTCCTTGTCTATCCCTTCCAGGACCAGATCAATTGCCTCTAAGATTGAATCTAACAGGTTGTTCCTGGTTGGAATTTTGGCAAAAGAACGCACAATGTCATTTTCCAGAAACACAGCGTCCGTGAAAGTGCCCCCCACATCTACACCGACAACATACATATGTTTCCCCCCATGGTATCTATCTTAATTTTAGTTATTTTTATTTAACTTTCTCTGTAACATATACAGCTTATTGATGGCTTCCAGCGGGGTCATATCCATAACATTAAGGCATCGCAATTCACTAATCACAGATATCTCACCCACTTTTAATGTGCTTTCAACTGTCTCGATTGCAGCTGACAAATTAAATGATGTTTCATCAATAGTTTCAAAGTATTTTAATACTTCTTCAGCCCTTTTGATAATCTCCAAAGGCAGTCCTGCCAGCCTAGCTACATGGATACCATAGCTGCGGTCAGCTTTTCCCGGAAGCAACTTTCGCAGGAATATGATGTCTTCTCCGTCTTCCTTGACTGCAAAATTTAAGTTGACAATTCCAGGTATTTGTTCCAAATCAGTGAGTTCGTGATAATGAGTTGAAAACAACGTCCTTGAACCAATCTTCAAATGAATATATTCCACCAGAGCTCTGGCAATGCTGATACCATCGTAAGTACTGGTTCCGCGCCCTACCTCGTCCATAATAACCAGGCTTTTGTCCGTTGCCCCTGTTACTATAGACTGGCATTCATTCATTTCCATCATAAAGGTGCTTTTTCCGCCTGCGATGTCGTCTGAAGCGCCGATCCTGGTGAAAATGCGGTCAACCAGCGGTATTGCGGCTGAGGTAGCCGGAACAAAACTTCCAACCTGCGCCATTAGTACGATTAACGCCACCTGCCGCATGTAGGTGCTTTTACCAGCCATGTTCGGACCCGTGATTAATACCAGCCTGTTATTTATTTTGTCCATAAGTGTGTCGTTTGGTACAAACTCACCTGGACCCATAACCCGTTCCAACACGGGGTGCCTGCCGCCTGCTATGGCAAGCCTGCCGTCTTCACTTATTTGGGGCCTGACGTACCTGTACAGCGCCGCAGCCTTAGCTATGGAGTATATTGCATCGGCTTTGGCGACAGCAGCGGCCGAATTTTGAATCCGGTTTATTTCCCCTGAAAGCTTCTCACGCAACTCATTAAAAAGACGGTGTTCCAACTGTAGTAGTCGTTCCTCCGCACCAATAACCAGGTCTTCATATTCTTTTAACTCAGGTGTCGAATACCTCTCTGCATTGGCTAGGGTTTGCCTTCGCCGGTAGTCTTCCGGAACAAGTTCCAGATTTGATTTGGTGATTTCTATAAAATAGCCGAAAATCTTATTAAAGCCTACCTTGAGTGACTTAATGCCTGTTCTGAGCCGCTCCCTTTCTTCCAGGCCTGCCAGCTTGTATTTAGCCTCGCGCCCTGACGAACGCAGCCTGTCCACCTCTGTATTAAATCCTGGCTTGATAATACCCCCTTCTCGAAGGGACAAGGGAGGATTATCAACAATACACTGGTCCAGAAGTTCTCTAATATCCGCCATCAGGTCAACTGAATGTCCGATTTCCTTAAGAAATTCAGATTCCGCGTTTAATAACAATGACTTTAGCGCGGGAAGCTGTGCAAGCGATTTACTTAAAGCTACCAGATCTCGTGCATTGGCCGTACCAAAAGATATCCTGCCCGACAGTCTTTCCAGATCATAAATATTTTTCAGGGCTTCTTTAAGGTCCATTCTCAAAAAAACCTTATGAACCAGTTCTTCGACTGCATCAAGTCGCAATTCAATCTCAAGCTTACTCACTAATGGCTGCTCTATCCAACTCCTAATCAATCTGCCGCCCATAGCAGTTACAGTATGATCCATAACTCCAATTAGTGTATGTTTTCTAGAAACTTCGCTGATTGACCGGGTTAATTCAAGATTCCGGCGTGTCGCCAAATCTAGATGCATGTATTTCCCCGGCTTTAAAAAATTGATTCGTCGAATATGAGCAAGATCTCTTTTCTGGGTCTCTTTAACAAATAAAACCAGTGCGCCTGAAGCTGCATCAGCATATTCATAGTCGGCATAATTTATTTCCTCAAAGACAGGCCCAAAATGATCCTTCAGGATATTTCTTGCTGCCTCTTTTACAAAAGCTTCGTCTTTAAAAGAGCTGATAGCATTTATTCCCAGTAATTTTAATTCATCACCAAGGGTTTCTGTTGTCGATAAAGGTAAAATCACCTCGGCAGGCATAAGCCTTGTTACTTCTCCCATTAATTCCGACCTGGCGTGTTTACCTAAAAAAGAGCCTGCCGTAAATGTTCCAGTGGTAATATCGGTAAAGGCTAAGCCGTAACCGTTCAACCCTGGTGATATGCTGGCCAGATAGTTATGTTTCTTTTCATCAAGGAGCTGTTCCTCAATGACAGTACCAGGAGTTATCACTCTTGTCACTTCACGCCGCACAATTCCTTTTGCCGTCGAAGGGTCTTCAACCTGTTCACAGATGGCTACCCGAAATCCTTTTTTAATCAGTCTTGCTATGTAACTTTCAGCGGCGTGGTACGGCACACCGCACATAGGAACCCGTTCCCGGCCTCCGCCGTCCCTTCCGGTAAGAGTTATTTCCAGTTCTCTTGATGCCGTGCGCGCATCATCAAAAAACATTTCATAAAAATCGCCCAACCTAAAAAAAAGGATAGCATCCTGGTGTTGTTCTTTAATCTTGAGATACTGCCTGAACATTGGCGTTAAACCCACCGGAACCCCTCCTGGTGACCATTATAACATATGGTATTCTAAACCAAAAGAAAAACCCCCGGCTGCCCAGGGGGAGTTGTGTAATACCAAAAAATATATGAATATTAGCTGCAGCAGCCGCTGTCACAGGAGTCATTAGTTTGACCGCAGCCACAATCACAACCATCGCCGGGTTTCATGCCAATCGATTCCGCGATGATATTATTTATAGATTGAAGCACATTTTCAAATTCTTGCTGTGCCTTGAAAAAATTATATACATAAGGGTTATTTAGCATATTCATTTCAAGATCTTCCAGTTCCTTTTTTTGGCCTTCCGTTAGCTGCAAGCCCTGGGACTGAATTACCTGAAAAGCTTCTTGCTTTTCATTAAATTCACTGATTGCTTTTTGGGATTCCTGATTTTTCAGCATCATTTCTTCAGCTTCCCTTAAGGAATGCAATTCCTTAGAATTTGATAGTTCAATTCCCAGCTCTTTTGCCTTTTCCAACACCGACAAACGTTTCACCTCCGCCCTATAGTTGTATTATGCATTGCTTTTTGTTACCTTTTGTTATTATTAATAATACCTGAAAGGTGAGCAAGGTGCCCTTCGGTAATGGTAACCAAAATATTTTTAGTTATTAAATTCTTGCTGCCCTCAAAAGTAACTATTTTATTTCCACGATTTCTTCCTAACAGCAAGCCTGACCTGCTATTACTCTCACCTTCTACCAAAACCTCATATATTTGACCGGCCTCTTCAACATTTTTCTCCAGACTGATTTGATTCTGGAGCCTGATCAGTGCCTGAATTCGTTCCTTCTTAACAGGTTCCGGAATTTGCCCCGGCATAGCAGCAGCAGGCGTACCGGACCTGGCGTTATAAACAAAGGTGTAGGAACTATCAAAGCGGACCTGTCTTACTAATTCCAGTGTTTCTTCAAAATCGACTTCTTCTTCACCTGGAAATCCGACCATAATGTCTGTTGTAATAGTTGCTCTGGGAATTGAGGAGACGATTTTTTCGATCAGCTTAAGATATTCCTCCCTGGTATAGCCCCTTTTCATATTGCCTAAAACACGGTTGCTGCCAGCCTGTACCGGAAGGTGAAAATGTTCACACACTTTACCGGATTGGGATATGACTTCAATTAATTTATCGGTAAAATCCCTGGGATGTGAGGTCATGTAACGTATTCTATCGATCCCCCCAACATTCTCCAGCATTTGCAGCAGGCCCGCAAAATCCAAGATGCCATCAAGATCCTTGCCGTATGAGTTCACGTTTTGGCCAAGAAGTGTAATCTCTTTATAACCTTCCCGGCCTATTTTAGCGGCCTCCTCTATGATATCTTCAGGCCTGCGGCTTCTCTCTCTTCCCCTGACATAAGGAACGATACAGTAAGTACAAAAGTTATCGCATCCGTACATAATGTTGAGCCAGGCGCGTATCTTCCCTTTTCTCTTAACTGGAAGACCTTCCACAAGCTCTTTTGGTAACGCTGGCAGTACCTCCTGGACATTTACACGCTCCACCTCTACCCTTTTTATTAACTCCGGCAGACGGTGGAGGTTGTGTGTGCCAAATATGAGGTCTACATAAGGAAAAAGATGGTGCAGTCTTGCTGCCATATGATCCTGTTGGGTCATACACCCACAAACACCGATGATTAGGTCTGGATTTGCCTTCTTCTGCTTGCGCAGTCTTCCTAAAAAAGAAAATACTTTATTTTCAGCAGTTCCACGTATGCAGCATGTATTTAGAATAATAATACCAGCGTCTGCAACTCTGTCCGTTGGTATGAAACCCAGACTCTCAAGCATTCCCGCAACAACCTCAGAATCATGCTCATTCATCTGGCAACCAAAAGTTTTAATGAAATAAGGTTTCATAAAGAAAAGTTTCTTCCTTTTCCAGGAGATATAAAACAATTATAACGATAATGCCTGTTCTATGCAAACCGTGATCAAATATCTTGGGTAAAGAGTATTTAATAAGTTGAAACTAAAGATGGTAAAAAAATAAATGAAAATAGGAGATCAGAATTAGGTGTAGAAATTATAATGTATTATTTCGAGCAGGTGATTACTAATACACTATAATTCGCTAAACAGGAGGTAGTTTGTTGTGCTGGAAAGAATTGCCGGGGTCGTTGTTCTCTTGGGTTTGGTTTTATCGGTTGTAGGCGCAATACTTGGAAATGAAAACATTAAAACAACCGGTGTGCTGGTTCTTCTAATTACAGCCACTGTTGCCGGTTATCGTTTTCTCAAGTTTTACGTAAGCCACCCAACGCAAGAACTGGTAGGAATTTGCACAGACCAAAAACGCTTATCGTCACATTATGTTCTAACCTTTCGCACTGGCGCAGGTATCTACTCTGGACAGGCTAATTTGAAGCTAGGGGCAGCGATACGGGTGGGCGAAAAAGCCAGGCTCAAGGTTAAAGGACATATAATTACAGAAATAGGTAAAGTTTAGGCAATACTTTTAATCTTTTTCCTCGCCCTCATCAAACACAATAATTTCACAGCTGAAACTGCACCTCATGCAGAGTAAATTAAATTGCCCCGGCTCGGTCTCAACATCCAGCTGAGTACACCCACACCTTGGACAATAGCATAATAATTTATTGTTCATATTCTTTTCTCTTCTCCGTTCAAATGTATTAACGATATATATTATATTTTTATCCGGTTACAATAATAAATGTACAATATTTATTAACTGAAAGGCGGTGAACTAATTATGGTTAATACTGGTATAAAAGCTGAACTTCAAAATTGCATCAGGAATGCCCAGGACTGTATGATGGAAATGGGCAATGTGTTGGACAAACTGCCTGCTCAGGGGCACGAAGAAAAAAAGCGTTTAATGGGCCTTTGTGATAAAACTGGCACTCTTTTAAAAGAAGCACAGCAAAGGTGTGAAAAGGTGATGTAGGAGTTTCCCCGGTTATTTCCGGGGAAACTTCCTAATTTTATAACCCTTCCCACCGGTTGAGTGAACATGTTATAATTCAATATGACCGTTCACAGCGGGTTACCAATGTTGCATGGTCTCAATGTTTATTTAGGAGGAGAAACATATTGCCGCAGCTTAATGATATTGGTGCAGCTAAGCAGTTAATTGAGATGCAGTTAAAGGATATCGAAAACATTCGCTACAAGGTGCCTTACGGCCTGGAATATACATTTTGGGAAGATTTTACGGCCAAAATTCTTGACCGTATATATGGTAACGAATCCAGACAAAGACACGGTTTTGAGCAGGCTGGACGGGGAGGCTGCTTTTCTGTCTTTGAATCATATTTAGAGCACCAGAGGCGTGAAGACTACGCCGAAATTCTGAACTGCAAGAAAGAGTACCTTGAGAACCTGATCAAGGAATTGGAAGGACAGTCTGCCCTGAAGCATGGAGCCTCTTCTGACCTTGAAGGCTCTGATGACATTATTGTAACTGATGTTTATTCTGACGATATTTCAAAATCGAAAGACGCATCTCCCCTGGACCATGCCGTTTATGAGATTTTATCAAAAATCAAGGATCCCGAAACATTAAAAGAAGCAAAATCTAATCTTCTGACTTTGAGATATGAATTACTAAAACCTGCACCGTCTTGGGCTGTTGTAAAAAGGTCAATGATTTGGCTGATTGAATTTGGAAAGGAAGAATTCTTTTTGATTCTCCCCTTTATTGTTTTGTATATCAGAAAAATTGTTGATTAAAAATATTATTTAACCAGTGTGACCCTACAGTTTGCCAGGTGAATGACCTTATGGCTTACACTGCCGATTTCCGCGCCGCGCAGCTCGCTAACCCCCCGGCTACCCATGATAATATGATCGTAATTACCCCGCTCAGAGTATTTGATAATAACCTCAGCGGGGTCACCATTTTCTATAAAGCTTTGGACCTTTATTCCTTCATTATTAAAAACCAGCATGGTTTTTTCAAGTATTTCATTTCCCCTCTTGGCAATAGCTTTGTCAAGCTGTTCAAAGCCGTTGCTTTCAGGTACTACAACAAGAACTGATAGTTTCATTTCGGGGTTGACTTTCATGAGCCTTGCCGCATATGCAGCCGCCTTCAGCGATGTCTCCGAACCATCGCTGGGCAATAACACCTTGCTTCTTGGCATTATAAATGCCCTCCAGTAAATTGTTTAATTTTCTATTCCTTAGATACCAGCTACCTCAAGATAGCGCGTGGCATAATGGTGTGTCTTTTAATCCCATTAAATAAAGTCATACGCAACATATAATTAACAATCAGACATAATTTAACCGCTTTTTTTAGCAATCTGCTCGGATAGCGCCAATATTCGCCTGGCTCGATTGGCTATCGGGTACTCGATCATTTTCCCGTCTACCTGAAGAATAGCCTGCCCCCTCGCTTCAGACTCGTCAAACACTTCTACAATTCTTTTAGCCCATGATATTTCGTCATCCGTCGGCATAAACACCTCGTTTAATGGCTCCACCTGGGCGGGATGTATGGCTAGTTTACCCTGGAACCCCATCTGGCGCACTAATTTGGCATCATTGATTAAACCATCGATATCTTTAAAATCTGGGTATACTGTATCTATGGGAGGTTCAATGCCGGCAGCGCGAGAAGCTACCACCAGTTGAGACCGGGCGTAAAATATTTCCGTCCCTTCTTTTGAAAAACTGGATCCAATATCTAGGACGTAATCCACCCCACCAAAGAACATCCTGCTGATCCTGGAGCATGCGGAAGCAATGGGATAGGCGTTAATAATAGCATTTGCACTTTCGATAAAAGGTATTAGCTCTAATGAGCCAATTGTCATTCCACAGTCTTTTTCTATCTTCCCAATCAGCCAGTCCACCTGGCGTATTTCTTCAGCTGACTCGGATTTAGCAAGAACAAGCCCCTTCACACCTTCGGTAACGGCAGCAAGCAGATCTCCCAGGATAAATTCCGTTTGTGCGCTGTTGACACGGATAAATACATCTCCTTTGCGAGGTAGGGCCAAAACATCTTTCAGGGCATTTCTGGCATTTATTTTTTCGCTTAAAGCAACAGCGTCTTCCAGGTCAAGTACTGTCCCGTCTGCATTGAGCATAAGAGCCTTACCCGCTTTTCGCAGGTCGTTGGCGGGTGAAAAAAGCATGGTACGATATAAAGACACGGTTTAACCTCCTCCTTTATTTATTCTTCAATTTATTATAACGGGATATTCTACCTGCGCAAACTTTTTCCTCTCTTTAAGTCTTATTCTTTAGTAAGCCTTTTTTGTAGACATTGTTTCCAAGCCAGTGATATAATAAATAGAAATATATGGGAGGTGTTAAACAATGGAAGATACAAATAATGAACTCGTTATTAGAGGTGGTGAACTGGGCTCTATCAGAATATCAAAGGATGTTGTTACAATAATAGCAGGCCTTGCTTCATCCGAGGTTGAGGGCGTAGCTGGAATGAGCGGAGGCATCGCGGGTGGTATTGCTGAAAAATTGGGACGCAAAAATTTATCTAAAGGAGTTAAAGCTGAAGTTGGTGAGAAAGAAGCAACCATTGATATCTTCGTTATAGTGGAGTACGGTGCGCCTATACATGAGGTAGCCAACCGTATTCAAAGCAATGTAAAGAATGCTGTGGAAACCATGACCGGTCTAAAAGTGATAGATGTAAGTGTTAATGTTCAAGGAGTCTCTTTTGGAACCGATTACAAGGAAGAAGACGGGCGGATCAAGTAAAATGATCCTCCCGCGGATGATAAAAATAAATCAAAGTTTCCCCAGCATGCGGTTGGAAGACCTTAAAGGGGAAGTAACAAGAGCATTATCATCTGGTCTTAGGCAAAAAATCAAGCCTGGAATGCTAGTAGGTATTACCGCAGGCAGCAGGGGTATCAGTAATATCGGTCTGATTTTAAGTACTACAGCGGCATATATCAAATCTCTGGGTGGGAATCCGCTGCTAATCTCGGCAATGGGCAGCCACGGTGGAGGTAATGCCGAGGGGCAGAAAAGCTTATTGAGATCTCTTGGCATTCAGGAAGAATGTATCGGGGCGCCAGTTTATTGCCTGACTGATGCTGATGTCATAGGACGGGCATTCTACGGAGACGTCTACCTCAACCGTAAATCCCTCGAGTGTGATGCAATAATCGTTGTCAATAGGATTAAGCCCCACACTTCTTTTCACGGCAGTCATGAAAGCGGACTGCTAAAAATGTTGGCTGTAGGATTGGGTGGTCCCGCTGGTGCAGCTTCCCTGCATAGCTGCCAGCCCCACCTTCTTTCAAAAGCAGTTCTGGAAGGAGCAAAAGTGGTTTTAAAGGTTGCCCCGGTGGCTCTTGGTCTTGCTATCCTCGAAGACGCATACGAGCAGACTATGAAAGTCGTTCCGGTACAGCCTGAGAATTTTATTGAAAAAGAAAAATATTTACTACAAGAGGCTAAGGCCTGCCTCCCGGGGCTTCCCGTATCTGAGTTGGACGTTCTTATTGTAGACCAGATTGGAAAAAATTTCAGCGGTACAGGGATGGATACAAATGTGATAGGTCGTTTGCGTATTCAGGGCAATGCGGAGCCCGAGTATCCAAAAATAAAAAGGATTGCTGTGCTTGATGTCGCTCCTGAAGCTCACGGCAACGCCTATGGCATAGGCTTGGCCGACTTTACCACGGAACTGCTTGTAAATAAACTTAACAGGGATTCTATATATCTTAACGCCATGACCAGTACCTTTATACAGCGTGCGATGGTTCCAATGACTCTCTCAAATGATTTTGACGCCATCGCGGCTGCTATCAAAAGCCTCGGCTGTTTTTCTTTACCAGGGCTAAAAATGATCCGCATTCGCAATACTCTTCATTTAAGCGAGATGCTTGTTTCAGACAGCGTGTACAATGAAATCACCGGACTGCCGCATATCAGGGTAACCGGGACTTTTGAAGAGATGAAGTTCAACCGGAATGGTAACCTGCAGGATTTTTAAAGAGCTTGTTTTTTTCCTTCTATGAGCATACGTACAACTGGTATATCGGCTTCTGCAAAATCATAGTTTGACAGATCAGTAACGTCTACCCATTTAAAGTCATGGCACCCTTTTTTTTTGGCGTTACCACAAAGGTATTGACACCTGTAACAATGTAATGCAATCTTCTTTTCTACGTAATTGTGTTTTACGCTTACCAGCGCTCTTTCTACTTCAATCTCCAGGTCGAGTTCCTCTTTTATTTCTCTTATTAGACAAGCCCTGGCGTCCTCTCCTGGCTCGATTTTTCCGCCTGGAAACTCCCATTTAATCCCATATGCGCATCTCTGGGACGTTGTGCTATCAGAACTTTGCCACCACAGTAAATAACGGCTGCCGCAACATTCAACATGATGTGTATCCCCACAATATTCTTTAATCTTCGTTTAAAATACCAGGCTTTCACTTAAGTGACAGCCTGGTATTTCTATATCTTTTCACTATTAACCTGCTTATTATTTTAACATAGTTTTTTAGAGTATTTGTTTATGCGATTCTCTGGAGCGCGAGATGTTTCTTCATGGCTTCCTGGAATAGTTGAAGGTATTCAACGCCCGAACGTGCCCATGAAAAATCTTGCTCTATGGCATTTTTCACAAGTCTTTCCCACTGCTCGGGGTGTTCCCTGTAAAGATTCAGGGCTCTTCTGATTGCATGAAGGAGCTCGCCGCTTGAATATTCAGAAAACCCGAATCCATTTCCGGAACCGGTTTCCTGGTTGTGATCAATTACAGTATCAGCTAAACCGCCTGTTAGTCTTACAATAGGTATGGTACCGTACCGCAGGCTTATTAATTGTCCTAAACCGCAGGGTTCAAATCGGGAAGGCATCAGGAACATGTCTGCGCCCGCATATATACGCTGAGCCAGGATCGCGTTAAATCCCAAATACAGTCCGATTTTATCCCGGTAGCGTGTCTTCATTTTCTCAAGCATATCTTCATAATACTTATCACCGCTGCCTAAAACCACAAACTGGAGGTCCTCCTGCATGACACTGCCAATAATATTATCGATCAGGTCGAGTCCCTTTTGGTCGACCAGGCGCGTTATCAGTCCAATCATAGGCACATCCCGAACCGGCAGACCCATTTCTTTTTGAAGGGCAAACTTGTTTTCCTTTTTATTGACAAGGCTATGTTTGTCGAAGTTGCGGTGAATGCGTGGGTCTGTTCTGGGATTAAATTCATGATAATTAATTCCATTAACTATGCCATACAGATCCTTGGAGCGCTTTCTGAGCAGTCCGTCCATTCTTTCACCCAGTTCTGGGCGCTGTATTTCGGATGCATAGGTACGGCTTACTGTGTTTATTACATCTGCATAAACAATACCGGCTTTCATGAAGCTGATTGAACCAAAAAACTCAAGTCTGTCGGGGTGATAAAATTCATCGCCAAGCCCCAGAGCATTTAAGACACTTTTGTCATAGTTGCCCTGGTACTGAAGGTTATGAATAGTAAATACAGTAGATATCCTGTTATAGTACGGGTCATGCTGGTAAAGGGTCTTTAAAAATAAAGGTATTGGACCGGTTTGCCAGTCATTGCAGTGTATAATGTCCGGCTGCCAGTCCAACCTTGGCAGCATTTCAAGGACAGCCTTTGAAAAGAAAGCGAACCGATCCGCTTCATCATCGAACATGTACATCCGGTCACGGTAAAAGTAATGATGATTATCCACCATATATACCGGTATAGTCTTCCGCTCACCCTGGTACTGCGCTTCAATGGAACTTTCCCTGATGATTGCAGTTTCATAACGATTTTTGAATGGAACCGGAAAATCGACTTTGTAAGATCCATTTTCGATTTGCTGATATCTCGGCATTGCTACTCTGACGTCATTTCCCATATTATCGCCACCCACAATTGCCAGAGCCTTGGGCAGTGACCCGGCTACGTCAGCCAGGCCGCCTGTTTTCGCGAAGGGAACAACCTCTGGTGAAACAATTAGAATTTTTAAAGGGCGATCAAACATATCTGTGCACCTCCATTAGTGGCCTTTCAAAGAAGGGATAAGTTTCCTGTTTTTCTCTTAACGCCTGTGCCGCGATCTCAGGCGGCGTAGGATTTATAAAATATCCCGTACCCAGTTCAAAGCCAGCCATTATCGTGAGCCGCGGCATAATTTCCAGATGCCAGTGATAATGGTATTCATCACGTGAATTAATCGGCGCCGTATGCAGGACCATGTTGTAGGGCATATTTTTGACAGTTGCTGACATTTTGCTTAAAACACTTCTTATAACTACAGCCAGGTCGCGCACCTGCTCCTCACGGAGCTGTACAAAATCATGCTGGTGCTCTTTGGGCGCTATCCATGTTTCAAATGGAAAGCGAGAAGCAAACGGGCTGTAACAAAGAAAGTGGTCACTTTCGATTACTACCCTTTCGCGCTCCATAATCTCCTGCCTGAGGATATCACAAACCGCACACGAACCTCGCCGGTTTGAATATTCCCTCATACCATCAAGTTCCTGCTTTATATCGGGGGGGACGAGCGGAAGTGCAATAAGCTGAGAATGGGTGTGTTCCAATGAAGCTCCGGCTATAGAACCGGTATTCTTAAAAATTTGAATGTATTTTAGCCGTGCATCTTTCCTTAAATCTAGGGAACGGTCACGCCAGGCCCAAATAACCTCCTCTACCTGTTTTTCGGTTTCACCATCCAGGCCGGGAACATGGCTGGTTGTTTCTACAACAACCTCATGTGCGCCTACCCCATTCATATAGTGGTAAACTCCATGTTGGTGCTGAGTTATTTCACCTTCAATTTTTAGAGCGGGAAATTTATTTGGGACCACCCTTACCCACCACCCTGGTGTGTCTTTGCCAGTGGCGGGGTTACGGTATGCTACTATTTCTGGAGGGGTTTGCTCTTCATTGCCCTCACATAGTGGGCACAATTGAGTCTTTTTTTCCTCATTTATTTCTTTGTAATCCAGGGGTCTCTTGGCCCTGTCAGTGGCGATGATTACCCACCGATCGACAATGGGGTCTTTTCTCCATTCTGGCATTTAATTACCTCCCGCAGTAGAAATCGTGTTTGTTTCATGGTATGAGTCCGGCCGTTTGTAGAAAGCTGGAAGTGCATTAATTTTAGATCAACGCTTTTGCATATCCTGCCATTCAGGAAGTAAATATATGATGAAGTTTCTTCCTGCTCATATTGATAAACTAATATTGAGCCTTCCGCAAAATAGGGTTTTTTATGCGTAATTGTGTTTTCTTTTGAAGTTTATTTATGTTATAAGCAGGAAAAGGTCTAAATAAATCGAATAATTTTTTATATTCACATGAAATTTGTGATAGAGGTGGTCATTAATGGGCAGGGATATGGTTAGTATCAAAGGTACTAGAAATGGACTCGTGATTGTATTTGATCCAAACAGAGAATTTGATGAAATAAAAAATACATTGCTTAGCAAAATGGAGTCAGCCAGAGGTTTTTTTAAAGGTGCCCGTTTTTCTCTGTCAAGAGGGCACCTTGAGTTCCCAGATAATCAAAAAAGCGAGCTTGAAAATATATGCCGCCAGTATGGATTGGTCCCCAACATTGATAAAAAAGCTGCCTTAAGGACTGACCTGATGGGCAGTCCGCAGAAACGTGATCAGACATGTACCCGGTTAGGTTTAGGTGACAACGCCCTGCTGGTGCGAAGATCCCTGCGTTCCGGGCAGCGTATCGCTCACGCCAAGCATATCGTTATTCTGGGAGACATACACCACGGCGCTGAGGTGGTATCTGGAGGCAATGTTATGGTTTTGGGAAGATGCCGTGGCGTGGTACATGCCGGCGCCGGGGGAGACCGCTCAGCCAAAGTTATAGCACAACTGCTTGAGCCAACCGTTTTAATAATTGCTGACAGAAGGCATACCCCGGAGATTAACGGGAGCATACCTGCGGAATGTCGTGTTGCCAGGCTATCCGGCCGCGAGATAGTTTTTGAAAAATACCAGACGGGTCGTTAATATAATAAATATTTGCAAAAAAACCGTAGAGTTTGTAGCTCAACGGTTTTTCTTTATCTTTATTTTTTGTCCTGGGCCGCGAGGATTCCCGCAACTGATTTTGCATCACAGATTTCACCAGTCCAGATCATGTCAAGCGCATGTTGATAGGGGACTGCTTCTACCTCTATAAATTCATCATCATCAAGTTTTTGTTGTTTAAGAGTTAACTCCGATGCCAGATAAAGGTGGATCATTTCATTTGTAAAACCGGGGGTGCTGTAAAAGCTAAAAAGCCTGGTCATCTTTTTTGCCTCATAACCTGTTTCCTCGAGCAATTCTCTGTGTGCACACGCTGTAGGGTCCTCGCCAGTCTCAATCTTGCCCGCTGGTATTTCTATAAGAGTTTTTCCAACAGGATAGCGGTACTGCCTGACCAGTAATAACTCACCTTTCTCATTTACCGGCACTATAGCTACTGCACCAGTATATTCTACAATTTCGCGGGTACCGGTACTCCCGTCCGGTAATGCTACATTGTCAACTCTCAGGTTGATAACTCTGCCTTGAAAAACCATTCTGGAAGACAGCGTTTTTTCAGTATTATCCCGCAGATGCCATCACACTCCTGTCTTGTATTTATCATTTAACCATTTTGTCCAATTGTTAAGAAATAACTATATTTTCGCCAATTGTTATGCTTTTCCTGCACAGTTATTCTTAAGGCTACCCTGAATGAGAACGGCTTATGCCCGCGCAGGTATATATTAATAACAAAAATAAACTTTGATTTGTGTGAAAGGCATATTTTGAAAATATATCTATGCTAATAGCATAAAAGTAAATATTTTGGAAAGTTATATTAATATAAAAATCTTGGAGGTGCCTTATATGAGTATTACACGTTGGGATCCATTTGGAGAGCTAACAAATTTAAGAAACCAGATGAATCGGTTCTTTGATCACACTTTCAAGAAAGGATTGTACCCCGGAGCAGAAGCATTCGGGCCCAGGATAGACCTATATCAAACAGACCAGGAAGTCGTGGCGACAGCCGAACTCCCAGGCATAGAATCAAAGGATGATATTGAAGTTGCATTAACGCCGGACACCTTAAGCCTCCGAGGCGAGTTAAAAAGAACCCTGGATTTAAATGATGAAAACTTTTATCACTCGGAAAGATACTATGGCTCTTTCAACAGAACCCTCCCGCTGCCGGCAGAAGTGAAGCCTGAAGGGAGCACCGCTGCTTATCAAAACGGTCTATTAGAAATAAGGATGCCAAAAACCGAGAAAGGCATAAAAAAAACCTACCGTATTCCTATACAGTGATTTGACGTTACGGTATAAATGGTAATCATACTTGGACCCCATGTGGGTCTTTTTTTTTTTATACATATTTAAGAGGAATTCCGTGCGGTTTATAGAATTTTATTTATATAAAAAGGCACTGGCATAAACTGTTAGGAGGGCCAGTATAAGTTATTATATTAATTCTATTTTGGGAGGGCATAAACTTGTGGTGGTTAAAGTAGGCATCCCCAGTACACTGCTTTACTATACATATTACCCCTTTTGGAAAGCCTTCTTTAATGAAATAGGTGTTCAAGTTGTTACCTCCGGCAAAACCAACAAATCCATTCTGGATAGCGGTGTAAAAGAGGCGCTTGCCGATGCATGCGTACCGGTTAAGCTTTTTTTTGGTCACGTTATGGAAATTAGAGAAAAGGTTGACTGCCTGTTTATTCCAAGGGTGGTCTGCCTGAACCGCAAAACAGTTTTTTGCCCAAAATTTCTTGGACTTCCTGATATGATTCGTTATTCAGTAAACAACATCCCTCCTATTATCGATGTTAGGATGGACACTCGACAGGGGCCCATGTCACTGTTCAGAGCATATTTAAAGATAGGCGAATATCTTGGCGCGGGCAAATTGACCGCATCTTACGCTTATTGTAAAGCATCGAACATTCTTAATACTTATAACAGCCTGCTTAGAAAAGGATTGAACCCGGTTGAGGCAATTGACTATCTTGAAAATCCAAATGGAAAACTTTTTGAGCACCATGTAAAAACAAAAACAAATCTCAGGTTTGCAGTATTGGGCTACCCCTATGCTATTTACGACAGCTTTATCAATGTAAATATTCTTGATAGCTTGAGGAAGCTAGGAGTCAGCGTGGTCACTGCAGAAAACATCCACCCTCTGTTGCTGGCGGTGCAAAAAAACTGTGGGTTGCCCAAGCGCTTGTTTTGGACATTTAGTGATATGGCACTCAAAGCGGCGCATTTAATATTTAGGCAAGGTAATGTTGATGGAGTTCTGCACCTGACAGCATTTGGCTGTGGGCCTGATTCCATTCTCAATAAATTTATTGAATTTGAAGCGAAGCAGCACCGTAACATTCCATTTATGACCCTTATGATTGATGAACACACTGGAGAAGCAGGCATGTTTACACGTCTGGAAGCTTTTGTGGACATGGTCAGGCGCCGAAAGGAGATGTCTGCATGCCCAAGGTGACATTCCCAAGAATGGGCGAATCATGGCGAGCGTTTAAAATTCTATTAGAAGACCTGGGTAACGAGGTAGTGGTACCTCCGCGTCCAAGTAAGCGAACTCTTGATCTTGGTGTAAGACATTCACCTGAATTCGCCTGTTTCCCATTAAAAATATTGATGGGCACGTATCTTGAGGCGATAGAAATGGGCGCTGACACTATTGTTACTACCGGCGGCGTTGGGCCCTGCCGGGCTGGCGAGTATGCTATGCTTCATCACAAGATTATCAAGGACCTTGGACACGACCTAAAAATGATTGTATTTGAACCTCCAAGACTTTATCCGGTAAATTTTATCAAAAATATTTATGCCTTGAACAAGGCCAGGGTTTCAATTAAAGGAATAATTGATCATATTAAGCGGGGTTGGCGTAAGCTGCAGGCTCTGGACAACGCCGAAAAGTTAAGCCATATAATCAGACCCAGGGAGAATAATTCCGGGACTACCACACGGGTTTACAGAAAGGTTCTGGACTGGATTGACCAGGCTAACACCACCCAGCAAATTATCGAAGCCGAGGCATCAGCTTTGGAAGCCTTGCATAATGTACCTCATGAGCCTGCCAGGCCTGTTCTTAAGGTTGGTATAGTAGGCGAAATATACGTTCTCTTGGAACCAGCAAGCAATCTAGAAATAGAAGAAACCCTCGGTGATCTAGGAGTAGAGGTTGAAAGGTCCATGTTTTTAACTGGCTGGACCAGGGACAACACCTGGAGTGAAACCACTCATTGTCTGACCGTTAAGGAGGCTGCGGCGCCTTACCTTCCTGAGCTGGTTGGTGGTCATGGCCGCGATTCCATAGGCAACACTATTTTATACGCAAAACGCGGGTTTGACGGAATTATTCAACTTGCCCCTTTTACCTGCATACCTGAAATTGTTGCCCGCACAATTCTGCCCAGGGTAAGCAAAGAATATGAAATACCCATTCTCACGTTTTTCCTGGACGAGCAAACCGGAAAAACCGGAATGACAACCAGGCTTGAGGCCTTTACAGATTTAATGAGAAGAAAGAAGAACATCCACGCGGCGCGCATATCCCTTACCGGCTGATTGTAACAATTAGTTGTTTAGTGACCAGAATTACAGACTATAAGGATGGAGCTTATATGCAGGCTTACTTGGGAATAGATATCGGGTCAGTTAGTATTAATATTGTGGTTCTAAGCGGGGCCGGAGATGTCATTACCGGCCTTTACCTTCGCACAAAAGGCAGGCCAATAGAGGTGATTCAGGATGGCCTCAAAATAATCCATGAATCATTAACACCGCAAATAAAAATTGCAGGTGTGGGAAGCACTGGCAGTGGTCGTTATTTGGCAGGGGTAATGGTTGGGGCGGACGTTATTAAAAATGAGATAACTGCACATGCAGTGGCTGCTTCCATGATCGCCCCGGATGTTCAGACTGTTTTTGAAATAGGCGGACAGGATTCAAAAATTATTATATTGAGGGAGGGCATTGTAACTGATTTTGCCATGAACACAGTCTGCGCAGCAGGAACAGGCTCATTCCTGGATCAGCAGGCTTCGCGGCTGAACATTCCGATAACACAATTCGGCAGTCTGGCTTTGGAATCAGAGTCACCTGTTCGCATCGCAGGCCGTTGTACAGTCTTTGCCGAATCAGACATGATTCACAAGCAGCAGATGGGACACAGGATCCAGGATATTATCTATGGACTTTGCGAAGCATTGGTGCGCAACTACCTTAACAATGTTGGCAAAGGCAAGGAAATTTTACCACCTATTATATTCCAGGGGGGCGTGGCTGCTAACCTGGGGATTAAATCTGCTTTTGAGAAAGCTCTTGGATTGCCCGTGCTGGTGCCGGAGTATTATAATTTGATGGGTGCTATTGGAGCGGCAAGGCTGGCACAGGAGGAGAATTCAATAAACGGAACGACAAAATTCAAAGGTTTCGAAATTACCAGCCTTCCTTATCGCACAGGTAGTTTTGAGTGCAATGGCTGTTCTAACGTATGTGAGATCGTAGAGATCTATGAAAAAGAAATAATAATAGGACGTTGGGGCTCACGTTGCGCTAAATGGGACACCATATAAAGGCCTCTTTTATATATTTCTCAATGAAAGGGTGACTAGTATGCCAAATGATATTCCGGACAGAAAAGGCCTAGTACAAGTCTATACGGGCGGTGGCAAGGGCAAAACCACTGCTTCCCTCGGGGTTGGCCCTGCGAGCCATAGGTCATGGCTATAAAGTCTTTATGCTGCAGTTTATGAAGGGGAGTAAGAACTATGGTGAGCTTATTGCGGCAGAAAAGTATCTGCCGGACTTAACCATTGTTCAGTCCGGCCTGGAAACCTTCGTCAGCAAGGAAAACCCATCACCTGAAGATGTAAAGTTAGCGCTTGAAGGGCTGGAAATGGCAAAAAAAGTGGTTTCGGAAAATAAATATGATATGGTTATATTAGATGAAATAAATGTAGCTCTGGATTTTAATCTAATTCCCTTAAATGAAGTCCTGGAACTTATCAGGAACAAGCCTTCCCAAATGGAACTGGTGCTTACAGGCCGCTATGCGCCCAAAGAAATTTTGGAACTGGGAGACGTGGTTAGCGATATTACCCTGGTCAATCACCCGTACTATCATGGTGTTGAGGCACGGGAAGGGATTGAGTACTAATTTAAATTTTCAGCAGCCGCAGGATTTATCTTTATCCTGATCATTAAATTTCTCAGATGGTATGGCTGCAATCTCGGCGAGGGAACGTAACGCAAAACCGATCTCTTTTTTACTGTTAAAATATGAAAAACTAAATCTGATCAGTCTTTGAGCAAAAGTTCCTAATGTTTTGTGAGCGTCTGGCGCACAGTGCAAACCGGCTCGGCAAGCAATATTATAAGTTTGATCAAGTGCTGTGCCAACCAGACCGGTCGATTTTCCTTCTAGATTAAAAGATACTACTGGAGTACGCTCATATAATTCGTCAGGCCCATAAACTACAAGTCCTTTTATTTCTTTTGCTCCGTTTAAAAAACGTTGGGTTAGTTCCATTTCATGCTGTCTAATACTTTCCATACCTTCTCTTCTCAAGAATTTTAAGCCTGCCGCCAGTCCGGCTATACCAACTGAATTGACTGTACCACTTTCAAAACGATCAGGCAATACTTCAGGTTGCCCTGGCAATTCCGAATTGCTTCCGGTGCCCCCCTCCTTGAGTGGAGCCAGTTCCAGTCCATCATCAATATAAAGTCCTCCTGTGCCAGTTGGACCATAAAATCCTTTGTGGCCGGGAAATGCTAAAAGATGAATGCCCATAGTTGAAACATCTACATTTATTACTCCTGCGGTTTGCGCTGCGTCTACAATCAGCCGCAGTCCTTTTTTCTTTGCTATTTGTCCTATTTCTCCCAAAGGCATTACTGTTCCTGTAACATTGGAGGCGTGGGTGATTACTATACATACTGTATTTGCCTTTATCGCTGACTCAATGTCCCGCACCTTGATTGTGCCGTCTTTAGCGCAGTTTACCTTGGTGAATTCAACCCCTTTTCCATTCAATATATGTAGCGGCCGGGTTACTGAATTATGCTCCATGGAACTTGTGATGGCATGGTCACCTGGTTTTAGCAGGCCCTTAATGGCTAAATTTAATGCTTCTGTCGCGTTTAAAGTAAACACAATCCGGTCCGGATTCCTGATATTGAAAAGTGATGCCAAAAGTTCTCGGGCCTCATCAACAAGCTTACCTGCTTCTAATGCCATACGATGTCCCGACCTGCCAGGATTGGCTCCAACATTTTTTATGCAGTGTTCCATAGCCTTCCAAACTTCAGGGGGTTTTGGCCATGAAGTTGCCGCGCTGTCAAAATATATCAATTCTAATCCCCTTTCCGTTGGTAATAAAGCTCTCTATTTTTATTTTACATAATTAGCTTATGATTTAACACTGACACCCGGTACAGTTAGAATTTTATTTTGTATTGTTTAACTAAATTTTATTCAAAGGCTATGCAATCTTATAGAATAATTTCACATAAAAAAGCACGATCGTATTGATCGTGCCTGTTGATAATAAAGCTTGTCTACAAGGTAGTCCCTTAGCGGCCTGTAATTAACTGGATTACGACTACCCCGTGCGGTGTTTTGACAATGCCGATGCCAATTGTGTCATGTTGGGCATTTAATATATTTACCCTGTGCCCGGAACTATTCATGAAGAGCTCATGAGCGCGTGCAGTACCAGATGTCTTTGCAATGTTTTCAGCGCCCATCACCCTGCCAGATATTCCATTACTCTTAACATATCCAGCATTGATCCATGAACCGGTGAAATGTGACTAAAATAATTATCTGTAAACATTTCTTCACTTTTGACACGAGCCAATTTTACCAGATTAAAATCAATGGTAAACAATGGCAAGCCGTTCTCTTCCCTTTCTCTGTTAGCCAATTCCAACAAAAGCTTTCATCGGATACAAGCTCATCACTGCTAAATTCAGTAATATCGATTGTATCGTTTTGTTTTCTGAAATATTTAACCAACAGATGCCCCCCTGCAATAAGTTTTAAAAAAAGATTAAAAGATTATATTCTAAAAATACTATATTATATGCTTATTGGGATGTTTAACTTACTGCTTCCTTTTATACTTTATGCCACATCTTAATATCCGCTTTAAAAAAGGAAAAACCCCGAAGGGTTTTATAAGTTGTTAAACTGATTTTTTAGAATACTTAACGAGAAACGTGTATATTTTCATAATAAAACGTATAACTGGATTATTCATGCGGCTTTCCAGTTGATCGGAGTATTCTCTGGTAGCCGCCAATTCCTGTTGCGCTAAAATGAAGGCTCGCTGCCTTTCTTCCTCAACTTTTAATGACTTTGTCAAGTCGTTGCCTAAAACGTTAATTTCATCCAAAAGATGTCTCTTTTCAGCGGCATTTATAGACTTTTCTCTTTCCATCTTCTGCTTCAGTTCAACTATTTCAGTCTGCAATTCGGCTACCTTGTTGCCGTGCAGTTCCTTTAACTCCGCCAGCTTGATTTTATGCTCCCTGTCTTTCTCCTTATATTGCTGCAGTTTTGTAAACAGTCCTTCGAGACTCCCCTGGTTTTTACCCAACATCTCTTTTAGTCTGGATATTTCCTCCTGTCCCTCTTTGGTTCGCCTGACCCATAGTCGGCACTGGTAAAGTATACTATTCGATTTAGCTTCAAGCTTGTTTAAATGTTCCCTAAATCGCAGGATTTCTCTCTTGCGCAAGGAGAGAAGCAGATCCTTCTCTGCCATCTGGGTCAGAAGGTACTCATGCTGCCCGGCTATCTCCATTTTTTCTGCAAGGGCTGCAGCCACTTCCCTTTGCCCTGCGGCAGCTTCCTGATACTGTCTTTTTACGGAATCTAGTTTTATTTTCCACCTGCCCCTGTCATGGTGCCAGCGAGTTTTCTGCCTGCTGATGATAGTAAGGAACTTTTTCAATATATCTTCATATACAATCCTGAGCGTGGGGTTGTAGCTCCATACTCCTTCTCCCGCCATGTCAAAATAATGGAACTTATTCAATACTCCCTCTATTGTTTTTAAATCAGTTGGCCGCCAGGAATTTACCAATTGGTGCAACTGTTGTATAGAGAGTCCACCTGGATGAATTTTCATGGCCTTTATCAATAAGTTTTTTAAAGAGTAATGGCTTGTCTCCACTTCCCATTCGGTCAAACCCCAGTAACCATTATCCATCTGAATGAACCTGCCATCAGAAATTAGGCATGCTTCTTCAGATAAAATTTTTTTTACTTTCTTTTTTTTAGATAAAGCATTTTTTAATATCTCTCTCAGGTTCAACGGCTGGCCTTTTTTTAGTAAAAGAGAATAAAACTGATCATTCTCCTTATTTCCTTCAAGGTCAAGCCGCCAATTATCACGCTCTTTGTAAAAGCAGGGGTTTTGATTAAGACATATATTCACTCTTTCCTCCACCTGCATCAATGAATAATCCTTCAGCATCTTTCTTTGAACATGCGGCGCCAACTCAGCCACGGATAAGGCTTCAAAAAAGAAAAGAGTTTTCTTTAAGACATCGGTCAGGGAATTTAGTTTCCCACCCATTTCGCTGCAGTCACCTTCCTTGTTATAATAATAGTAATGTAATTATTATTTCATCTTTGAGTACGTAATTCCTTTAATTTCCATAACAATAAATGTAAAATATTTCTTTATAATTCAACAAAATATTCTGGATATAATTTAAGCGGAAAAAGAAGGAATATTTGTGTTGATTAGTCCCGGCGTAATGCAATATAATTATTGTGAACGGTCGATATTGCGTTGTGAATGGTAGTTTCTTTATCTTGAGCGGCTGAACGGTCTGGGTGGGAAGTATTTTGGTCACGCAAAGGGGTGAATTCATGGAGGTAGCGTATTGTGATGCAGGTTCACTGGCATTTCTAATCGGAGAATACCAGATAGAAGGACCGGTAAATGCAAAGCACCTTGAATATCTTTGCATGAATGAAAAGATGTCAAATTTCAGACCACCTGCACAACAAAAAAATGCGCTAATAGAAATCGCAAATTTACCAGAAGGCATGGTCTATATATCCAGGCATGGGCTTGAAATCAATGGTTATATTACCTTCCACTACCCTGACGGTTACAGCAGGTGGAGCAGGCACTCAGCGGTACTTGAACTTGGAGCTATTGAAATAAGCCCTGATTGGCGCAGACGTGGTATTGGCGCCGCTCTTCTTAAAAAAGCATTTGATAATTTAAAAATGGAAAACTACATCGTGGTTACCATCGAATTTTGCTGGCATTGGGATTTAAAAGGAAGTGGTATGGAGACATTTGAATACCAGAGGATGCTGGCTAAGCTATTTGGGTCGGCTGGCCTTCAAAAACGTGCGACTGATGATCCTGATGTCACGGAACATCCAGCTAATGTTCTTATGGCCAGAGTCGGCAGAAAGGTAAGCAGAGACGATGTTATCCTCTTTGAAAGCATGCTGTTTGAGAGAAACATGGCGGGTGTAAATTAAAAAACCTGCAATGCGGTTTTTCCGTATCGCAGGTTTTTATTTTATTTCAGGCTGTAATTGGGTGCTTCTTTTGTAACCATAACATCATGCGGGTGACTTTCTTTTAAACCCGCTGCCGTACAGAGCATAAATTTGGTCTTTGTTTTTAATTCGTATAAATTACGGCATCCCGCGTATCCCATACCTGCTCTTAAACCACCAATCAGCTGATAAACTGTCTCTGATATAGTACCTCTGAACGGTACTCTACCTTCCACACCTTCTGGCACCAGTTTATTATCGCTTTCCGCCTCATCCTGAAAATACCTGTCCCTGCTACCGTCCCTCATGGCTCCAAGAGATCCCATGCCCCTGTATACTTTGTAGCTGCGGCCCTGGTAAATCTCTATATCTCCCGGACTTTCTTCGGTACCGGCAAGGACACTTCCCAACATCACCACGTCCGCGCCTGCAGCTATAGCTTTAGTGATATCTCCGGAATATTTTACACCACCATCAGCAATTATTGTAACACCATGCTTTGATGCTTCCTGTGCGCAATCATAAATTGCAGTTATCTGAGGCACTCCTATTCCCGCAACAACCCGGGTTGTACATATTGATCCAGGCCCGATACCCACTTTAACGGCATCAACTCCTACTGCTATCAAATCTCTTGTTCCATCAGCAGTTGCTACATTACCAGCGATAACACACACATTGGGATACTCTTTTTTGATTATTTTCACTGTGTCAATAACATTCCTTGAGTGACCATGGGCTGTATCAACCACTATGGCGTCTACACTTGCCTTGACCAGTGCCCCGACCCGTTCCATTGTATCTGTTGTTACTCCAACAGCAGCCGCCGCAACCAGCCGGCCACTTTTGTCTTTGGCAGAATGAGGATACTGCCGTGTTTTTTCAATATCTTTAATAGTAATCAGCCCACGGAGCATAAAGTTTTCATCTACAATAGGCAGTTTTTCAATTTTATACTGTCGGAGGATCTCCTTAGCCTGATCCACGGTAGTTCCCACGGGAGCTGTGACCAGGTTAACCTTGGTCATCACTTCATCAATTTTTTTATTAAAAACTCTTTCGAAACGGAGGTCGCGGTTTGTAAGGATACCAACCAACTTACCTTCTACAGTAATTGGAACTCCTGAAATACGGTATCTTTCCATTAGAACCAGCGCCTCGCTGATAAGGTTATCGGGTGAAAGGTATATGGGGTCCAAAATGATCCCGTGTTCAGAACGTTTGACTCTGTCCACTTCCATTGCCTGCCGCTCAATGGTCATGTTTTTATGGATGACCCCGATTCCTCCTTCTCTGGCTATGGCTATAGCCATTCTGGACTCGGTGACCGTATCCATACCGGCGCTCATAATAGGTATATTAAGAGTTATATTTTTATTCAGATTTGTGTTAGTTTCTACATCTCTTGGCAAAATTTCCGTTACAGCCGGGATGACCATAACATCGTCAAAAGTCAGTCCCGTTTTTTCAAATTTACCCTGGTACATTCGATTTACCCTCCCCGCTGTTAAACGCTTTCGCAAGCGATTATATATTTCTCAATTATAGCACAGGATTAAGGGTGCTGCACATGCTTTTTACGGACACCATACATAATATATTTTATACTGTTACAAAATTACTAATTCTTATCATAGCCTTTAACTCAAGTTTGAAACTTTCAGCCCGTTTTTGACCCTTTTGAGCCCGC
>DFAP01000010.1 GCA_002365855.1 Pelotomaculum sp. UBA3103 | reverse complement strand
CGGCACCCGCAGCCGCACCGGCCGCTGCTCCAAAACCCGCCGCTCCCGCTGCTGGTGGAGGTGGAGGTGGCGCAGGAGCATTGTGTGCGCCTATGCCTGGCACCGTCCTCGATGTAAAGGTAAAAGTTGGCGATGCAGTTAATGTTGGCGACATCCTGCTCATCCTTGAAGCCATGAAGATGGAAAATGAACTTCAAGCCGATAAAGCCGGCACAGTTAAGGAAGTCAAGGTAACCAAGGGTCAGGCCGTGAACGGTGGGGATACACTTATCGTTATCGGTTAATTAAAAACCTGGTGAGGGCTCTTTTTAAAAGGGCCTTCACCGAAATTGGATTTAGAACAACAGATTTTGTTTCGGTAAAAAACTTAGGAGGGTACGATATGAAAAGGAACAAGATCACAGTTGTGGGGGCAGGAAATGTTGGAGCTACAGCAGCCCACTGGTGTGCAGTTAAAGAACTGGGTGACATAGTACTTCTTGATATTATAGAAGGTATTCCGCAGGGTAAAGCCTTAGATTTAATGCAGTCTAATCCGCTAGATGGTACTGACTGCTGGATAACAGGCACAAATAATTATGAAGACACTGCCGATTCAGATGTGTGCATTGTTACGGCAGGTATAGCACGCAAACCAGGCATGAGCCGTGATGACTTATTAAACACAAACTACAAGATCGTCAGTTCTGTAGCTGAAAATCTTGCGCGTTACTCACCTAATACGGTGATAATTATTGTTTCCAACCCGCTTGACGTTATGACCTATACGGCATATAAGGCCAGCGGCTTCCCGTCCAACCGGGTGTTCGGCCAGGCTGGTGTGCTTGATGCAGCACGTTTCCGCACCTTCGTGGCTCAGGAACTGGGAGTTTCATTTGAGGATGTTAACGCTTTAGTGCTTGGTGGTCATGGCGATACAATGGTATCGGTGCTCAGCCACGCTAATGTCGGATGCATACCGATTACTAAGTTAATACCAGCCGAGCGCCTTGCTGAATTAGTAAAGAGATGCGCTCACGGCGGAGCTGAGATAGTTAACTTCCTTAAGACCGGCAGTGCTTACTATGCTCCATCAGCAGCTTGCGTCCAGATGGCTGAAGCTGTACTGAAAGACAAAAAGCGGATCCTGCCTTGTGCAGCATATCTTAATGGCGAGTATGGCGCAAAAGACTTATACACCGGCGTGCCTTGTATTATCGGTGGCAACGGGGTTGAAAAAATTCTTGAGATTGATTTAACACCAGAAGAAAAAGCAGCCCTGGACAATTCCATCCAGGCCGTTCGCGACCTGATGAAGGTAATTGGACTGTAGTTTTATTTACTGCATCCAGTCCGGCGATAAAAGGGGAGGATAATAAGATGGCAAAAGGACCAAAAGCTGTATTAATTACGGATACTACTTTCCGGGATGCCCACCAGTCCTTGTTAGCTACCCGGATGAAGACCGAGCATATGATTCCAATAGCTGAGAAACACGATGAAATCGGCTTTTTTTCTATGGAATGCTGGGGCGGCGCAACATTTGACACCTGCATGCGTTTTTGCGGCGATGACCCGTGGGAGCGTCTCAGGGTAATCAGTCGCCACCTAAAAAAAACCAAGACTCAGATGCTTTTAAGGGGTCAAAACGTAGTCGGCTACAGAAACTATGCCGATGATGTCCTGACTGAGTTCATTAAGAAAGCTGTGTTCAACGGTATGGATATATTCCGTTGTTTCGATGCTTTGAACGATTATAGGAACCTGGAAGTTGCTATTAAAACTGTTATTGACGAAGGAGCGCACGCCCAGGGCACCCTCTGTTACGCCATCAGCCCGGTTCACACGGTTGAGCACTACGTTGGCCTGGCTAAAGAGCTAGAAGGTATGGGAGTCCACTCGCTTTGTATTAAGGATATGGCTGGCATCATTGCGCCATATATGACTTACAATATTGTCAAAGGTATCAGGGATGCAAAAATCACCCTGCCAATCCAGATCCACTGTCACTATACCAGCGGCATGGGCTCCATGGCTTACATGAAGGGTATTGAAGCCGGCGCCAATATTATTGACTGCGCCATATCCCCGATGTCGGTACAGACCTCGCAGCCATCCATCGAAGTCATGTGCTCTGCCTTTGCGGGAACTGAATATGACACAGGCTTAGAACTAGAACCGATGATTGAACTGGCAGATTACTGGAAGGAAATCCGCCCGCTTTACGCCGCGTTCGACCTGGCACAAAAGTACCCTGATGCTGGTATTCTTGTATCACAGGTACCGGGTGGCATGATGTCCAACTTCCTATCACAGCTGCAGCAGGCCAACGCGCTGCACCGTCTGCCCGAAGTGCTTGCAGAAATGCCGCGGGTTCAGGAAGACTTCGGCTGGCCGCCACTGGTCACCCCGTCCAGCCAGATTGTAGGCTCCCAGGCCGTTCTTAACGTCCTTATGGGCCGGTATAAAATGTGCACTAACGAAGTCAAGCAATACATGCGCGGTTACTACGGACGTCCCCCTGCTCCCATTAACGAGGAAGCGCGCAAGATGATTATCGGTAGTGAGCAGCCGATTACCTGCCGTCCGGCAGACATGCTGGAACCGGAACTGCCGAAGGCCAAAGAAATGATTGCGCCTGTTATGGAGAAAGAGGAAGACATCATTTCTTGCGCCATCTACCCGCAGGTGGCTCCGAAGTTCCTGGAAGAGAGAATGGCCAAAAAGATCAATGTAGATATAGAGTTGGCCAAACAGGGAACTGAATTCTATCCTGTTTAATTAAAGAGCTTGCCATATCGGGCCGGATTGGTTTTTCCAAACGGCCCGGCATGGTATTTCCAATATGATTCAATATATAAATAAATTATTTAAAGGAGGGCTAGTTAGTTAAATGGCCAAAGACAAAATGAAGACGATGGACGGTACAAAAGCTGCGGCATATGCATCTTATGCTTTTACCGAGTGTGCATGTATTTTCCCAATCACCCCTTCATCTCCCATGGCGGAATATGTTGATGAGTGGTCCGCCCAGGGGATGAAAAACATATTCGGTCAAACAGTGAGGGTTGCAGAAATGCAGTCCGAAGCCGGAGCTGCAGCTGCCCTGCACGGCACTCTTGCAGCAGGAACACTGGCTTCCACTTATACAGCATCTCAAGGCTTGCTGCTGATGATTCCCAACATGTATAAAATCTCCGGTGAGCTAATGCCTGGCGTATTGCATGTTACTGCCCGTGCATTATCGACCCAAGCCCTGAGCATTTTCGGTGACCATTCCGACATTAACAACTGCCGCATGACTGGATTTGCCTTGCTGGCATCCAGCAGCGTGCAGGAAGTTATGGACATCGGTATGATCGCACACTTATCTGCAATTAAATCCAGAGTTCCGTTCCTGCATTTCTTTGATGGATTCAGAACATCTCATGAGCAGCAGAAAATCGAAACTGTAGATTATGAAGATGTTGCCAAGTTGGTAGACTTTGAAGCAGTAAAAGCATTCAAAGAAAGGGGCTTAAATCCCGAGCGCCCGGTTGTACGGGGCACGGCTCAAAACCCCGATATTTACTTCCAGGCCAGAGAGGCTTGCAACCCGTTTTATGATGCAGTTCCCGATGTAGTAGCCAACTATATGAATGAGATGGGCAAAATCACAGGCAGGTACTATAAGCCTTTTGATTACTACGGTGCGCCTGATGCTGAAAACATCATAGTAGCTATGGGTTCAGCTTGCGACACAAGCGAAGAAACCATTGACTACCTGATGGCCAAGGGAGAAAAAGTCGGTATCATCAAAGTACGGCTTTACAGGCCATTCTCCGCCAAGTACTTCTTTGATGTCCTGCCCAAGACTGTTAAGAAGGTTGCAGTGCTTGACAGAACCAAGGAACCCGGCGCTGTTTTTGAGCCTTTACATGAAGACGTACGCTCTATTTTCTATGATGTCGCCAACAAGCCCCTTATCGTTGGTGGTCGTTACGGTCTTGGCTCAAAGGACACCTTGCCTTCTGATATTATTGCAGTTTTTGATAACCTCAAGTCCGACAACCCGAAAAACCGTTTCACCATCAGCATCGTTGATGACGTTACCGGCCATTCACTGCCAAGGGGCGAAATGATCGATACCACTCCTGAAGGCACAATCCAGTGCAAGTTTTACGGACTAGGCTCAGATGGTACGGTTGGCGCCAACAAGCAGGCCGTGGAAATCATCGGAGACCACACTGATTTATACTCTCAGGCATATTTTGCTTATGACTCCAAAAAATCAGGCGGTTTCACTGTTTCCCACCTGCGCTTTGGCAAAAAGCCCATCAAGTCTCCATACCTGATTAACGCAGCCGATTTTGTTTCCTGCAGCAACCAGTCTTATGTTTATTCATTAGACTTGCTGTCTGGCCTCAAGAAAGGCGGCATCTTCCTGCTCAACTGTGTCTGGTCGCCGGAAGAGCTGGAAGAGAAATTGCCTGCCAATATGAAGCAATTCATTGCTAATAACAATATCCAGTTCTACACCATCAACGCTGTTGATATTGGTAGGGAACTGGGACTGGGCAACCGTTACAACATGATCATGCAATCTGCCTTCTTTAAGCTGGCAAACGTGATCCCCATTGACGAAGCCGTTAGCTATTTGAAGAACACCATCCTTAAAGCATACGGCAAGAAGGGCGAAAAGATCGTTAACATGAACTACGGCGCAGTTGATAGGGGTATTGACGCTCCGGTTAAAATCGATATTCCGGCCTCCTGGGCTAATGCAGTTGACAAAGCAGCAGTAACGAAAGAAGTACCCCAATTTGTCTCAAACATTGCACAGATAATGAACAGGCTGGAGGGTGACAAACTGCCGGTCAGCACTTTCAAAGGCGCTGAGGACGGTATGTTCCCGGTAGGCACTACAAAATTCGAGAAGCGCGGTGTAGCTGACTTTGTACCAGAATGGAACAAGGAAAACTGCATCCAGTGCAACCAGTGTTCAGTTGTGTGTTCACACGCTGCCGTCAGGCCATACCTTCTGGATGACGAAGAACAAAAGGCTGCTCCGGCAGGCTTTGAAACCCTAAAGGCCACCGGTAAACAACTGGCCGGCTTAACTTACCGCCTCCAGGTCAGCCCGATGGACTGCCTGGGCTGCGGTGTCTGCGCGGATATCTGTCCTGCCAAGGAAAAAGCCCTTGTGATGAAACCATTTGGAAGCCAGAAACAGGAAGCGGAAAACTGGGAATATGCACAAACAGTAACTTATAAAGATAACCTTTGGAACAAGTACAGCGTTAAAGGCAGCCAGTTTGCCCAGCCATTGCTTGAGTTTTCCGGAGCTTGCGGCGGCTGTGTTGAAACCGCATATGCCAAGCTCGTTACCCAATTATTTGGTGACAGAATGATCGTGGCCAATGCCACCGGTTGTTCTTCTATCTGGGGCGGCAGCGCACCGTCTTTACCTTACTGCACCAATGCTGAAGGAAAAGGACCGGCCTGGACCAGCGGCTTGTTCGAGGACAATGCCGAGTACGGCTATGGTATTTACTTTGGCATTAAGCAAATCAGAGATAAGGTAGTAGGCTTAATGACTGAAGCAATGTCCCTCGACATCAGCCCGGCTCTGAAAGAGGCTTTCCAAGAGTGGATAGACGGCAAGGATGATACAGAAGCCTCCAAGGCGGCATCTGCGAAATTAATTCCGCTCCTCGAAGGTCAGGATAACCCGATCCTAAAAGAGATTGCTGAATACAAAGCATACTTTATCAAGAAATCTATTTGGATCCTGGGCGGCGACGGATGGGCATATGACATTGGTTACGGCGGACTCGACCACGTTCTGGCGCAAAACGAAGACGTAAACGTCCTGGTATTTGACACTGAGGTGTACTCCAATACCGGCGGCCAGGCCTCCAAGTCCACTCCAACCGCGTCTATTGCTAAATTTGCCGCAGCTGGCAAGAGGACCAAGAAGAAAGACCTCGGTGCGATGGCTATGACCTACGGTTATGTATATGTAGCGCAAACTGGTATGGGTGCTGATATGAGTCAAACCCTAAAAGCCTTCGCCGAAGCTGAGGCATACAAAGGACCTTCCTTAATTATATGTTACGCTCCTTGCATCAACCACGGTTTAAAAGGCGGTATGTCCAAGAGCCAGGCAGAAATCAAGAAAGCTGTTAATGCAGGTTACTGGCACCTGTACAGGTTTAACCCGAACCTCGCAGCAGAAGGCAAGAACCCATTCATTCTTGATTCTAAAGAACCCAAGGGTGGCTTCAGGGATTACCTGCTTGGTGAAGTTCGTTACGCATCACTGGCACAGCTGTTCCCGGCGGAAGCTGAGCAGTTATTCGAGAAAACCGAAAAAGATGCCAACGAAAGATACGAGTACTACAAAAAATTGGCATCAGGAGCATAAGAGATATTATTTTAAGGAGGGCAATTGCCCTCCTTTTTTTTTATATTTTTTAACTATATTTTATGTAAACTGGAAACAATAATTCATAATAGTAAAACAGGGTAGGGGGGATCAAAAACGGGTCCTAATTCTTGGAACGCAGTCAAAATATTTTTAGCAGCTGGAACACCGATTCAAAGTCTTTTTGCCTTTAAAGGAGATACGCATATTCACTGCAATATTCAGGGAATTCAAATCTTAAAAAATGATGGCAAAATTGATTATGCACGTATTCTTAGTAACTATCTTGAAATAATCAACAGGGGAGTACTGTGGGCAGATAAAGGCTGGAAAAATATTTCGCATTACTATGATCCGCTTGACGGATTAGGCATTGGCCCCTGCCCCAATGCTGTATTGGAATGTGAGCTTTTCTTTGATAAAGCTGTTCATTATTGGCTCGCAAAAAATAATAAAAAAAAATCATTATTTTATTTGGGTGCAGCAGCCCACCTGGTCCAAGATCTTTGCGTGCCTCATCACGCCAGGGGGATAGCGTTTAATGGCCACAACGAATATGAGAAGTGGGTACAGGAAAACTCCCAGAGCTACATGGTCTATTCAAAGGGTAAGTACATAAACGCTACTTCAGCAGGAGATTGGATTACTCACAACGCCAAGATATCACGTATTTATTTTCCTTATATTTCAGGCATTTATTCAATCTCTTCTTACAAGATGGTAACCGGTATATTACTTCCACTATCCCAACGCACTACTGCGGGCTTCTTCTCTTATTTTCTTGATACCGTACTTTCAAAGGAGCATGAGATGAAATTAAAATGAAAATAAATATTTTAAATTACATAGATTATATTTACTAATAGTATTTATTCTGAGTCATGATTAAAATAAATAGACTTAGAGCATTTATCTTTTTTGTCTCATGTTTATATCGCGAAAAATCCTGTTACCAAAAGGCACAAAAACGACCTTTTTATGTTCCGATAATAGATATTATGTAAACCCGCCCTTAGAAAGGTATCCCTAAAAACTCATTCCTCTTCCAGTTTGGCGGATGATTATCTTTCTGCAAGCTACATCATTTTTTACCCGCCCTCACATTTTGTTTTAAGGGTTGGTTGCCCTATGCGGGTACTACATAATATCTGTAATACTCCTTAGATCACAAGACGCGCTAGAATCGTTTCTAACGCGTTTAAATTTACATACCAGGGTATTTGTACCTATTCTATTTTTATCATTGGCGGGCTTAGTGTTAGTTTGGCACTCTCGGCGCTGGCCGACACCCCTGTCGGGGTTTTCCCGCTTGGAAGTTTCATCTCGGCCAGATTGGCCGAAGTTACCCCCAAGGGGTTACCTGGTTGCCTGAGAGGTGCTTTTTAAAAAAATTGATCGCTAGTGATAGTTTTGATCATGAATGGTAGTTTTACCATAACGCGGTAGCCTGGTTCTGAGAACGCGCGCTAGTTTACATAACGTGTGCGGGTTTTGCCGGCCCGGCGCAGGGCACCCCCCGCGGGACCCCTTCCGGCAGAAATCCGGCACTTATTGAAAATATGCGCAGCTTATATCGTAGTACGTTTTGCTCCTAGAGGGAGATTGCCAATTGCGGTACCCTTCCCTTTTGCAGATGCTTAGTGTGCCTAAATGTTTGTGTTACCATGGAAGCCAAAAACAAATTACCTTCTTATTCATTATTCCCACCCGGGGGACTCTCGTAGGGTGATCCATTTTTACCCGCTCATGTATGAGCGCTTCGTAGGGTGATACTAGCACCCAGCTTAGAATATGGCAAATGAAATTCATTAAATTCCGGGGTTTTCTTAATAACTAACATAAAAAAACAGTTTCTGAAACACAAACATATTCTTAAATAATAAATAAAATCTGGGAGATAAAAAAATGGTACAAACAAATTCCTGCCCGCCGGGAAGTTCAACATACACCGTCATGGCGGACGACTCCTTATATCTAATCTCGGAGAAATTAAATGTTCCATTTACACTTCTGTATGCCGCCAACAGGGGTGTGGATCCTGCCAACCTGCAAATCGGGCAGGTCCTCTGCATCCCGCCTAATCCCTGCACTGGAAATACTTATCCTCTTGTAATCGAGAAAGGCTTCACTTTATCTCAAATAGGCATCTGGTACGGACTTACAGTTGAAGAAATAATCGCGGCTAATCCAGGTGTAGAGCTTGATAATCTACAGGTTGGTCAAATCCTTTGTCTGCCGGTTAAAAAGAGATAAAAAATCAAGGCCACCAACGTCCGCTGAGGGATTGCATTCAAGATACAGCTGTTTTCAATCCCTTGTGGCTGTAGTCATTGCAATACTATCCGACACTTGTTTCAGTATTATCAAGTAAAGTAAAAAGAAAACCTCCCTGCGAATAATTGATAGTCTTGCAATCGGTTAGCTGTTGGACATGCAATTACTCATAATTAGGCATTCGGGATTGCTTTTTTGCTGTTTTAGCGTGATGACAACGCTTATAAAAGTGCCTGTTTGATTTATTCTATTATAAGTATAAAATGCTCAACATTCCGCATCCTAAAAGTTAACTTATTTAAATTCAAATAAGGGGGAATTATTTTGAAATACGATAGACCATTAGTAGCGGCATTAATAGGAGCTTTATCTACAATACCAGCCGAGATTATTTCACAAGTGTTTGTGTTTTTAGGTGTTGGCAAGTACAGTGTTTATCAGTTGGATAGCCTCCTTATTACATTTAATAGACCTACAGAAATTATTGGTTTAATTGTTAACTTTATAATCGGTGGGCTTTTCGCCATTTTATTTTATTATGCAATTAAGAAGCTGGGTCAAGATTATTTAGTTTTCAAGGGTTTAGCGGTCGGCTTAATAGCGTGGACATTCACTGAACTTGTATTTACATTAACTGTTGAGGGTAAGTATATTGATATAAGACCTATAAATGATTACTATGTTCATATATTTAGTGCTATTGTTTTTGGGATTACAGTAGGATTGCTGTTTGACAAATATTTATTTAAAAAATCTATCCCAATTGGTAACCAATAAATACTTTAAAATTTTGTTGCATATTATTAAGATTTTACGCAATATCTGTACGGGTTTTAGCACTCTCGATGTTCCCACACAAGCCATTTTAGGGTCTTGCTCAACATACTCTTATCGCGACTATCTGGCCAAAGTTACCCTCCTGTTCGTTACCCATCTGTTTTCTAGTCGGTCGGGCTACGCTAATGCTTCGGATCTACGATCTTTACATAATGGCGCATTATCCGCCGATCTGATCCCGTACACAAACTGTGATCGTTAGATGAAATAAGCGATCACCCGATAATGGACTAGATATTATGTAAACCTGCCATTTTAAAAATGCCATCTGGCAAGCCTTTCTGCCTTCAATTTATAGCTCGAAGTCCAAGGATAACTAAGTCCCTTTCTGTGCCATCAAGAACAGCTACTTTGGGTAAATAGCCCCATTGCTCAAAATTAAATTTTAGGAATAATTGTAAGCTTAGTTTATTGTGTCCAAATATGAATCCTAAGATAGTTGTAATCCCTAATTTTGGAGATTCATGAATTGCCTTTGCCAGTAATTTCTTACCTATACCCTTTTCCCGGTGCTCTTCAGCAATATAAATGCTAACCTCAGCGGTAGAATTATAGGCTGGCCTGTTATAAAAAGAAGAGAAACTTAACCAACCCAAGATATTACCCTCATCCTCTACAACCCATATAGGACGATTATTTGGGTTATGTTCACGAAACCAAGCTAACCTACTTTCAACTGTTACCGGGGTAGTGTCAGCCGTAACCATTCTAGAAGGGACGGTGGAATTATAAATATCTACGATAATGGGTAAATCTTTTTCAGTAGCAAGTCTTATATTCAAAGTTGTCTCCCCTAAATTTTGATTATATGTTACTATATTTTTCAATTTTCATAACAGTTATTACGTATTTTAACGTTCTAAAGACCAATCCAAGAAATAAATATACTCCCATTGTTTGTGGGAGCAGGAAATTGACGTTATATACTTACAGTAAAGATATTGCGTCATATTAATGCTTCAAAACATAAAATCCACATAGCCTAAAAAGAAACGCTTACAGCGGCTATTCGCCGATGATACCCCTCTTCTTTTTGCCTTCTAGTCACCTCCAATCGGGCGGGCTCCGCAATGTAAACTTTCACGGTTTTTGCAAAAATGGTCTTAAACTAAATTCTAAAGCTAGAAAAGCAAAAACCATAAAAGTTCAATGCTTCGAGGTACTTGGCCAGGCTGCATTTCTCTGTGGTCGTACCCTTTACATAACATCAAGATGTTAAAATCCATTTGAACACTTCAAGGTAATGTGGCTTAATTAGTATTTCCTGTAAAATATTTTAATAATCTTTACTTACCATGTTGGCACAAATCTATCTTTTAAATTCGCAAACAAATTAGCTGATTTAAATTTAATAGCCGCCTTTCCCTTCTTAGCAGCAGCGTGGAAATGGGGTGACTGGCGTAACTGGCAAAGGTACTATCCCACAGTTCTGTTTTTTATAGCTATAGACTTAGCATACGGATATATAACCAAGAATCAACCCCTCTGGCAATTCGAATCGCTAGTAATAACGAGTACTTTGAGTTTTATTTTCGTTGCATTGGTTGGACAACCACCTGCGATTTTCCTCCTTCTATCTCTTTATCCAACCAAAACACATAAACAAATTGTATATATTTTAATTTGGGTTGCAATATTTTCAATAATTGAAATAATTGCTTTAAAGATTGGCTCTATTTTGTATCATAATGGTTGGAATATTAGGTTTTCAATTTTATTTAACTGTATTATGTTTACCATAATTCGTCTCCACTACAAAGAGCCATTGCAAGCATGGATTGTTACCATTGTTCTAGCTGTTATAATAATGGTTCTTTTTAACATATCTCCTTAAAAACATTGGGGAAACTTTCTAATTTTGAAATTGTAATCTTGCACGTTCAT
>DFAP01000038.1 GCA_002365855.1 Pelotomaculum sp. UBA3103 | reverse complement strand
TGGCAGGAGTAAAGGCTGGCGCCAACTACATTGGTGTCACTGTTATGGGCCTTGGCGAGAGGGCGGGAAACGCCGCCCTGGAAGAAGTAGTAATGGCTTTAAAACACCTTTACAATATCGACCTGAATTTTAAAACGGAGATGTTCCTGGAATTGGCGGAATACGTTTCGCGCGCTTCGGGCAGGGAACTTCCCAAGTGGAAAGCTATCGTGGGCTCAAACATGTTTGCCCATGAATCCGGGATACATGCTGATGGAGTGCAGAAAAATCCCACGACTTACGAGGCCTTCCATCCCGAAGAAGTAGGTCTCCTGCGCCAGATTGTCATCGGCAAGCACTCAGGCACAGCGTCTTTAAGGGCCAAATTTGCAGAGTTCGGCATAGTGTTGACCGAACATCACGCCAAGGAACTGTTGCCTAAAGTCCGTTCCAACACTGTTTCTTTAAAGCGGTCTTTGTTTGATAAAGAGCTGATGTACATTTATGAGGATTACTTTGGGAGGAGGGATTGATATTGGGCCAAACGATTATAGAAAAAATCATTTCCAGCCACTGCGGTGCGATAGCTCATGCCAATGAAATTGTAGTAGCCCGGGTTGACTATGTCATGGGTCAGGACGGGACCGCCCCCCTGGCCATCAGGGCCTTTAAAGAAATGGGCGGCACAAAGGTGTTCGACCGGGACCGTGTCGCTTTCGTAATCGACCACAGCGCCCCCAGCCCTAACGAAGGGGTTTCGGCCCTGCACAAGCTGATGAGGGAGTTTACCGGCGAAAAAGGATTTCGCCTCTACGACATCGGTGAAGGCGTGTGCCACCAGCTCATTCCAGAAAGCGGCGAGGTGGGACCAGGCAGCCTGGTTGTTGGCGCGGATTCTCACACCTGCACTTATGGCGCGCTGAACGCTTTTTCCACAGGGGTTGGTTCCACGGACCTGGCCGGAGCTCTGATATCCGGCCGAATGTGGTTCAAAGTTCCTGAAACAATTAAGATCGTGTGTAATGGTAAACTGGCCCCCGGCGTCTTTTCAAAGGACCTGATTCTCTATCTCATTGGTGAGGTAACCGCAGACGGCGCAACCTATATGGCAACTGAATATAGCGGCGAGGCGGTGACCGCGCTGTCCCAGGAAGCCCGCTTTACCATTGCCAATATGGCTATAGAAATGGGCGCCAAGGCAGGAATTTTGGAGGCAGATGAAAAAACACTCACCTGGCTGAAGCGGTTTTCAGACCTGGCGTACCAGCCGGTATCGGCCGACCCTGACGCTTTATACGCCAGGGTTCTGGAAATTGACGCCTCCAAGCTGGAGCCTCAACTGGCCAAGCCCCACCGAGTTGATAACACGGCTCCCGTCAGCCAGCTGGCCGGGAAGCCGGTACAGCAGGCTGTTATTGGCACCTGCACCAACGGGCGGCTGGAGGACCTGCGTATTGCCGCGGGTATCCTTGGCGGCAAAAGGGTCCACCGTGATGTCCGTCTTATTGTGGCGCCTTCTTCCCGCCGGGTCTTGTTAGACGCTATGTCTGAAGGGATCATCCAGTCTCTGGTGGAATCCGGGGCCGCGCTGGTAACTCCAGGCTGCGGGCCCTGCGTGGGAACCCATAACGGCGTGCCTTCCGACGGTGAGACCGTCATTTCCACCGCCAACAGAAATTTCAAAGGCCGCATGGGCAACTCCAGCGCCGAGATCTACCTGGCTTCTCCAGCTACAGTGGCGGCCAGCGCCCTGACCGGGAAAATCACCGACCCCAGAGAGTTTATCTAAATAATAAAATATTTTAAAAAGCAGGTGTTTTTATGGAGTTTAACGGCAGTGCCCATAAATTTGGCAGTGATGTCAATACCGACTACATCATATCAGGAAAATATAAATTCAAAACCCTGGACATGAAGGAACTGGCCAAGCATGTTATGGAAGACCTGGATCCCGGCTTCTACAATAAAGTATCTGCCGGGGACTTCATTGTAGCCGGCACGAACTTCGGCTGCGGCTCATCCAGGGAGCAGGCGCCGCTGGCGATCAAGTATGCCGATGTGGGAGCGGTGCTGGCCAAGTCCTTCGCCCGTATTTTTTACCGTAATGCCATCAATACCGGTCTGCCGGTGGTGGAATGCGATACCGACAATATCGACGCGGGTGATGATCTGTCCATTGACCTTTCATCGGGAATGATAACTAACAAGACCAAAGGTATCACCATACCGGTCAAGCCGCTGCCGCACGTTATGATAAAAATATTAAATGACGGCGGGCTGGCTGCTCATTTCAAGAAATACGGCGGGTTTAACCTGGAATAGGAAAGTTATCGTCCATGCGCCGGTTATGCTCAAATAAACTTTTTATTGGGAGGATTTTATGTCATACAAAATCACCCTGATTCCGGGCGACGGGGTAGGCCCACAGATAGTTGAAGCCGCGCGCCGGGTTATTGACGCCACAGGAGTTCCCATCGAATGGGAAGTTGTTGAAGCGGGCGAGGCTATGATCGCGCAGTACGGTACCCCGCTCCCGCCCTACGTCCTGGATTCAGTCAGGAAAAACAAGGTTGCCCTGAAAGGACCTCTGACCACTCCGGTTGGTGGCGGTTTTCGCAGCGTTAACGTTGCCCTGCGCCAGGAGCTGGACCT
>DFAP01000092.1 GCA_002365855.1 Pelotomaculum sp. UBA3103 | reverse complement strand
TGCAATAATGCAAGCCTGACCCCATCACCTTCATGACCCCATCACCTTCAGGTTAAGTTTAAATTGAATCAATGAACCGTTTTATGTCTTCCTTTATTATTATTATCTCGCGATATTCCTTTTCCCATTTTGCCACCTTTTCCAGGCGCTCCTCCTCTTCAATATCTATTTCACTTAGAGCTTTTTCCAAGGAGGAACGCAGGCCATGAGAAACCGCATCGGCCCTTAACCTGATTTCTCCTGCGACATCCCGCGCGCCTTCCTTCATGTTGTACACCAGGTCGTAGCGCACTCTACCGCAGTTACGATCAAATAGCTCTATTAGCTTATATTTAGCATTTTTTAAAATCTGACCGGCAATTAGAGCCTTTGGGAGTATCCCCAGTGATGTTATTGATTCCACGGATGGTATGATAGTCACATGTTTATCAAAGTGAAAATAAAAATTTTTAGAACCTAGTATATATTCCTTAGACACGGATTTTTCAGCTGGTATTTCGAAAATCTCGGCTGAAACGGACATCGTTCTGTCAACAACATCCTCTATGCGATTAAAGAATCTCAAAGCAATTTTTTTAATATGATCCTTAGCCTTAATCTTAAGTTCATTATGTTTTTCATTTAAAATACCCAGAATCAGTTCCTTGATGAAAAGATTCAGACTGCTGGTTAGATCTTTAGCTGGCTTGTCAGGCAATTCGCTTTCATAAAATTCCTCCAAAATCTTTAATATCTCGCTTTTTTTTGCTGTATTGTATTCGTTGATATTTTCCTCTATTATAGAGCATACTTGCTCTACCTCCCGGTAAAGCAGATGAATTGAATCCTCTCGCTCCTGCTCCAGCTTATCCAGCTCAGATGTGAAAAGCACAGCTTTTTGGTCCAGGTCTTGCAGAGTACTGTCCATAGCCCGCTGCCACAAGAGGAGTTCCAGCTCCAGCTCGTTTATCGTCCGAAGCACCCTGGTGGCTGAAGCTTCCAGGATAATTCTGCCCTTATCCTTTCTGATAAAATTGCTAAGTCGTTCTTCCAGACTGATTAAGCCGCCTGCCTCAATCCCAGTCACACCCCCACCAGTTCTATTAACTAGAGCTTGGCGTGCAGATATTGGGACCAAGTCATATTCTGCCTGTCCCAGTTGTTCCTGTAAAGTCGCCCGGGTATATTCTAAAGACTCCACCACGTCCTCCGGGGAAGCAATGTCTACTTTATTCAAAACAAAGAATATTTTTTTAACGTATTTTACAATGTGTTTTAAGTAATCAATCTCATTTTTACTAAGCGGCGCATCAACAGAAATCATAAAAATTGCAGCATCTGAATTAGACAAATAGGCATATGCCGCTTCTGTGTTATGCTGGTATACCGACCCGACACCTGGAGTATCAACGAGGGTAACACCCTGCTTTAAAAGACCTGATGAATAGCTGATATGCACCTCTCGAATTTTTTTTATATTCTTTGGGTTTTTCCTCTCTGTTACGTAGTCGTCAATTTCACCTATTGATATCTCTTTTTTTGTTCCATCCAGGTAAAGCACCTGAACTGCCAGTTGCTCGCCATATTTAATAACTGTAGGGATAGCTGTCAGGGGAACTATGGCAGTTGGCAGCAGCTGACTTGTAAGAAGAGCATTAATCAGAGTGGACTTGCCCCGTTTAAATTCACCAAGAATAACTAAAGTAAAATTCTCCTGTTCCAGTCTTAGCCTACAGCCTACTTTCTTTTAAAAGTGAGGCAGCCGGGCTGTTACCTTTTTCCCTGGCAAAATCACCGACTTTATCTATTACCTGCAAAAGAAAGCTTTTACTTGAGACATATTGGTCCAGCATATTAGGAACTCCTTTTCAGTATTTAGTGTTAAACTTTAACAAAAGGTAAGCATTTATTTTAGGTTTGCCTCTATCCTGCCCATCTTGTAAGGCTGAGGCCGCGCACCCTTCCGGACAGCTAAATTGTTATCTTTTAAGGCCGTAACAAGTGATCTCTACACTACCCCTAGAAATAAAAATAGCACCTGTAAATAATATCTACAGGAGCTATTAGCCGCAAGGCATTTTCGCGAGCCCCATCGCTGCAAATTATATGAATAAATGATAAAATACTTTGATTTAAATGTCAACAACTGCTATTTTACAAAGAATAATCAAAGGTTGGGCGGGTTAAAATACCTTCCCATCCAAACTTAAGGTGAACTTAAGCGCCAGATACATATGCCACGGATGGGGAACCATGACCGAAAACGAAAAGGCGATTAAATAATACAAATTATGTTAACAAATGATCGTTTTTAGAAAAAAGCAACAGCTCCGAAGGTTTTCTCCGTCGCTGCTGCTTTTGTTTTTTTGGTGGGCGATGACGGGCTTGAACCGCCGACATCCTGCTTGTAAGGCAGGCGCTCTCCCAGCTGAGCTAATCGCCCATGTTTGTGGTGACCCCTACGGGATTCGAACCCGTGTTACCGCCGTGAAAGGGCGGTGTCTTAAACCGCTTGACCAAGGGGCCAATATCAGAAGTCGGATGTCTGAAGTCGGAAGTCTGAAATAATCTTTTTCCAACATCTGATATCTGACGACAGACATCTGATGTGGTGGGCCCACCAGGATTCGAACCTGGAACCAGCCGGTTATGAGCCGGATGCTCTACCGTTGAGCTATGGGCCCAAAATATGGCTCCCCGAGTAGGATTCGAACCTACAACCTACCGGTTAACAGCCGGTTGCTCTACCGTTGAGCTATCGAGGAACATCAGCAACAAGTATTATACGATAATTTGTGGCCGCAGTCAATGCATCTGTTGCTGAGAAATTAGTCCAGGTAGTCTTTTAATTTTTTACTGCGGCTTGGATGGCGCAATTTGCGAAGTGTTTTGGCTTCAATCTGCCTGATCCTCTCCCGGGTAACACCAAACTTTTGCCCAACCTCTTCCAGCGTACGCGCCCGGCCGTCATCAAGGCCAAACCGCAGGCGCAGAACCCTCTGCTCACGATCTGTTAACGTCTTTAATACTTCGTCCAACTGTTCCCGCAGTAAAGTAAATGAAGCTTCTTCGGCGGGTGCCCTGGCTTCCTGATCTTCAATAAAATCTCCCAGGTGTGAATCTTCCTCCTCACCGATGGGTGTTTCCAGTGATACCGGTTCCTGTGCAATCTTTTGAATTTCCCTGACTTTTTCCTCGGAAATGTTCATCTCCTTGGCGATTTCCTCAGGGCTTGGATCGCGCCCTAACTCCTGTAAAAGCTGCCGGGAAACTCTGATGAGTTTATTTATGGTTTCCACCATATGCACGGGGATCCTGATCGTCCTGGCCTGGTCCGCGATAGCCCTGGTGATGGCCTGGCGAATCCACCAGGTGGCATAAGTGCTGAACTTAAATCCCTTACGGTGATCAAACTTTTCAACCGCTTTAATCAATCCCAGGTTGCCTTCCTGAATCAGGTCCAGGAACAGCATCCCCCTGCCGACATAGCGCTTGGCAATACTAACCACCAGCCTCAAGTTGGCTTCCGCCAGCCTTCTTTTGGCCTCTTCTTCACCATTCTCCATGCGTATGGCCAGGTCCACTTCCTCTGCAGATGTGAGGAGCGGTACACGACCAATTTCCTTTAAATACATGCGGACGGGATCGTCTATTCCAACACCTTCGGGGATGGTCAGGTCTACCTCAGCTCCTTCGGGGGGTGTTCCCAGCGGCGACCGTTCATGAGTCTCAATGTCTGCGGCTTCCGGAACAACTTCTATACCCAGGTTCGCAAGTTTTTCATATATATCATCAATTTGTTCAGGTGTCAGGTCGGTACCCTGAAGACTGTCCATAATTTCGTTATATGTCAGAACTCCGCGCTTTTTACCTTTCTCGATTAAGTCCTTGACACCTTCAAATATGATTTCCTCGCTCACATCGTATCCCTCCCCTCAAGGCGCTTTCCATTATTTAGAGTAAATTTCTCCCGGTGTTTCTTTAACAATCTTTCAGCACGTCCGCGGTTGCCGGTTTTTTCAGCCTCATCTATCCCTTTTAAGATAATAAGCTCTTCAAATAAATCATGAAACAACTTATCATTACCTGTGTTTTCAGCTTCACGTATTTCCTTCAAAAGATTCTCCCTGCGTTCCTGACGGATGTATCGATTTATTGACTCGATATAGGCTTTGAAGATCTGCTCGGGGTTTTCCCCGGGAATATCTAATGTTAGTAACATACTTAAAACATTTTGAACATCGTTTTGAATGAATTTAAAAATATTTTCGGGCCTGTAGCCCGGTTGCTCAGCAGCTATTAGAAAATGTTTAAAAATTTCTTGATGATATGAGTTTGTAAATGGTTCTTTACCCAATTCGTCCTGAATATTAACTGCCAGAGAAGGATCCTCCAGGATAATCCGCAGGAGAATAGACTCAGCTTTTCCCCTAACATCAAGTTTTTCCTCTTTGCGTACAATATTATGCGTGTTTTTTACAATGTTATCCGTTTTTGTCCATTTTTTACCCAAACTAGCCTTAAATTTCTTAAATTCTCCAGCAACAGTCTCCCAGCTCAAATTTAATGCCGCGGCAATCTCTTTCAAACCTTCTTCCCTTTCAACTTCACCCTTTAAGGATAAACTTGGGAATATATCCTGCATAACCTCCAGTTTTAAGGCGATTGACTTTGAATGTCCCCTGCCTGCAGACTGCTGCAACTTGTATCCAATCAATGAAGGCGATTGCTCGACTAAATATTCCCAGGACTGATACCCGTGTCTTTTTATGAAATCGTCGGGGTCCTTACCGTCCGGAATGCTTACCACCCGGACCTGACAGCCCAGTTCCTGCAGGAGATCAAGTCCCCGCATAGTGGCCGCGACTCCGGCTGCATCAGCGTCATAAGCAATTACAACATTCCTGGTATAGTTCATTAACATCCTGCCCTGGTCCGCGGTAAGCGCGGTGCCTAAAGATGCCACAGCATTCGTAATCCCGTAAAGATGAGCCGTCAGCACATCCATGTACCCTTCAACCACTATCACATAGCCCTTTTCTCTGATGGATGCCCTCGCAAGGTGCAGTCCATATAGCGTACGTCCTTTGCTGAAAAGTGGTGTTTCTGGTGTGTTAAGGTACTTGGGCAGTGATTCGTCAAGAACCCGGCCTCCAAATCCAATCACCTGGCCGGTGGCATTCCATATAGGGAAAACTATCCTGTTACGAAACCTGTCATAGTAACTTCCGGTTTGACTTTCAATAACCAGACCGGCTTGGGCAGCGTCCTTGGGCCGGTATCCTTTCTTTTCCAGAAACTCCAGGAGATTGCTCCAGCCCGGATGAGCAAAACCAACCTGAAAGCGTTCCAGCAGCTCCTGTGGCAGTTCTCTCCCTGACAGGTACTCTCTGGCTCCTGCAGCGGAATCATGCCGCCACAGCATATTTTGAAAAAATTCCTTCGCCAGGTGATTAATACGGCGCAATCCTTCCAGCTTGCGCTTTTTAACCAGCTGGTCGGGACTGTCAGATGAGGGAATTGTTATCCCTGCCTGTTCAGCCAGGGAGCTTACTGCTTCATAAAAAGTCAGGTTGTTTTTCAGCATCAAAAACCTGAAAACATCACCACCGGCGTTGCATCCGAAACAATAAAAAATTTGCTTATCCGGCGTGACAGTAAATGAAGGTGTTCGCTCACTGTGAAAGGGGCATAAACCGATATAATTTTTCCCTGTTTTCTTTAATGAAACGTGGCGTGTAACCACCTCAACGATGTCCGATCGCTGGCGAACATCCTCGATGATTTCATCAGATATTATGCCCACCCGGGATCACCTTTCTAACCAGTCCCGGCGTAACATAAATAGTTCAACAAATATCTTTATTGTCCTGCCGGAAATAACATTTTGTGATTAATGCCAAAAAATGCATTTATTTAAGAATTCTTCGCTACGACTTTAATATTTTCCTTCTTTCACTATCGACATTTTTCTAATATGATTACCAATATCTGGCTTTAGTATCCTACAAAAATTACTCCACCCACGGTAGAGGCAGAAAATATTTCTGATACATGCGTATTGCAAACCTGTCGGTCATGCCTGCAATATAATCGCACACCACCCTTTCGATATCTCCCGACCGGGCACGTCGCAGGTATTCCTCCGGCAAGCTGCCAGGATGCTGCTGTAAGTGCCTAAACAAGCCCTGAACAACGTGGCAGGCCTTTGCTTCCTCCCGCTTGGCCTCAGAACCGATATAAACATATTCAAACAAATAATTTCTCAGGCTGTCAGTGGCCTCCTGAACCGCGGGGCTCATTTTTATCGCCTGAGTCCCTTCCCAATTGGTGTTGATCAGGTCCAAAACCATAGTATTGATCCTGTCCCGGTGGTGTTTTCCCAAAGTCTCAAGGCAGTTGGCAGGTATCTGCCCGATGCTTAGGACTCCGCCCCTTATCGCATCATCCAGATCATGGTTAATGTAAGCAACTCTATCAGCTATCTTAACGATCTGCCCCTCCAGCGTGGCCGGCATTGTTTCCCCGGTATGGTTCAGAATGCCGTCGCGCACCTCCCAGGTCAGGTTAAGCCCCCTGCTGTCCTCTAACAAGTCAACAACCCTGAGGCTGTGCACATTATGTTTAAAACCAGGTTTAAAAACCCCGTTTATAGCCATTTCACCGGCGTGGCCAAAAGGGGTATGCCCCAAGTCATGTCCCAGGGCGATCGCCTCGGTTAAATCCTCATTTAGCCTGAGCGCCCGGGCAATTGTACGGGCTATCTGAGCAACCTCCAGCGTATGAGTAAGTCTGGTGCGGTAATGGTCTCCTTCCGGTATAATAAAAACCTGCGTTTTATGTTTAAGGCGGCGGAAGCTTTTTGAATGAATTATCCTGTCACGGTCGCGCTGAAAAGCTGTGCGCACACCGCATTCTTTCTCCGGGCGCAGCCGGCCCCGGCTCGAGCCGCTCAAACAGGCACGGTCTGATAATGTTTTTCGCTCTAGCTCCTCGGAGCGAAGGCGGATATCCATATCTTCACAACCTGACCTCAATGAATAGTGTAAAACTTATTCTACAGCTGTTCAGGGAATCCTGCAGGGAGAGGCAGAACGAGAGTTTTTCACAATAGAAAATAAAAACCGGCAGCAAACGCTAGCCGGGGATTTTTAGCTCCTTTTCCGCAGTCCTGAGGTTGCTTTGGCCACTATTAGAACTCGCCTGCCTAAAATTCTTGAACGCTCCAGCCCCGACATGTCGGATCTGGACGGCTGTTGGGCGCAGGCCCCCTGGTGCCCCGCATCATCTTCCAGATGCCCGTCACCTACCACGATCATACCCTGACATAGCATCATGTCCTGAAGTGCTCTTAAGGTTGTTTCCTGCCCGCCAAAACGTGATGCACCCACTGCCAGAGCGCCTCCAACTACATTAAGGAGCTGTTTTTCACTTCTTAAAATTCTGGTTTTATCCCAGAAACACTTCAGCGGCGCGGAAACCGTTCCAAAATAAACGGGGCTTCCAAGCAAAACACCATCTGCCTTTCGCATCAGCTCCAACACCTTTGCCAGCTTGCTGTTCTTGTAGCACCTGCCGTCACAGGGCGAACTGCAGTAAAGGCAGAAAGGGTACTTTACGTCAGCCAACTCTTCAGAAACATGGATCAGGCCGGTCCTTGCCCCGGCTGACGCCACTTCTTCAAGGGCAGCGCCCAGCATAAATGCGGTGTTGCCCTCCCTGTGGGGGCTGCCGTTAAGTGCCAGGATATACATGGACTTCCCCACTTTCAACTATATTTCCATTAAATCTATGCCCCTGCATCTCCCTTTATACCTTTAGGGATGCGGTCAAAGGAACCCGGGCCAGCACAAAATATTTAGGGCCCTTTGGCCCCAGTTCACTAAGCATCAGTTCCGTCGAAGCTATCTTCTGCAAACCAAATCTTTTATTACCCGTTAACTTTTCGGCTCTCTTGAACACATCCACAAAGCCCAACGGGGATCGAATCCTGGCTAAAGTCAGATGAGGGGAAAACCGGCTTTTGTTCGCTGCATAACCAATATTCGCCATTTCACTTTGAACCTGGCGGTTAAGTTGATAAAGAGGCGCTGTTTCACCTCCAACGCCCGCCCAAAAAACACGTGGCCGTTCAATAGATGGAAAAACCCCAACCCCTTTAAGGTCGATGGTAAAAGGGGTGACACCCGAAACGGCATTTTTTAACGCGCTTACAACGGACGGGATCAGATCTTCCCTGACATCACCCAGGAAATGAACGGTAAGATGCAGGTTTTCAACATTTACCCACCTTGCATCTGATGGCAGCCGCTTCAGTTCAAGCATTAACTGCCCTAAAGCCTGTTTTATTTCATCTGTGAAATTAACAGCTACAAACAACCTCATCTGTCGCAGGTTAATACCCCCGTAAAAAAGTGCTGGTTATTAATAGCCAGCACTAGAGTAACTTGCAAGCATTTCAAAAGCCGGCAACCAGGCAGCTGATCGTGTTAGTAAAAGCCGCTGGTTACAAAGTACTATAATCATGCTTCAGGTCCGGGTTGCATTTTACCCTGGCCTGTGCTGCAGCCAGCCTGGCGATAGGGACCCTGAAGGGTGAGCAACTGACATAGTCCAAGCCGATATTCTGGCAAAACTCAATAGAACTGGGCTCGCCGCCATGCTCCCCGCAGATGCCTATAAGCAGATCGGGCTTGGTTTTGCGGCCAAGCGTGACAGCCATCTGCATTAATTTGCCAACGCCTTTGCGGTCCAGAATCATGAAGGGGTTGTCAGGTAATATTTTTTGGTCCAGGTAGACGCGAATAAATTTGCCCTCGGCATCATCCCTGGAAAAACCCATGGTGGTCTGGGTCAGGTCGTTGGTGCCGAAGGAAAAGAAGTCCGCTTCCGCCGCCACTTCGTCAGCCAGCAGCGCCGCCCTGGGCACCTCGATCATTGTTCCGACTGTATAATGAAGATTTATATCATATTTTTTCTGGACCTCTTCGGCAACGTTTACGATCAGCTCCCGCAGGTATGACAGCTCATTAACATCGATGACAAGAGGTATTTCTACTTCGGGAAAAGGGTCAAACCCTTCTAATACCAGTTGGGAGGCTGCTTGAAAGATTGCCCTGGCCTGCATAATATACACTTCCGGGTAGGTAATACCCAGCCGGCAGCCGCGGTGACCCAGCATAGGGTTAGATTCAGACAGGGCCCGCACTTTACGCAGTATGTCCTCTTTTTCTGTGATCTCAGCTTTATCCCCGCCAGTCAGGCGCAGGCGTGTAATGTCCACCATGAGTTCCTCTGAGCTGGGCAGGAACTCGTGCAACGGCGGGTCTAACAGCCTGATTGTTACTGGAAAGCCGTTCATCGCCTTCAAAATTCCATAAAAATCTTCCTGCTGCATGGGCAAAAGCATATCTAAGGCTGACAGCCTTTCTTTTAAACTGGAGGCCAGGATCATTTTCTGAACCAGGGGCAGTCGCTCCTGCTCCATAAACATGTGCTCGGTGCGGGTTAGGCCAATGCCCTCTGCACCAAATGCCCGCGCTTTAGCGGCATCCCCGGGGGTGTCCGCGTTTGCCCTGACACCAAGGCTCTTAATCTCATCAGCCCAATCCAGCACTCTCTGGAACTCGGGGGATAATTCCGGGTCAATCATAGGTACTGTACCGATAATAACATCCCCGGTAGTCCCATCTATGGAAATGATGTCTCCCTGTTTTACCACGGTGCTGCCTGCTGAAAATTCGTTGCGGTCGTAATCTATCCGCAGAGCTTCACAGCCGCTCACACAGGGTTTACCCATGCCACGCGCGACAACCGCGGCATGGCTGGTCATCCCGCCACGCGAGGTAAGAATACCCTGAGCATATAAAATCCCGTGAATATCATCTGGAGTTGTCTCGGTACGCACCAGGATCACTTTTTTTCCATCCTGCCCATATTTTTCAGCCAAATCGGCATCGAATACAACCATGCCCGATGCGGCCCCCGGGGAGGCAGGCAAACCTTTAGCCACCACATTAAGTTCTGAGTCAGGGTCTATCCTCCGGTGCAGAAGGTGGTCCAGCTGACCCGGCTCAACCCTCAATACGGATTCTTCTTTGGTAATCAGACCCTCGTTAACCATGTCAACTGCAATCTTTATAGCCGCCTGGACGGTGCGCTTGCCGTTACGTGTCTGAAGTATCCATAATTTACCCTGTTCAACGGTAAATTCAATATCCTGCATATTCCTGTAATGGAATTCGAGGCGCCTGCAGATAGCCTCAAACTGCCTGTAGATATCCGGCATCTCCTGCCCTAAGGTCGCAATGGGTTGAGGAGTGCGAATACCGGACACCACGTCCTCTCCCTGGGCGTTGATCAGATACTCACCGTACAGCTTTTTCTCACCCGTGGAAGGGTTGCGTGTAAAAGCCACACCGGTGCCGCAGTTGCTGCCCATGTTGCCAAAAACCATGGCCTGGATATTAATGGCCGTTCCGAGTCCATCGGAAATCTTGTTGATTCTCCGGTAGACAACAGCCCGGTCGCTATTCCAGGAATTAAAAACAGCGTGAATCGACATAAAAAGCTGCTCCATCGGCTCCTGCGGAAAGGCGCGTCCGGCTTCCCTCTGAATAAGCTTTTTATATTCATCTATTAATTCCAGCCATCCCTCCGTGGATAACTGGTTGTCAAACTGCACCCTTTCCTTATCTTTGTGGCGCTCCAGGATCCTCTCAAACTTATGATGCTCTATCCCCATGACTACATCGCCGAACATGGTAATGAAACGGCGGTAGCTGTCCAAAGCGAAACTTTTGTTGCCGCCGGACAGGGACTCCACGGTTTGGTCGTTCATGCCGAGGTTTAAAACGGTGTCCATCATTCCTGGCATGGACACAGGCGCGCCTGAACGAACTGAAAGCAGCAGGGGATTGGCGCCTTTGCCGAACTTCTTTCCAAGAGTTTCTTCAAGAATGGCTATCTTGTCCCGTACCTGCATTTCCATACCCTCGGGAAAAACCTGTCCCCTGGCCGTAAAATCCTTACACGCTTCTGTGGAGATAATCAATCCAGGGGGGACAGGAAAGCCGATATTGGTCATTTCAGCCAGGTTTGCCCCTTTTCCCCCCAGCAGGTCTTTCATCCTGGCGCTTCCCTCCTGGAAGAGGTAGACATACTTCTTACCTTCCATATCTCTCTCCCCTAAAAAATATTTCCAATACCCTGCTGGCTGTTTCTTCTACTGCTTTGCTGGTTACGTCGATAATTTGGCATCCCGCTCTTCTCATGATTTCCTCCGCGTGTTCCAGCTCTTTCAGAATACGCTCCATACTGGCATAGTCCGCGTTCGATGTAAGGCCCAGGGTATTCAGGCGCTCTCTCCGTATTTCATGCAGCTGCTCTGCCTTGATGGTAAAACCTATGAGTTTATGGTGTGGAAGGTGAAAAATCTCCTCTGGAGGCGCCACCTCCGGGACCAGCGGCACATTGGCCGCTTTAATCCGCTTGTGTGCGAGATACATGCAGACGGGAGTCTTAGAGGTACGTGAAACACCGATAACCACCAGGTCAGCCCTAATGATGCCCCTGGGATTTTTACCATCGTCGTATTTTACCGCAAACTCGATTGCTTCAACTTTGCGGAAGTACTCATCATCCATTTTTCGAACCAGGCCCGGCTCGAGCTTGGGTTCGCGATGCACAACTGCAGCCACCGCGTCCATCATCGGTGTTAGTATGTCTACAGTAGGAATGCCGTGCTTCAAAGCCTCTTTTACCAGTATGTCCCTCAATTCAGGCACGACCAGGGTATACGCTATCAGGCTATTGAATGCGCTGGCCTCTTCCACTATTTCTGGTATCTCAAGTGGATCATGAACATAAGGGACCCTGCGAATATCGACCCCGCCGTGGTTAAACTGGCTGGCAGCGGCACGAGCCACTATTTCCGCAGTTTCACCGATGGAGTCGGATATAATGTATATTATCGGTCTATTATCAGCGGTAATAATAAAAACCCCCTTAGTACCCTTCTCCCAGTTCAACAAAAAGCCGTGTTATATTGGTTTTGCTCAACCGGCCAATCACTTCCAGCCCTTCGGCCCCATCCGGCAGGGTAATATTCCGCACAACCGGCAGGGCATCTACCTCATGCGTAATAATCTTTTTTGCAGCCAGCCAGACCGACTCCTCGGGGTTTGTAAAAACAATATTGGGCATACGCGTCATGATTACCCCAACAGGTAATTTGTTAATATCATGACCTCCCAGTTTTGTTTTAAGCAAGTCTTTCCTTGATATAACCCCTTCCAAAAGACCGCCTTCCCTGACCACAAAAAGAGTGCCCACGTCTTCGATAAACATGGTTACAACAGCGTCGTAAACCAATGATTTTTCGTCCACCACAATAGGTACCGATTTAACACTGTCCACCAAAACGCTGTTCAGTTTCTCCGCCACAACCCTGTAACGGGACTTTCCCGTGTGAAAATATCCGACCCTCGGACGTGCTTCAAGCAGGCCGGACATAGTAAGTATTGCCAGGTCCGGTCTTAGTGTAGCCCTTGTCAGAGACAACATTTCGGCTATCCGCTCACCTGTGATGGGTCCGTAATTACTCACGATTTCCAGGATATTCTCCTGTCGTTTGGTTATTTTCAAAATCTATCGCCCCTTAAAGAGCATATATATGTCATACTATTGGCTTTAATACCTATTAATATATATCATATTGAGTTTAATTTCCATCCTTTTAAACGTTAAATCTGCTTATATTTCTATAAAATTTTTTTATTCTACTACAACCCTGCTCAAATCAGCTACCCGCCTGACAAGCGCCGCCAGGTTCAAAAGAAGGGCCAGGCGGTTATGCCTCACGGCTTCATCCTCAACCATAACCATCACAGAATTAAAAAATTTATCAAGCGGATCCTGAAGGGTGGCAATTGAAGACAGCAGCGAGCGGTAGTCCTGCTTTTCCAGGTATAATTTCGCCTGTCCTTGGATCTCAGTGAGTCGCTTGTAAAGCGCTTTCTCCGACTGGTCCTGTAACAGGGCTGGATTAACCTGATTGATAGTCGCGTTTTTCGACAAGTTGTTGGCCCGCACAAACGCGGTCAACAGGTTGCCGAATGCTGGTTCTTTGCGGAATTCAGCCAAAGCCCCGGCTCTAAGCAGAGCATCGCTTAAATTATCATATCCCGCAGCCTGAACCGCTTCCACAATATCATAGGAGAACCCTTGATCAATCAAGATGGCCCTGAGCCGCTGTTTGAAAAATTCGGTCACCTCATCGCACACTTTCTCGGGACTGAGCTTAAGCTGTACTTTCCCCTCATACCCCAGGTAGGCTTCCTTGATTAAATCTGACAGTGAGAGGTTTATCCCTCCCTCCATGATGATGTGGCTGATTCCAAGAGCCTGACGCCTTAAAGCGTAAGGATCCTGTGATCCGCTGGGCTGTATGCCGATTGCGAAGCAGCCTACGATAGTGTCGATCTTGTCAGCTATGCTGAGTATTTTACCGGGCAGGGACTCCGGCAGTTTGTCCCCGGCAAAGCGCGGCAGGTAATGTTCGTAAATTGCTGAGGCTACCGACTTTCCTTCACCGGAAAGTTCCGCGTACTCTCTGCCCATAACTCCCTGCAGCTCGGGAAATTCATATACCATGCTTGAGACCAGGTCTGCTTTAGCCAGGCAGGATGCCCGCAGGGCAGTGTCCCTGTCACTATTTCCAGCGCCCGTCGCGTCTGCCAAGTATCGGGCCAGGTTACTTACCCGCATCATTTTGTCATATACAGTCCCCAGGCTTTCGTGAAAAACGATTTTCTTTAACTCGGGCACTTTATCCGCTAAGGGCGCTTTTAAATCCTCCTGGTAAAAAAAGTTGGCATCGGCCAGGCGGGCCCGCAGCACCTTTTCGTTTCCTGTACGCACATTTTCCAGGTGGTCAGCAGCGCCGTTTTTAACCGCAATAAATTTAGCATGGAGCTTTCCGTCCGCCCCGGTTACCGGGAAGTATCTCTGGTGCTCCCGCATAGAAGTTACCAGTACCTCTTTTGGTAGTTTTAGATACTCAACGCTGAACTCCCCGATCAAAGCAGTAGGATATTCCACCAGGTTGTTTACTTCACTCAGCAAATCATCGTCCTCTTCTACAAGTCCACCGGACTTGGCGGCCAGCTCACATACCTGCCGCCAGATAGTCTCCTTACGTTCGGCAGTTTCTACCATGACATAATTATTCTTCATCTTGTCCAGGTATTCCGATGGCGCATTCAGAGTGATTGGCTCTTTGCTCAGGAAGCGGTGTCCATAAGTGGTTCTGCCCGCTTTGAGACTGGCAAACTCAAATTCCACGATATCTCTGTCAAATAATGACACAATCCACCTAATAGGGCGGGCAAAGCGCACTTCGAGGTCACCCCAGCGCATTGGCTTGGGAAAATGAAGACTGCTGATTAGATACGGCCCTGCCTCGGCTAGAACTTCACGGGCAGGCCGGCCTGCCTCGCGCTTCACTGCGAATACGTATTCAACATGACCTGCGGCTTTTTGGACCAGCTCAGACACACTAACTCCCTGACTCCTGGCAAAACCCTCGGCTGCCCTGGTTGGAGCGCCGTCCTTGTAGGCTACTTTTACAGCCGGGCCTTTGATTTCCAGCTCAAGTGGTTCCTGGTATTCAGCCAGACCCTCCACCAGCAGTGCCAGGCGGCGTGGACTTCCGTATGTCCCCAGCCGTTTGTAAGAAAGGCGCTGTTCCCTGAAAAAACCGGTCACTGTCTCTTTAAGCTCGGCCAGAGCGGGATCAAGAAACCTGGCCGGCATTTCTTCCACACCTATCTCCAATAAATAGTCTTTTCCCACGGTTACGCCTCCTTTTTCTTAAGCAGCGGGTAATTCATAGCCTCCCGCTGTTCGATATAGGCCTGGGCGCAGATCCGGGCCAGGTTGCGCACCCTGGCTATAAACCCAGTACGTTCTGTAACGCTGATGGCGCCTCTGGCATCCAAAAGGTTAAAGGAATGAGAACATTTCAGCACAAAGTCGTAAGCCGGAAGGATAAACCCTTTATCCACTACCCTTAGCGCTTCCTGTTCGTACATATCAAAAAGTTTAAACAACATACCAGTATCAGCCAGCTCAAAGTTGTAGTGTGAATGCTCAACTTCTCCCCGGTGGTGTACATCGCGGTAAGTAATGTCACCTACCCAGTTAATATCATAAACGCTGTCAACTCCCTGGATAAACATGGCCAGCCGTTCCAGGCCGTATGTTATTTCCGCGCTGACCGGCCGGCAGTCAATGCCGCCGCACTGCTGAAAATATGTGAACTGTGTGACTTCCATACCATCCAGCCACACTTCCCAGCCTAACCCCCATGCTCCAAGAGTGGGAGATTCCCAATTATCCTCGACAAAGCGTATATCATGCTCATCGGGATCAATGCCAATAGCCTTGAGGCTGTCCAGATATACTTCCAGCACATCGTCAGGTGAAGGCTTTAAAATAACCTGGTACTGGTAGTAGTGTTGCAGCCTGTTGGGGTTATCCCCGTAACGGCCGTCCGTGGGACGCCGGGACGGTTCAACGTAGGCTACCCGCCATGGTTCCGGGCCCAGTGCCCGCAGGAATGTCGCCGGGTTCATGGTGCCTGCGCCCTTTTCTATGTCATAAGGCTGCTGAATAATACAATTCTGCCGGGACCAAAAATTGTCCAGCGTAAGAATAATATCCTGGAAATTCATTTCCTGCCTCCTTTAATCGTCTTATTTAACAAAAACTAAACTCCCTGCCCCCGGTATTTCTACCAGGGACGGGAGTATACCCGCGGTTCCACCCTGATTGACAGCATTATGCGGCATGCTGCAGGACATAAGCAGCCGAAAAATGCAGCCCTCTTTTTGGGAGCAAGCTTTACTAACCAAACAAGCCGTATGCCAAGAACCTCCCGCGCCTGGAAATTTTCCACGCGCTGGCAGCTTTCCCGGCCCGCGACTCATTTCAGCGTTCCTCTTGCGGCTCAGAAACCCCCTTCACCGGACGTGTCTTACCCGCTTCCACCTTTCGGGCTCTCTGTGAAGACAGCAGTAAGGCTACTTATTTCCTCATCGCTCGTATTTTTCTACCAATTTATCAAATTACCGGTTCAAAGTCAATGCCTTAACCCTAAATATCGGCCTCACAAGCTGCTGTGTTAATTTGTTCATCTTCTGGTTCAACCCGCCGCTCGAACTCTAGTGTATATTTTTTGGCCATAGCGGTTACAGTGCCGATTGCTCCCAAAACAGCAATCTCACTGCTGGCCAGGGCCCCGATTAAACCCAGCGCTCCCAGGGAAGCAGGGAATTCAAAAACTGTTTTTTCTCCCTGCTTAACTTTAACCCGGTATACCTGACCTTTATTCACGAAACTCTTTAACTGTCCCATAAATTGTTGTCCTGTGGCTTGAAAACGCTCTCCGAGATCATGACCTCCTTCCTCAAGGTTGATCAGGGCCTGGACAACATCCCCGCCCGCTGCGTCCAGGGCCTCCCTGGCTTCTTTATACCCGACGCCCAGCCTGGCTCTTAAAATATCAATCTTCTCAAGATCACTGATCATTTGAAACCCCCCTTCTTTCTATTATTTACTCCCTGCTAGTATAATTTTATACATTTATCCTGGTGGGCCCTGGGTAAATCTATTCAAAAAAGCAGCAGACTTTAATTCGTGCTCCATGTAGTATTTAAGATAATCACGTAATAATACTTTAATCTGGTTTCTGGCCGGACGCCCGACCTTAAGCAGCCGCAATTTGACCGGCGGCCAGCTGAGAAGCACCTTCATCGTTTCCACCACTCCCCTGTCGCATGAAACAGCTTCACGATCAGCTGATGCACAGGCCTCACAAAGCACCCCGCCCAGCCCGGAACTAAAATGTATCCTGCCGCCCGTCTGCCCCTGACACTCGGCGCACGAATCCAGCACAGGGCGGTAGCCAAGAAATCCCACACACTTGATCTCAAAGGAGCGCGCCAGTATTTCATCATCACCATTATTCATGAGACGCATGGTTTCCAGCAGGAGGGCAAAGAGAAATTCGTTTGGCTCGCCCTCAGGGGTAAGAGCGTCTAACAGCTCTGCCAAATAACTGGCATAGCCGATTTTTTTCAGGTCCTCCCTGATAAAGGAAAACATTTCTACGCCTTCACACTGGCTTACCGAGTCTATTTCGCGGCCGCGTTGGATGAGAAATTTGGTATGATTAAAGGGCTGTACAAAACCGCGTTTTCTGCTTGAAGGTTTGGAGGCGCCGTGAGCAATGACCTTTATCTTGCCATATTCCCGGGAATACAGAACTAAAAGCTTGTCCCCGCCGCCAATATCCCTTGCCCTTAATACTATCGCTTCCATCTTGTACAGCTTCATCTTAGCTCTCCAATAATATTTATCAGTCCTTTTCCAGGTAACCCAGGTTGTGCAGAAGCGACTCCTTATTCCTCCAGCCCGGCCTGACCTTAACCCATAATTCAAGAAAGATTTTCGAGCCCAGCAAACTCTCCATTTCTACCCTTGCCATCTGGCCTATTTTTTTAAGCATCTGTCCTTCCCTGCCGATGAGGATACCCTTCTGTGATTCTCTCTCAGTGTAAACAACCGCACGGACTGCAATAACCTGATTGGGTTGCTCTGTTAAGTCTTCGATCACCACTGCCACAGAATGAGGCACTTCCTGTCCGGTAAGCTTCAGCACCTTTTCACGGATTATTTCCGCCATAATAAAGCTTTCCGGCCTGTCCGTGACCATCCCTTCCGGATAGTATTCCGGTCCCAATGGAAGGTATTTGATTGCCGCATCCAACAAGTTGTCCAGGTTTTCCCCTGTTGCTGCCGACACCGGTATGATTTCTGAAAAACTGTACAGCCGGCTGTACTGATCAATCAGAGGCAGCAGCGACTCCCTTTTAATCAGGTCAATCTTGTTGATAACTAGCAGGACGGGGGTGCTGAGTCCCTCAAACTGCCTGATAATATAATTATCACCGGGCCCCGGTGGCTGATTGGCCTCCACCAGGAACAGGACTGAATCAACTTCGCGCAGTGTCCTCAAAGCTACTTCTACCAGCTGTTCACCAAGCCTGTGCTTTGGCTTATGAAAACCAGGCGTGTCCAAAAAAATAACCTGGGAGTCATCCCGGTTGAGAACACAGAGAATCTTATTTCTGGTAGTCTGGGGCTTATCAGAAACAATAGCGACCTTTTTGCCCATAATCTTATTCAGTAAAGTTGATTTGCCCACGTTAGTCCTTCCTACTATGGACACAAAACCAGATTTAAACTTTTTTTCTGCCAAACGAACCACCCTTTTTAACCATGCTTTGAGCCAGGATTTGTATGTTCAGAGTTCTTTAACGGTTGACCGGCTCAATCAAACTGTCAATGGACTTTTTGTCTGATATTTCGATGCTTCCAGCAGTGAGAGCATTTTTGCCAAATACGGAGGGAAGAAGTTCGGAAACCGTCTGCATGCGGTAATCCCCAAGCCTGTTTACCATAAATACTTTGATCTCCGCCCCGAATTCCGCCAGGGCCTGGCGGCATGCGCCGCATGGCGCACAGTGATCATCAGTGCCGGCTGTTATTGCTATAGCTTCAAAATTTCTTTCCCCATTGGAGACGGCTTTAAAAAGTGCAACTCTTTCGGCGCAGCACGTCAGTCCGAAAGAACTGTTTTCCACGTTGCAGCCTGTATAATAGCGGCCTTCCCTGGTGAGGATGGCCGCGCCCACGCTGAAGTTTGAATACGGCGCATAGGCCCTTTCCCGCGCCGCTGATGCAGCGCTAATCAGCTTTTCAACAGGAAAAATCATCTAAGTCGCCACCTTATCCTCTCCGCCGGATGGAAGAGCTCGTAACCGGCTGCCTCAGCTCTAATATAACCCCTTGGTTGAATTATTATATGTACCATGAACACTTAGGGCATACCAGTGAAATTTACAGGATTTATTTTTAATCGTAATTTTCTGGTTTCATGCTACCACCCCGCCAGGCGAAAAACCAGCAGGGTTGCCAGTATACCCAGTGACGCTCCCATGATAACCTCAAAAAGTGTGTGAACACCAGTATCCAGCCTGCTGTGAGCTACCAGGAGGGCCATTACAACCGCAACAGTTGCCACCAGGGCATTGCCGGTGAGCAGGACAATCGCCGTAACTCCTGCAAACGCTACCGCAGTGTGTCCGCTGGGCAGCCCCCCCTTTACAAATATTCCTTTACCGCTGTTGGCCTTGCCCATCCCGACCAGCACAATTACCAGGATAAAAGCAGCCAGAGTTATTGAAAGTGGTGCATCCTTTATTTTTGGACTAATTGAAAAAGAAAAATCTTCTAAATGAGGATAAATAACGATATATGCCACTACTAAGGAGTTAAGCGTAGCTATCAGCACCGCACCGGCAGCCACGTTTTTTGCGACCCTGGCCAGCGGATGAATTTCCCTGGTATTCAAGTCAACGACCGTCTCAATAGAGGTGTTGAACATCTCGGCCATGATTACTAAGGTGATCGCGAAGAACAGCAATAGCAGGTCATAGGAAGTGAGCTTAAGGAACAGCGCCGCAAACAGCACCAAAAGAGCGGCGCAGATGTGGATGCGCATATTTCTCTGCGTCCTTAGAGAGTGCACTATACCGGCCACGGCGTAATTAAAGCTGTCTAAAAGCCTGCGCAGGCTCATGGGGCCACCTACCTCGGTTCCATGTTAGAATTGGAGAGTTGAATGTGCGTTAAGATAATCTCATCTGCCCAAGCCTAAACGCTTAAGGGTTTCCTCTTCTTTTAGACGCATCGCCCTGCTGTCCTCCTCGTCCTGGTGGTCATGCCCGAGCAGGTGAAGTACACCGTGCACAGTCAGGAATGCTGCTTCACGGATGAAGCTGTGCCCATACTCCTTCGCCTGCCTTTCGGCCGCCTCAAGAGATACTACCACATCTCCCAGGATAACAGCTTCTCCACCGTCAGGGCAGGGCTCCCCTTCCTGCAGGGCAAAAGACAGCACATCAGTAGGGCTGTCTACATTACGATATTCTTGATTCAAACTCTGCATATAGGCATCGTCAACGAATACCAGGCTAACTTCAGCCTCTTGCGAATACCCGGAGCTTTTCAGGGCTTCACCTGCAGCGCCGGCCAGAAAATCAGCTGTTTTATCATCAACTGCCACTTTTTCCTGCAAGTTGCTTACGAGAACCGACATTCTTTTTTCTCCTCTCAAGTTCCTGTGCCATATCAGGGTATTCTATCCGGTTATGGAAAATCCCAGAAAGCACCCTGACAAAAGAATTGGCAATAACATTCAGGTCTTTAAAGGTCAGATCGCACTCTTCGAGCTGCCCGTCGTTAAGTTTATCTTTAATTATCTTTCGCACCAGGCCTTCCACCCGCCCCGTAGTTGGGTTCTGCACGGAACGCACCGCAGCCTCCACTGCGTCGGCCAGCATAACAATGGCGGCCTCTCTCGTCTGCGGCTTGGGGCCTTCATACCTGTATTCCTCCTCGGTAACCGTCTCGGTCCGGTCGGATTCCAGAGCCTTGTGATAGAAGTAACTGACCAGGCTGGTTCCGTGGTGCTGTTCAATGATGTCAATAATGCCCTGAGGCAGTTTTTGCTCCCTGGCCATCTCAACCCCGTCCTTGACATGGGACGTCAGGATCAATGTGCTTAAAGACGGGGCAATTTTATCGTGGGGATTATCGCAGGTCATTTGGTTTTCAATGAAAAAGTAAGGCCTCTTGCTTTTACCTATATCATGGTAATACGCGCCCACCCTTACCAGCAGGGAATCTCCCCCGACAGCGTCAGCTGCGGACTCAGCCAGATTACCCACAATAATGCTGTGGTGGTATGACCCCGGAGCTTCTATAAGAAGACTTTTCAGCAGAAAATTGTTGGGGTGGGAAAGCTCAAGTAACCTGACAGCTGATGTGATGCGAAAGGTGTTCTCCAGAAAAGGCAGGGAACCGTTGGTTAGGATCGAAGAAAGGATGCCGTTGATTACACCCAGAGCCAGGCTGGAGGAGATCAGCAGCGGCAGTGGAGTCCCGCTGACCATACCGACGACAAAGATAGCCGCCACATTTGCGCCGCTGGTATAAATACCGGCACGTACCAGGTCACCACGCTGGCTGAGCTTGGACACACTGTAAACTCCAGTGATCCCGCCGATCAGCCCCACTATTCCAAAGCGCAGCTGATTACCGGTCATAACCCCGAGCATCAGGCTCATTATCGCAACCACCAGCACTGCCAGGCGGGAATCCAAAAGGATGGCAATAAGCATGCCGGCTGCGGCCAAAGGCACCATATAGCCGAACTGTGCCCCAAATTCAGGCCACTGGACGACATTGATGGCTATAATCGCCTTTCCCACTGCCAGAACCACAATCACAATCATACCAAGCAGATACAGGTGCCCGGCATGTTCATATATTTCCCGGTTTTGCTGATAGAGGTAAAGGAGAACGATCACCATCAATAGACCGATCAGCAGAATTATACCCAATATCGTTGTTAAGGGAAGCTTCGGACGGGTAAGACCGAGCGCCAGGAGCTTGGCCATGTGCTCATCGGTGACTACTTCGCTTTCACCGATTATTTTTTCGCCTTCCTTGACGGATACCATCACAGGAGGAACCGCCGCCATGGCCTCATCCTGTTTTTGCTTAGTAACTTCATAGTTTATAAAGGCATTTGGCCGCAGGTAAAGTTCAACAATACCCTTGGACAGATTCTCATAGTGTTGGGGCAGAACCATCCTCACGATCTGACCGTTTAAAGTTCTCTTCGACTCTTCCAGACGTTCCTGAGTGATGCCTTCTCCATCTTCCATAGACCCTGAAACCATACTCTTTAATGAGTTTTCAACCTGCTGCGTATAGGTTGGAGAGGCCTCAGCCAAATTGCCGAGATCTTCTTCACTCACTATAAACGTCATAACTGAGTGAAGCTCTAAAACCTTACCGTCTCTGTCCAGGCCAGGATCTCCCTGTATACTGCGGATTTTTCCCATCAGGTCGGAAATATCCTTCTGAACGGCAATACCCACCTGCGGGTCCTTTGCATAGACCTTGTCCACAGTTTCGGCGGCAAGGCGTCGCTGATCTGATGTTTTGAGCTTGTCCTCAAAAACAATGCTTTTCTGCGCTTTAAAAGTTTTGGGGGATACCTGCCCAACTACCAGCGCGTTATTTTCAGGTACAAATTCAACAGCCATAATCAGGGTAATCAGCAGCAAAAACAAAACTGCCGCACTGCCCCTACGCACCTTACGCTGCTTCGTCAACAAGGACAGGGCGGCTCTAAACTTATCTCTTACCCTGCTAAATAAGAGCATGGGTAATCACTCCTCTATAGTACCGCTCTACCTGGAAGCCGTTTAAGATATTACGGCCCCGGGTATTAATTTTATATCTTAATCAATGTTAAAACAACCAGCCGGCTTTACTTTACTTTTTCATAAGCCCTGATAATTTCTTCCACGAGGGGGTGTCGTACAATATCTTCCCCGGTCATGGTGTGAATACTCAAACCATTTATATCTTTTAATACCGTTATCGCGTTAATCAGGCCTGACACCTGTCCTTTTGGCAGGTCGATCTGGGTGATATCACCTGTTATGATTGCTTTAGATCCGAATCCAAGACGGGTTAAAAACATCTTCATCTGCTCGGGGGTTGTATTCTGAGCCTCGTCTAGAATAATAAACGAGTCCTCCAAGGTTCTCCCTCGCATATATGCCAAAGGAGCTATCTCAATCACATTTTTCTCCAGGTATTTTAAGGTATTATCTACTCCCAGAATATCATAAAGACTATCGTAGAGCGGGCGAAGGTAGGGGTCAATCTTTTCCTGCAGGTCACCGGGCAAAAATCCGAGCTTTTCTCCCGCCTCCACGGCCGGGCGGGTTAGGACCAACCTGTCGACATCCTTGTTGCGAAGAGCCTTAATAGCCATAACCACTGCCAGGTAGGTCTTGCCTGTACCCGCAGGACCAATGGCGAACACCACATCGTGATTCTTAATTGTATCAACATATTTCTGCTGGCCTCTGGTTTTTGGTTTAACCTGTTTCCCGCGGGGGGTGACCAGAGTTACGTCTTTAGCCAGACTTTCGAGGGCGTTTTTTATGCCTCTCTGCGCAGACCTGATGGCGTACCCGACTTCCTGGGCGGTCAACCTGTTCCCGGCGCTGTAAAATTTCTGCATCTGGGCTAGAACTTCCTGGGCCTGCTCAACTCTTTCCGCGTCACCGGAAATAACCAGTTCCTGGCCTCTCGCCGTAAACCGGACTCCCAGAGTTTTCTCCAACTGTGCCAGGTGCTCGTCGTTCCTTCCGAATATTTCTGCCGCAGCGACGATATCATCCAGCTCAACCCTTGCATCAGATCGTTCTGCCAATATCAGGCAAACCTCCCTTGATTTTCGCAAATACTGCCTGCCGGTTAAATAATAAACTTTACTGCGGTGAAAAGAATTGTTTCTTGCCTATATCCTCAACCGTTTCAATCACAGCCTTTGCCCGCATTAAATTATCAGGTTGTCCTGTTAGAGCCTCCTCCACCCACCGTTCCTGTATAGCAGCTTCTTCTGGAACACTCTTGCCCGCCGCATGTAGAGCGCGCTCCTCGGCTAACTTCAACGCTCCCGCCCGTCCACGCTCGTCCCTGTATTCGGTCAGCTCAAGATATTTTACCGTTATTAGTTCGACGGGTATGTTAATATTCCTCCATTCCGGTATTGTTTTCACATGCACATCATTTTCATAAAGAGCAAAGGGAATATTCCGGCTGCCAGATAAAATAATTTCCTTGTCCTTTGATTTTATACTGACACGTGTTTTTACATTACCTGTAAAACGTGTTCCCGTCTCAATTATTTCCGCTTCACCGTAGCCTTCATACCAGACCCTGGCCCGTACAATACCCTTGGCCTGCACGTAGCGGGAAGGTTGAATTATCTCCGGGACTCCAGGTTTCTTTCCTTCCCCGTCTTTAGGCGCCTCTTCGGGTGCTGGTATTACTCCCGATATAAGGACCTGTCCCGAAACTACAGTGTCACCTTCTTTCACCGCAGGGTACCCGCTAAAGATCAGTATTTCTTTGATCAGTCCCGCCTTCGTGGATACGATATGTGCCGGCCTCGGATCTTCCTGGTCAGGTACGGTCCGCTCGGCTACCTCAATGGTTGCCTTGGTTCCCTTGAGATAAACTCCGGCGTATGACACTTCAGGCAGTCCTTCTATTATTTTTTCCTCCACCTTGCCCGGATCAATCTTCCATTTTGCAGTGCCCCGGCTAAGGCCAGCATCCGACGCCACCCGTAAAACCATTTCCGGACTTAAATGCTCGCTTCCTTTAACCTCAATAAACCATACAAATGAAGACAGGAGATAAAGTGCCGCGACAAAAAAGACCATCCCCAGCGCCAAAGCCTTTCTCCGACGAAGCCTGACAAAATAAAATGGGAGACCAACTCTCTGCTTGATCTTAAACCTGCAGCCGGTACGCCTGGCAATATGCCGCAGCGGCTTTGCATCTTCCAGGCGAACTTTCAACAAAATAGCACCGCTACCGGTTCTGGCCACATCCCAAAGGTAAATCCCTCTGCTCGCAGCCATATTCACAAATTTTTCCGGAGCCTCCCCGGTAACCAGGATGACCAGGTATCCCTGGATACAAGACATCAATTTAAATACAAACATATAAAAACCTCCGTAGATGGAGTTGAATTATTTTAATTGAATTTTAGAGAAAAAATTTTTCCCTCCACGCACAGCTCATCCGGCAAAATGTTGCGCAGGATCAAATTTTCCCCGGTAACAGCCACTTCGCCCTCAGCGATACTTACTCGTATCCCTTCCGGTGTATATTCGAGTATACCCCGGTGATTTTCGATAAACAGCTGGACATTGCCGACCAGTGTTATCTTTGGCAGGTCCAACATTATATCCCCTGGAATTTCAAGAAAGTCTGCAAATTGTTTTCTAACTTTTTTTCTAAGATCACGCAAGGCCATAGAGATCCCTCCTTGCCACAATTTTATGCAGTTGGCGCTAGATACATTACTATTAAATGGAAAGCTACCCATTCATTGCAAATCGGGTAGGAGGCTACCCA
>DFAP01000047.1:3061-6487 GCA_002365855.1 Pelotomaculum sp. UBA3103 | reverse complement strand
ATATAAACATCCTCTTTATCCCGGGCAAATTCTTCAGCCAGAAGTTTATTGGGGTACATCAGCACACGTTTGGCCCTCTCTTCCACCAACCATTTTGTGACCTTGTGGCCATTGCCCCGGCACCATACCGTACCGTGATCAGCCGTTATAAATACACGGTAATCTTTATCTAAGAACCTCTCCACCATATCAGCCAAGCCAGAATGCTGCAAATGCTCCATTAAATTTTTCTGCATCAGCCGCTTATGATCCTGAACGTAGATCATGGAGTGGGCAACATCGTCCACCAGATTATTAATCAGTCCAATATATTCATAACCCGCGTATTCTCCGCGCCACCTGCCGTCCACATGCATAAACATCCCGGCCGGGCGCGTTCGCCCTCCCGGCCAGTTGGTGCGGACAAACTGCAGAAAACCTTTATTTTCCTCAATACGGTCTTTGGCTGCGCTCCTGCCGCAGAACAACGCCCGCCTTGATATCCCGGTCAAGGTCGGTACCAGAGCAAAAACGGCCATTTCATTGAAGCTGCGGACACCCCGCTCCGCAAAATATTGCTTTAGGCAGAACCATTCTTGAAAACCCATACCATCCATACAAAGTAATACTTTTTTTGATGGTGGCAGGTAAGCAAGGTAGTGCAAAGCCTTGTCTATAGTAGTAGGCCCGGTAGTAAAACTGTCGTAAAACAGCTTGTGATAAGAACTTTTTATATATTTCTCAAACCGCTGGCATATAATTTGATCTAGACTGTCGATTTCCGGCAGATCAGCTTCAACCAGGCAGTGCCAATAGGATAATTCGCCCCAAGCTGGCCCCAGCGCTTTCCAGTCAACATCCGCCGCCATCAACATCTCTTTTATCCTTTTGACAAGCAGCGCACAACAGTATGCTGAATCACTCCTGCCGTCAGCACCAGGAATGCCAAAAATCGGCCGGTCTTCGTTACCATATGGTTTTGAACTTTTTACCTGAGACGCCAGCCATTTAGCAACCAACTTACACGTTTCTTCTTCCCCGACCATGCTAAGTGAACATTCAATATCCTTATAACCTTCAAAGATAGTCTGATATTGGACAGCAGGCACTTTTTTCAATACGGAAGCATTAAGCTTGGGAAATATATCTTTAAGCTGCCAATGGATAACGTCTGAGTTTGCCTCAACATCATAAGGAATGTATGAAACATTCGATGTTTTAAAAATTAAAATCCGCCTGTCTGTATTAGCAAGAAGAAAACGCCTGAGGGTTAACTCACCATTATAATCATGGAGAGCAAACTTATCTTCCAGGATCGATCTAATGTCTTGCGCCTGTCCCAGATTGTCGGTATCATTAACGATTAGCCTGGTATTATATGATTGACTTATTTTTTTAAGTAAAAGCTGATACCATTTCTCTTGCATCATACAAACTCCACATAAGCAATTTGCTCTAAGTTAAGTGACGGCACTACCTGTCTGCGCCGCTCCCGTTCCCTTCGTTTGGCACTCCGTTCATCTGCCAGCTCTCTCATTTTGGCATTACGAATATTTTCAACAGCAATCCTCATAATTGCCGTTTCTTTGTCCATGTAGAACTTTTCAAATTTAACTTCCTCTTCTTGTAACTTGTCAGCTATTCGGCCTTTTACCTCATAAAATACCGTCTCTGCTCTTTGCCTCACCGCATCATCTGCCAGATGCCTTGCATGATCTATATCGTAAGGGATCTCACCGATAACAAGGTCAGAACAGCTGATACGGTTAAAATCGTGAAAATATTTTGCAATACGGCTATTGACCAGTCCCGTACCTGTTGCAAAACTGACAAAGCACGGCAGTAAATAATAGTCATACGGGTCTATATAATTGGTAACCTTAAGCCGGTGTATAAATAAAAAACCTTTATCCCCTTTAAATTTTTCCTCCTTTACCAAAAGCTTCGCGGTTGTATCCACTTGCAGTTCATCCGCCAGGCTGCTCATTAGATCCATAATAAACGGGTTATTGAAGCTTAATAGTTCGCAATTCTCCATGTCCAAGGAATACTTTTGCTGAAATATCACATTTTGCATGTGTTTGCCGGTTCTAGGATCCTGAAAATAATAAAATCCTGTCTTATGCTTATATTGATTCAATGTGCTGCCGTAAGCCTGAAGATACAATTCCGTAAGCTGCTTTGCCTTTAGTGACCGTTTATCAATATCATGCTGCGAAACATTGTATTTTTCACCCAAGTTTGAAAACGGAAGGGCTAACTGCTCCTCCTCTATGATTGCCTTGGCCCTGTCAAAAATTTGCCGCGCTGTTTCTTCAAGAGCAGCCGCATCCTGCCGTCGTTTTACCAATGCGTCCATATAAATTTTTTCAAAATTAAATTCATCCTGCAGAGTGCTTAATATATCGGCCAGTTTATCCTCACCATTGCTAAATTCCCTGCGGATCGTTGCCAGTTTGCTTTCCAAGACATTTCTTACGCGTTCTTCTACCGTATCAGCTAACTGAAAATTAACTACCTTAACGTCATGCTCCTGTCCGATCCGGTCAATGCGGCCATTTCGCTGTTCCAAACGCATCGGGTTCCAGGGCAGGTCGTAATGAATCATCACCCAGCAAAACTGCAGGTTAATGCCCTCACCACCCGCGTCGGTACTGATCAGAAACTGTGCTTCGTCACGAAAGCGCTCCAGCTGGATGATCCTGTCTTCCGATGACATTTGGCCATGAATTAAAGTAGTAGCATAACCCAGATTATTCAAGCAGTCACGTAAATACACCTGTGTTTCTACAAACTCAGTAAAAATAATGAATTTGAGTTTAGGATTGTTTTCCCGGATTTTAAACTCATCGACGATCTCAAGCAGTTTTATAAATTTCACATCGTTGCGCCCTAATGACGCTCTCTGTGCAAGAGACACGCAGTTCCTCAGCGCCGTGATTTCGGACATTAGCGAATCAGCTTGAGCCTGCGGCAGCATGCTGTTTGCTAATCTCTGGAGTTCAATCAACTGCTCTTCTGCCGGTAAGTCCTCTAGATGTTCCCAGTTTACGTCATCCGGCTCATCTCGTCCTGCCTGAATAATATTCCGCTGAATATCCTCCAGCACCATCAGCCGTTTAGACAGGGATTTATAAATAGCACGGGAACTGCTGCTGACCATACGCTGGTATATGAGCAGTAGGAACATTAAAGTCCGGTTATTTTGACAGCTGGCTATTTCATAAAATAATGTAACATAATCGGTAACTGCCTGGTATAAATCAAGCTCTATCTTATCCTTTTCCTCGTCCCTCTTGATCAGGCACAAAGATGTGATCCTCTGCTTAAAAATACGGTTCCCGGCAAAATCAACAACCGCACGCTTGTTATTGCGAACTGTCACTTTTTGAACATTTTCGGCTGTTAGATCACTGTTTTTATAAAACAGATAAGGATCGATAAGGT
>DFAP01000047.1:1216-2717 GCA_002365855.1 Pelotomaculum sp. UBA3103 | reverse complement strand
TTCCCTGGTGCGGCGTAGCAGTGAGCAGGAGAAAAACTGGCGCTGCTTCGGACAAAGCCTTGCCGACCTTGTAGCGGGCCGTTTCCCCGCCGGCCATATCTTTGGTCAGCTTGTGGGCTTCGTCGATAATCACCACATCAAACCCGGCCGCCGCCATGTCCTCAAATACGTGTTTATAGTGCCACTGGCGCCCCTGGACAAGCCGCTCATCCAATTCCTCATTAATCTTTCTCGGCTTCACAAAATCAAGAGATGTAATGACCTGGTCCGCCAGTGTCCAAATATTCGTTTCCTTACCATGTAAATTTTTTAGTGATAGTACAGTTTCTTTATCGTAAATGACAAAGTCCTCAAAAAATTTGGCCTTCATTTCCTCCCGCCATTGGGGGCAAAGACCCGCCGGCGCAACAACAAGGACCCTCTTAGCCATACCCCTGGCCTTCAATTCCTCGTAAACTAATGCTGCTTCAATGGTTTTACCGAGGCCGACTTCATCCGCTATGAGCGCTCTGGGTTTAAACTGGTCTAAGACAAAGCTCACCACCAAAAGCTGGTGGGGCAGGGGCAGGATTTTAAAATCACCGGCCGCCTGCAGGCCTTCTCCGGCGCTCTCTTCGCGGATCTGTCCCAGCAGCAGGCGCAGCAAAAAGCGGGACGCCTGGGAAAACCGGCCAACCCTCATATTAACGGACAGATCATGGTTTTCTGTTAATTCCGCCTGTGGCAGCATGCGCCGCTCCCGGGCTTTTTCAAAGAAGACATCCACGAAGATTTCCTCGAAATACTCCTGGATGCCAAGAACCACGCCAATCCCCTTATTAGGATAAGTTAAACTGCGGACATGTGACCCGACTTGCATTTATATTTCCTCTCCGAGTTTGAGCCTGGCGATTTCCACAAAGTCATTTAATTCACTGTTAGCTTGAAGCATTTTATGGTCCAGCTTCTTGGCCACGGTCAATATATCTTCAAATCTCTTTTCCTGGTAGGCTTTGGTAAAACCATAACTAACCGCTTCCTTACGCACTTCTTTCAGTTTTTTTCCCACGGACCGGGCTTCTGCCAGAAGACGCTCAAAGGCTCTGGCCAGTTCCCTTTCGCGCTGATCCTCAATAGTCAGTTTTTCTTGTTCCGTCTGCGGGCAGCGGTAACATTTATCTTCAAAAATAAAATTACTATCCAGCAGTTCCTTTAATTCCGGGATGGCATCGTCATTGCCGGCAATAACCTCACGGGAGGCGGTATAAATATCACTGAACGTGCGGGGGTATTTTAGATAGTTGTATAGCCACACCAGCGCCGACCTTTCATCATTGACAAGCAGGATCTGCTGACCTGATTTAATCTCCATAACGGAGTCCAGCCCCTGCTTCTTTTTCCACTCCTCATATTCTAATACATGACGGTCGGTAAACCAGTAGCCGTCGATCATTTTGAAATTATCTTTTAGAAGTGTGTAAAACTGTCTGGCATTGAGTCGGATTTCAAAGCCGCGCTGGAC
>DFAP01000047.1:0-868 GCA_002365855.1 Pelotomaculum sp. UBA3103 | reverse complement strand
GAGTAGAGCATTTGCTCGGTGCGGCTGATGTTTGGCTCAGCCGGCAGGTGGTCCAGCAGGTCAGATACAAAGTCCCTCTCAAGTCCTTCCCCAGCCTGCTTCAGAAAGTTTTCCTCAAATTGTTTTTTTGGTTTGTAGGCGTTGATAACCAGGTCATTTTTTACCGCACCTGCTGAAGTCACCTGCTTAAAACTACCCTGCTGTTTATCCAAAATTGCAACCTGGGCAATAACGAAACCAGCTTTGGTCATGGCGTCCTGGATGGCATTCCAGACCGCTGCTTTTGAATTATGGAATACTACGGTAATCCAACGGTTGGGTTTAAGAATCCGATACATATCTTTAAAACAGGATGTCATCAATTCTTTGTATTCGTACAGTCCTTTATGCTGGGTGTCGTTAATTATAGCCTCAGCAAAATTATTTGTTAGAATCTTATGCCAAGATTCCCAGAGGAAGTTTAATTCAGAGTACATTAAGTTATCACCAAAAGGAGGATCTGTAAAAATGTAATCTATAGTATTATCATCAATCATGTCATTAGTAGCCGAGTTAGTAGAAATAGCAAAATTACCTATTGCTATTTCTTTCCTAAAAACATTAAGAAGTTTTTTTATTTTATTTTCAATTATATATTTGGGGGTTACTTCAACCACTTGAGATCCTATATACAAAGTACCACTTAAATATTGATTAACTTGAGAGTAATGTGTTGGCACATAACGAGCCAACTTAGACATTCCTAAAATGACTTGCTCATACAAAAAAAGCATATTAGCTTTCAATTTTGATTTTTGAGCCAATTCCCATACTGTAGCCAACACCCACAAATTTTTTTTTGTATAGAAATGGTGAACATGAGAAAATC
>DFAP01000049.1 GCA_002365855.1 Pelotomaculum sp. UBA3103 | reverse complement strand
ATAATGCTCAACTGTAATTGCTTTTAACTCTCCCTTTTTTAATAAAATATCGAGTTCGTCATTATATGATTTTATTAATTTTCTGGTGATGTATTTAAGTGGCATCTCATAAAGCTTATAATCTTGGAAAGGTTCTTGTTTAAAAGCCCATTTAAAAAAGCGATTTATTTCTTTAATTTGGTAGTGCCGATGAGGGTATTTACCAAGATACTCATCATAGTATGTGTTATCTATTGTGAGTCTTTGCCTTGCCCTTTTTAGGTGAAGGTAGTCGCTGGTGATGTAGAAATCAAATTTCTTAATTTCAGGCACTATAAAGCCGTTCTCTGAGGCGCTTTAAAAAAGGTTACTAATTAAGCGGTAAACTCTACGTATATCTTTGAGAGACACCCCTAATATTTGTTTAACCCTCAGTATGTTGACAACGAAACCCTCATTTAAGATGGTCCCGGGGGAGATATCCCCCGAGACCTTGGCTAACGCTAAAAACTCTTCAAAGTACTTTTTGTCCTGGCAACCCCTGCGGAATGAAACTAGAAACTGATAAAAGTCATATTCTTCTTTGTGGTTAGCAAGCTTTGCCATTTTTAGCACTACCTTTTTCAGTTATTTTTCATCATTATTTTCTCCCTTTTGTTTCCAACTATGCATGGAAGGGACATTCCACGCATAGTTGGAAAGGCCTGGAATGGATATGTTATCGATAGCAGAACGGCGGAGGGAGTTGCTGGAGTGGGTATATTTCATTGTAGTGCTGATGTCCCGGTGTCCCATTAAGTCCTTGAGAACCGCGACATCGACACCCTGCCGAAGCAGGTGAGAGGCGAAAAAATGCCTGAATGTGTGGGCGGTAACTTTTTTGCTTATGCCTGCTGCCCTCACGTAGCGGGACACGGTTCGGGATATGGAGTCTTTAGAAACCCGGTTGCGCTGGCGCGAGAAGAATACAGCCCTATCGGTCAGAGGAAGCCTGCTCTGCAGGTAGTCCCAGAGATCGTCCAAAGTCTCGTCTCTAAGCGGTATAACCCGGTCTTTTCCCCCTTTGCCTTGCCGGACGGTGAGGGTTTTTTCTTTAAAGTCAATGTCCTCCCAGTCCAGGTTAATGGCCTCCGAGCGCCGGACACCGGTTGTTAAGAGGACCTTGATTAAAGCCCTGTCCCGTTTGGCCAGATAATGCCTAGCCGAATTTGCTGCGCTAAGAAGCCCGGACACTTCGCTATCTTTTAAAATAATCGGCAGAGTTTCCGGGATTTTTGGCGCGTCTATGTTCTCAGCGGGATTGCGGTCAATCCATTCCTGCTTTACGCAGAACTTGAAAAACGACGACAGGGCGTGCAGTTTACGGGCGGTCGATGAAGTGGAGTTTCCCAACCGGCGGCGGTAGCGTAAAAACTTTTGAATCCTGAACGGTTTTATTTCTTCAACTACAACAGGTGCCTGGTTTTCCTTGAGATATTCCATAAATTGCATGTAATCGTAACGGTAGCTCGACACCGTCAGGTCGGATTTGCCCTGGTCTTCCATATAACACAAAAAATCTTCAATTGCCTCTTCCAATTGCATTGCAAGCCCTCCGGAAAAAATGTAATTTTCTTGTCAGATCAGGTTATGCTATTGATAGTTTTAGAAGATAAACATCCCCCCTAAAGATTTTTTAGAGGGGATGAATGTTGTCATAAGTGATCTTATGTCGCGGACGGGTTATCTGTAACCCGCAAACCCTTGAGCCATAAGCTATCAGAGGATCGTAGTGAGTGCGATAGAACTCGGCTTATGCAGTTACTCACCATCTTTTTTGCGAAATACGCTCATATCTGGGCGTATTTCTTTATTCCCGGGGACGTTCCTCTGAGAGGAGGTGTGTCCCCGATGCGCTGATGAATATGATCCTGTGGAATTTTATTTTTAGAGTTACATTTAACTGATGAACAAAATACTCTTATTTACAAAAGAAGATATAAAACGACATTTTCTCCAAAGGATTGTTGTTGAATTTTATCCAATAACCTCGTTCAGGGGTGAGGATACCAGATGAACAAAACAGCACAAAAAAGCACGGAACAAGTCACACTTGAAGCTACACCAGGTAAACAAACTAAAGGAGATTACCTCATTGGTTTGATAAATAATTGGAGGAACCTTGCTGCACTCTTAGACACACTACCAGTTGGCATATCTATATCCACAAATATTTTTTGCAATGAAATAATACACAATCCAGCCGCAGCTAGTTTTTTTAGAATCAACGCCTGGGACAACCATTCCCACTCCGCTCACGAAAAACCCCAATTTGAATTAATTCATAAAGGGAAAGTACTGCTGCCGGAGGAAATGCCCGTCCAGCGTTCTGCCTGGTCCGGTGTTGAGCTGAATGACTACGAGGTCGATATTGCCTGGGAAGACGGGTCGCGAAAGACCTTGGTATTAAACTCCAGTCCTTTGTTTGACGAAAATGGTCAGATTGTTGGCGCTGTTGCGACCTCACAGGATATAACTGACAAAAAAAAGATGGAAAATGAGCTGAGCAAACACCGGGATCACCTGGAAGAGTTAGTCAGGGAACGTACCAGGGAACTGCAAGCGTCCAAGGATAAACTTGAAGAGGAAATCTCACTGCGCAACAAGGCGGAAGAGGAACTGAACAATTTTTTCAGATTTTCCCTGGATTCGTTTATAATTATAGGATTTGATGGAATTATAAGGCGCGTAAACCAGGCACTTTTGGAATTGATTGACTGCAGTGAAGAAGTGTTCTTAGCAAAGAGTCTAACTGATCTTGTTTATTACTATGTCCATCCCGGGCATCAGGAAAATATTTTTCGTATTTTTAAAGCTGTGGAAAATGGAGATTCATTTCAAAATATAGAGTTTCAATACAGAGGCAGGGGTGGTCAGTACAGATGGGCTTCCGGCACAATCACACAACTTGTTGACAGGGGCATGATCTATATAGTCGGGCGTGATATAACTGAACAAAAAAAGGCTCAGGAGAGAATCAAGCTCAACGAAGCCCGCATGGAAGCTTTAATCAAGCTTAACCAGATGTCTGGCGCAACGGAAAAGGAGATATGCCTCTTTGCTTTTGAGGAAGCTATAAAGCTGACGGGAAGCGAGATTGGCAACCTTGGTTTCTTGAATGAAGACGAGTCTGCAGTGACATTTCACTGGTGTAAGAAAGCAATGAAAGAATGCGCCATTTCCGATAAACCATTCGTATTCCCGATTAAGGACGCTGGCCTCTGGGGGGAGACAGTGCGTCAGCGCATCCCGATAGTAGTGAACGATTATGCCGCCCCAAATTTATATAAAAAAGGATTGCCTGAAGGTCACGTTCCTTTAACTAGTTTACTGGGCTTACCAGTATTCGATAAAAACAGAATTGTAGCAGTTTTGACCGTAGTTAACAAAATTGAACCGTATGTTGATTGGGATATTAATCAGCTGACGCTGCTGATGGGCGATATGTGGGAGATTATCAAGCGAAAAAGAACTGAAGAGGAACTGCGGCTGTCTGAAGAGCGCTTTGCTAAAGCATTTAACGCCAGTCCGATCCTCTTAAGCATAAAAAGGCTCAGTGACGGTCGATACATTGATGTTAATAAAAGTTTCGAGCGGGCTTGTGGTTATAACCGTGAGGAAATAATTGGCCGCACTCCGCAGGAGTTTGACTTCTGGACAGT
>DFAP01000060.1 GCA_002365855.1 Pelotomaculum sp. UBA3103 | reverse complement strand
GCACTAATTGCAGAACCGTCATCAAACTCCATTAACAGCTGATGTTTCTTAGGTCGTTTTTCATTTGGAGCATGATAACGGAGTCCGACTCCGTCTCCGATAAGCAATATAGCCGTACCCGCCATTATTTCAACCATGCCGCCGTAGCCGTTTGCCCGCTCGATGGTTTTTCCGCCAAGCAGGTCATGATAATTCTGCGGATCTCCATGATACCAAGCAAATTTATGAGGAGAATGTGCGGCAACTACATTTGTAATTTTCTTCCCACAAATTGCACTGTTAATTTGACGCGCAAGAGTCAGAGCTTCGGGTAGTTCTATCATTCTTATCACCAGCTCTTCTTATCAGTTTTATATTACGAGGACGACCGGTAAGGCAAGACCGTCCTCACTTGCCACCCTTATTTTAAAGCCATAACTATCTTTGTCAACAGCTCGCTCTCAGGAACATCGTGTGGTGAATTAAAGTAGTATTCATAGTATACGCCCTTTTGTTCATGGCCTTCGTCTTCTATCCATTGAATCATCTCATTGTATGGTTGATCCATCTGACTGTATGCGCCTTTGTACATACATGATAAATACTTGCCCTTGGGGATTTCACCGGATTTAATCTCATCTTTTTCAGGCAGCAGATTTGCAACAGGAAAGCCTATTTCTATGTCTAAATCCTGCATATCCAGGTTGTAATAGGCCGTATAAGGAGCATCAGCCGGCTGTTCCCCGATTTCGTTCAGGTACTTGATGACTTTCCCAAATGATTCGCCGATTACTTTCGGTAAATTCTCCGCTGATGTTCTTGTTCTAATGAACAAAGCAGGTTGTGCCTGTTGTATGCTTAGTTCAATTTTAAATATCATCATCATTACCTCCCTTTTAGTTATAGGGTCTGACCCATTACGTGCTTACTTAGTAATTATAGAGCCTTTTGTAAAATAATCTAACACAATGTCGGTAGTTCAGGCAAGTAGGCTAGCAAGAATCGCCCCCGACTTGATGGAACAAATTTAGTTTTTTAACATATTATGGATCGAACTTAGAATGAAACAGGGAGTGAGTCCTTATGAGCAAAGAGTTTTTAAATATCAATAAAGAAATCGGCAAAGGAAAAGCCTTTGACTTGAACATCAATATGGTGGAATCATGCGATATTGGGCCGGCCACAGGACAGCAGCGCCGGCAAGATGCGTTTCAAGTCCGTCTGGACGCAGCGCTATTTCAAAAGAACCTTCCTCTCCCGGGCCATCCATGCAACGGCGATGAAGATCGTTACCCTAACAAAATCGGTAACTTTTCCAAGGCGTTACCACACAATCAGTTGGGCGAAGTTGACCTCAATGCTTACAAGGCCCTTCTCAGGGCCTTGTCCACCGGCAACCCGGATGATTTTGAAATGATCCCTTTGAGAGGCGGCGCCAGGCTCGCGAATCCCCAGGCTGCTTATGCCTACGAGATGGCTAGATGGCTGGTCCTGATTCTCATCATTTGAGTATGCTCCCGGCGCCGGCCTTCAGCAGCGCCTGGAATGCCGGTGAAATGGCCGAACTATACTGGCTGGCGCTAACCCGTGATGTTCCTTTTGCGAGGTACAACACAAATCCGCTTACGCTCGCAGCTGCTTCCGACCTGTCGAAATTCTCGGACTTTCGCGGGCCGAAAATCGGTGGGGAGATCACAACGGGAACCCTGTTTCGCGGGGATACGCCCGGTGACCTGGTGGGGCCTGATATTTCCCAGTTTCTGTGGAAGGACATTCCCTTCGGGGCCGCCACAGTTGTCCAGCGAAATCGCACCACAGTGGCAGGCGACGACTACCTGACTTCATACCAGGAATGGTTGAACATCCAGAATGGATTTCCTCCGTCAACCTCGAATCAGTTCGACCCCAGGCCCCGTTATATTCGCAATAACCGCGATCTGGGCGAATGGAACCAACGCGATTTCACCTACCAGGGTTTTCTCAGCGCCTGTCTGATTCTGCTCAGTTATGGTTCGGTGGCACTGTCCCAAACCAACCCTTATCTGCGTTCCGTGACACAGCACGGTTTTGCCACTTTCGCCGCCCCACATATTCTGGATTTTGTGGCCCGGGCGGCACGGGCGGCGAACCTGGCCGGATGGTTCCAAAAATTTCTGGTCCATCGCCGGCTACGGCCCGAGGCGTTCGGAGGACGCGTCCACAACCAGCTGACGGGCGCCGCCGACTACCCGATTAACGAGGAACTACTCAATTCGCAGGCTGTTAGCGAAGTCTTCAACAAGTATGGCACATACCTGTTACCTGTGGCCTATCCGCAAGGCTCCCCTTACCATCCGGCTTATCCTGCCGGCCATAGTTGCGGCGCCGGGGCATGCGCCACCATGCTGAAGGCGTTCTTCAAGGAATGGTTTATTATCCCCGATCCGGTAGTAGCAAGCGCTGACGGTCTATCGCTGCTTCCTTACTCAGGAGAACCTTTGACAGTGGGTGGGGAGATTAATAAGCTTGCCACCAATGTCGGCTATGGCCGCAATACTGCAGGTGTACACTGGCGTACCGACGGTAGCGAGGGCCTGAAGCTGGGTGAGGCTGTCGCCATCGGGATCCTTCAGGATTACAGAAACACCTACAACGAGGATTTCAGGGGCTTCTCGTTCACTAAGTTTGACGGCACTACCATAATAATCTAATTCTAAGGTAAGTCTAAGGGGTCAGGCTTTACTTGAATTTCTGTGGCAGCGTCCACAGAAATTCAATAAGGTTAAGCCTGACCCCATTCCTTATACAGGCAAGTAGCAAGCAAGAACCGGCCCCGACTTGCTAGAGGGCATGTTTACGGTTAAACCTCTGCAGCAATAAATAAATTATCAGCAGCAAGTAAGCAAAACCGGCCAGGATATAAAGCCAGGCGTTTTCGCCGGCGCTGATCAGCCAGTACGCTTTGGCCAGCCAGTAACTGGGTACTATTCCCAGGAGCAGCTGCCACCTGCCCTCGATAAAAAACGCCGCCAGAGGCCCCAGCATGAGCATGCCCATGGCCTTCATGAGGGCGAATCCTTCCACCTTGTTATTAGCCACAACGGCAATTAAAAGTGTGGCGCCGACGCCCAGAAGGCCGGCCAGCAAAACAACCGGGAGCAGGTTGTACAGCAGCGTCCAGGGGACCATCCCGGTAGTCGGGAGCATGACCACCACGTAAAGCAAACTTAAGAACCCCGTTAATAACAGGCGGTGCCTGAGGTAGCCATCCATGGACAGGGGGCTGACCTGGATAGCCGCCAGGATACCGTCGTCTTTTTCGTCTAACAGCAGAAAACCGAAAACAATACCAAAAATCAACGGCACCTGCATTACAATAGAAAAACTGAGGAGCAGCGGATAATAAAGCTCAAGATTAAAGTGGTAACCACTTTCCAGCCACGCGGCCAGAGGCGGGATTCCCAGGCGGAAAACCACCGGAATAAGCCACGGTAGCGTCAGTACATAGATAAGCAGAGAGTCTCGGCTGATATTCTTCAGGTCATTACGGACAAAGACAGTCCAGAACCGCACTACACACGCCCCCCTTTCTGCTCGACGATATAGCGTTCAAACCTGTACCGGCTGATCCTGAACAGGATAATAATCCAGACAACCTGGATAAAAACACCGTAAGCAGCCTGCCCGGCAGTGATATTCCCGAAAGCCCCCACCAGCAGGTACAGCGAACCCATGGTCGGAAACAAATAGAACAGTGGGAAATTGATCAAACCCGCAAAATGGATAACAGGCAGACCCAGGACAAGCAGGTAGAGCTGGGAGGGTACCAGAAATGAACTTATGGAACGGTAGGGCGCCACAGAGATAAACCCCACCGCCGTATTAATCAGAGCCGTCAGGACAACCCCCAGGGCTAGGTAATATAGATTAAAATTTAAGCCTGCTCCTGCCATGGCAATAACCAGGGAAGCCAGTAATGACAACAGGGCGTATGTCGCCAGCTTGGAGGTCAGGTATTCCCGAAATCTCAGGGGCGTGACCACCATGGCGTATATAGTCCGCTCCGTTTTTTCAAAAATAACCTGCCCGGCAATGAAGAAAAAACCAATTACTACCAGATCACCAAAGATAACGTAGGGTAAAGCCGGCCTCACAACATCGGAGGGTATAGCGGTCAGGACAGCGACCCACACCAGGGTCACAAACGCGGCGGCATAGTACAGCCCGTACCTTTTCTGGAGCAGAACATCCATCTTTAATATAGCGGTCAGGCGGCTCATAACAGCTTCCTCCCTGTCACCTTGATAAAGATATCCTCTAAGGTGGACTCAAGAGTATGAATCGTTTGCACCTTTTCCTGGCGGATGATCTGCAGAAAAGCGCTGTTCTCACCCAGTCCCTCCAGGGGGAATTTCTCTGTTTTAAGCTGGTTATCTCTAATGAAGTTTACAGCAACTGCCCTTTCACCATGCTCGATCTTTAACTTGCCGGGAGTGTCAATGAGTACGATTTTTCCTTCCACGAGGAAGGCTACCCGGTCGCACAGTTCGTCAGCGATGAACATGTTATGTGTTGTCAGAAAAATGGTATGCCCTTTTTTCTTCTCTTCCAGAATCAGTTCCTTGATTTTCTTGGCGTTAGCCGGGTCCATTCCCGTGGTGGGCTCATCCAGGAAGAGAAGTTCCGGCCGGTGCAATAAGGACCTGATAAAATTCAACCGCATCTGCATTCCCTTAGAATAATTGGCGACTTTTGTCTGAGCGTCCTCCGCCAGACCTACCATTTCCAGAAGACGCTCGGGTTCCTCCTTCTCCCCGGCAAAAAGAGCGTGAAAAAACTGAAGATTCTCCAGACCGGTTAGTTTTTGAAAATTATTGGGAAGTTCAAAAGAAACCCCAATTTTTTCATAGTATTCCTTACCCCACGATTTGAGATCCCGGCCCAGGACCCGGACCGCGCCCCGGTAATCACTCAATAATCCGATCAGAATCTTCTGGGCGGTGCTCTTCCCCGCCCCGCTGGGCCCCAGGAAACCAAATATTTCTCCTTTTTCAACGGTAAAAGAGGCGTTATTCACCGCCGGTTCCCTGCCGGCTGGATACTTATAGGACAACCCGGTTACTTCAAGCATTTAAAACACCCCGTTTAATAATTTGAACTTAATTTATCCTAATTCTTATAAATCCCATACTTGATCATACCCAGGCAGCACTTTAATTCCTCTACAAAAGCTCTCAGGAGGGGATCAAAGTCAACGCCCTCTTCCCGGTAAGCCTTAATATACTTTTCACCAACGGCGTTGGCGACAGCTATAACCAATTCGACAGCCTTCTCCTGGTCGATATCCTCCCGGAAATTACTCCTGTCCACATTCTCCAGCAGCAGCGGCATATACCCGGTGTAAATATGAACTTGCCTGACGGCTATTTCCTTCGCCAGACCTTCCGGAGGTTTAATAAATGCTTCCGTCAAAAAACGCTGAGACAGGGGCATGTCTGCATTCAGCCTTAATTTTAGCTTGTTCAGTTCAACAATTCGTTCGATAATGTCCCGGGACACATATTTTAATTCCTCGTCAAAACGGGCCAGGACCTGGTCCATACAAAAGTCCAGAACCGCCAGGTAGAGCTGCTGCTTACTCCCAAAATAGTGAAAAAGCAGGCCCTTGGAAATCCCTGCCTTACGGGTTATGGTATTTGTGGATGCGGCTGCATAGCCGTTTTCGGCAAATTCCTCCAGGGCGGCTTTAATAACTATAGTTTTCTTATCATCAGACATATTATACACCCCTGACTTGACCACATGGTCAAACGCTGCTTATATTATAAAACAGGATTGACCATGTGGTCAATCCTGTTTTTAACGAAACAATGGGAAAAGGTCATGGAATGGGCGGGAGCTTAGAAAGCCTGATCCCATCTTTTACCCGTTGGTTAATTCCGCGATGCGACGGTTGACGTTACCTTTATATAGCCCGCCATGGTAGCAAACAACCGCTTCAATGTCGTATTGGGCAAGCTTTTTTAGTGACTTGTCAGCCAGATCCACATCAAAGTCAATAAACAGCGGGGCCCTTACCAGCATCGGGCCGTCTACAAACAAGGTGTCGCCGGCTATTAATATCTTGCTCTGTTTAAGGTAGAGGCATATATGACCAGGGGTGTGGCCCGGGGTGTGAATGACGGTGATTTCACCGCAGTACGGCAGGATCTCTCCATCGTCTACTGAGCGGTCAACACTGGCCTTGAGATCCTTAAGGCTTCCAAACATCTTCTTCATAAGCTGGCGCTGCTCTTCCGGCAGGGAGTTAAGCTGTGCCTCAGGCTGAGCCATCCTATCCGGGTTCATTTTAACAGACTGCCGCTCACCCTGGATATAAGGAATTTCCTCTTCATGAGCTATTATTTCAACTCTTTGAGGCAGCTCTTTCAAAATGCTTGCCAGGCTGCCTATATGGTCAATATCATGATGCGTAATAATAATTTTACTGAGCCTCTCAAGGGGCGCCCCAGCCTTCTCCATGGCTTCACGAATTTTTGGCAGTTGGCCTGGAAATCCCGCGTCCACCAGGATTACCTCGTCCTCGTCCCAGAGCAGTGTCGGGTGGATGATGTTCTGCTCTCCCATAATGTTTGCTGAAATTTGAAGCATTTCTATTCCATTAGCCAATTTAATCTTCTCCATCTCCCTCTATAGTTATATAATAATACTTATATATCATACAGGACTTATGCAGTTGA
>DFAP01000113.1:845-19743 GCA_002365855.1 Pelotomaculum sp. UBA3103 | reverse complement strand
CTGACTGACGAGGAAATCGGTTCGTAGCGTAACGGGTATACTATAAGTTTTTAAATAAGTACCGGAGGTGGGTTATGAGCTTTCCAGTGCGGCGCCTGAGGCGCCTTAGGCAAAACGAACATATTCGCCGGATGGTTAGGGAGACCACCCTGCATGTTAATGACCTGGTCTACCCGGTATTTATAACTCACGGGAAAGACATAGCCCGTCCTGTCATGACGATGCCCGGTATATACTGTCTGTCGATAGATAAGCTGATTGAGGACCTGGAGGAAGTGGTTGAATTAAAGATACCGGCAATACTTCCCTTTGGAGTGCCTGCACACAAAGATGAGGTTGGTTCAGGGGCCTATGACAATAACGGCATCATTCAGCAGGCTGTGAGAGCTATAAAAAAGGCTTATCCCGAACTGCTGGTGATCACTGATCTCTGTCTTTGTGAGTACACCAGTCATGGCCACTGCGGGATCATCAAGGAAGGACGGGTTTTGAATGACCCGACCCTCGAACTGCTTGCCAGGACAGCGGTGTCCCATGCGGAGGCAGGCGCGGATATGATTGCCCCGTCGGATATGATGGATGGGCGTGTGGGTGTGATCCGCAGGGCTCTTGATGAAAACGGCCGCCATGATATCTCAATTATGTCGTATTCAGCAAAATACTCCTCCGCTTTTTATGGTCCGTTCCGGGAAGCAGCCTGTTCTGCCCCTCAGTTTGGAGACCGAAAAACCTATCAGATGGATCCTGCTAATTCTGACGAAGCTTTGCGGGAGGTTTGGCAGGACATCGAAGAAGGGGCGGATATTGTTATGGTAAAACCAGCCCTTGCGTATATGGACATCATCAGGCGTGTCAAGGATGAATTTGGCTATCCGGTCGCAGCCTATAACGTAAGCGGCGAGTATAGCATGGTCAAGGCCGCAGCAAAAAAAGGCTGGATCGATGAGCGGGGGATCGTAATGGAAATTATAACAGGCATTAAACGCGCGGGCGCGGATATAATCATCTCCTACCACGCCAGGGATGTCGCCCGGTGGCTTGGCGGAGAATGATATATATAAACGTTACGTAAACAGGCCGGGCCAGCACACTCGTTAATAAAAATCCTAAAGGTTTACCCATTTAAGGGGGAGTGTTCATGATTATTTCCTGGAACACAACAAATGCGTGCAATATGTACTGCAAGCACTGCTACCGCGATGCCGGGGCAAAGGCTGATGAGGAACTCGATACCGCTGAAGGTATGGCCCTGATCGACCAAATTGCTGACGCTGGTTTTAAAATTATGATTTTCAGCGGTGGCGAGCCGTTGATGCGCGGGGATATATTTTCTCTGGTTGAACACGCCAGCGGTAAGGGTATGAGAGCCGTTTTTGGCACCAACGGCACTCTGATCACCGGAGAAGTAGCCTTGCGTCTTAAGGAATCCGGTGCTTCCGCCATGGGGATTAGCCTTGACAGCGTGGACCCATCGAGCCACGACGATTTTCGTTGTACTCCTGGCGCCTGGAAGGGAGCGGTTGAGGGTATGCGAGCTTGTAAAGAGGCTGGTCTCCCGTTTCAGATTCATACCACCGTAATGGACTGGAACGAATCTGAGATTGAAAACCTGACCGATTTCGCGGTGGAAAAAGGGGCGGTTGGCCATCATATTTTCTTTCTGGTGCCCACAGGCCGGGCCGTAAACATTGAAGCCGAATCGTTGAGAGCCGAGCAGTACGAGGACCTTTTGCGGCGGATTATGATTAAACAGTCTAAAGTTAAAATAGAACTAAAACCTACCTGTGCCCCCCAATTTATGCGCATAGCATCCCAAATGGGTTTAAAGACAAGGTTCAGCAAAGGATGCCTGGCAGGCATATCATACTGCATTATTAGTCCCAGAGGTATCGTTCAGCCCTGCGCCTACCTTAATATACCAGCCGGAAATGTTCGCGAACAAACTTTCGGGGAGATTTGGCGGGAGGCCGAAGTATTTAAAAACCTTCGTACCGAGGAATATAAGGGTGGCTGTGGTTCCTGCATGTATAAAAAGACTTGCGGCGGCTGCCGGGCGCGCGCCTATTTTTACCACGGGGACTATATGGCCGAGGAACCATGGTGCCTGTATAAAGGCCGGAAAGGAACATAGATGATGAACCTGGACGATGTTGATAAAAAGTTATTAAAGCTTATTCAGGCGGACCTGCCTCTTGCTCCAGAGCCATTTCGCGAAATAGCCGAAAGCTTGGGTATTGAAGAGGCTGAGGTTATAGGGCGGGTTTTTAATATGCTGGAAGCCGGAGTAATTCGCAGGCTTGGAGCTATTTTTGATTCGAGGAAAATCGGATACACTGGTACCCTCTGTGCACTGAAGGTCGCCGTGGACAGGATTGACGAGGTGTCTGCAATAGTAAACTCATTCCCTGGAGTCACCCATAATTATTTAAGAGAGCATACCTTCAACATGTGGTTTACTATACTGGCAGAATCTAAAACTAAATTGGATGAAATTCTAGATACAATAAGACAAAGTACAGGTGTTGAGGAGATTATTTCGCTGCCTGCTGAGAAAGTTTTTAAGATCAGGGTAAGTTTTGAACTGGACTGAGGTGTTTAGATGTTGGACGAACAGGATAAGAACGTTATTCGTGAACTTCAAAAAGGCCTGCCCCTTGTCAGCCGCCCGTTCGAGCTTATAGCGGGACGACTTCAGATGTCAGAAACAGAATTGATAGAAAGAGTAAGGAGTTTCGAGCGAAGCGGGATGATCAGGCGATTTGGAGCGGCGGTACGCCATCATGACCTGGGTTATACCGCCAATGCGATGGTGGTCTGGGATGTGCCCGATGGTGCTGTAGATGAAGTTGGACAGAGTATGGCGGCTTTTAAGGAGGTAACTCATTGTTACCAGCGCCCGCGCCACCCCGGTTGGCCATACAACCTTTTTACTGTTGTCCACGGCAGGACCAGGGATGAGTGTGTTCAAATCTCTGAGAAAATTTCCAAAAAGACTAATATAGCAAATTATCGCCTGCTGTTCAGTACAGCTGAACTAAAAAAAAGCAGCATGCGTTACTTCGAATAATTCAAGATAATACAGTGAGACTTCAGGTTTTAGTCAGTATACCAGGATCGGTACTCGCTTAATACTAAAGCTGCTGCAAATCCGAAGGAGAGGAGTCCATAATTCGATGAGCCAAGGCTTTACCAGGTCAAGCATGCTATATGAAAAGGCTAAGAAAATCATCCCCGGAGGCGTAAACAGCCCGGTGCGGGCGTTCAGATCAGTGGGTTTGGACCCCATTTTTATCCAGAGGGGCGAGGGTGCACGCATCTATGACGTGGATGGAAATGAGTATGTCGATTATGTCGGTTCATGGGGACCGTTGATTTTAGGGCACCGGCACCCCCGCGTGGTCGAGGCGATAGGTAACTGTTTGAGCGAAGTCGGGACCAGTTTCGGCGCTCCCACTGAACTTGAAAGCATTCTGGCGGAAATGATTATCGAAGCGGTGCCGTCAGTGGAGATGGTACGGCTTGTTAATTCTGGGACTGAAGCAACAATGAGCGCCCTCAGGCTGGCCCGGGGTTATACCGGGAGAAATAAGATCGTTAAGTTTGAAGGCTGTTATCATGGACACGCAGATTTTTTATTGATTAAGGCGGGTTCCGGCGCTTTGACCCTGGGTGTGCCAACAAGCCCCGGAATCCCTGCGGTAACGGCGGCAAATACAATAACAGCCGGATTTAATGACATAGAAGCACTGGAAAATATATTTAGAATTGAAGGGCATGACATAGCCGCTGTAATTGTTGAGCCAGTTGCGGGAAATATGGGTGTTGTCCTGCCTGAACAGGGATTTTTGCATGGAATACGTGATTTAACTGCCAGGTACGGGAGCTTATTAGTATTTGACGAAGTGATGACAGGTTTTCGGGTAGCTTACGGCGGGGCGCAGCAATTATATGATATTCAACCCGACTTAACCTGCCTGGGTAAAATAATCGGCGGCGGGCTTCCTGTAGGCGCATATGGCGGGAAGAGGGAAATAATGGAGCATGTTGCCCCCGCAGGACCGGTATACCAGGCTGGGACCTTATCTGGGAACCCGCTGGCGGTAACAGCTGGTATCGCTACACTGACTGTCCTCAAGCAGCCCGGGGTATACGATGAACTGGAACAGAAGTCAGCTGCGCTGGAAAAGGGCCTCAGTGAAGCGGCAAAAGAAGCAGGGGTTGCAGCATGTATTAACCGGGTCGGGTCGATGATATGCACTTTTTTTACCAATGAATTTGTTAAAGATTATCCTACTGCCTGTTCATCAAACACAGGTAAATTTGCAGCTTACTTCAGTTCCATGTTGATTCAGGGAGTTTACCTGGCGCCCTCTCAATTTGAAGCCGCCTTCATCTCGCTTGCCCATACCGGGGATGATCTAGACCGGACCATCGGGGCGGCACGCAAAGCTTTCCGGCAGGTTTCCGGAACAAATTATAACCACCCGTAAAAAGGGTGGTTTAATTTTCGGCACCGTGACCTTGCTTGAGCACAGTACTTATAACTTTTATAAAAAATGGATCTTTAATATTTTCATGGATTCAGTTATGATAATCTTGGATTATTATAAAAAACATTATTAAAACTGTATACAGTATATTTATTGTATCCTATAAATATTATTCAAAATTTTTGAAGGATAAAAAATAAAAGGCGTAGAATCAACTCAATTTAAGATTTGACTAGGGAGGTGAAATGGCAGGCAACAGCAAACTGAGGAAGAGGTTTTCATCAAAGGGCAAGCATTTTAGAGAAGAATTAACAAGGAACTTAGTGTATTAATGCAAGGGAGGTTCAAACCTGTGGCAGAATGTGCGTGCAATTGCGGTGAAGATGAACTAACTAAACAACTTGATAAGATTATAGATCCGTACAGGGGGCAGCCTGGAGGACTAATCCAAGTGCTGACCAAATCTCAGGAGCTTATCGGCTATTTGCCCAAATGGGTGCAGGTGAGAATAGCCGAAGGGTTGGGGGTTTCGCTTCAGGAAGTTTACGGAGTTGTTACTTTTTATGCTTTCTTTTCCCTTATTCCAAGGGGCAGGCATAAGCTAAGCGTTTGTGCAGGTACAGCTTGCTATGTCAAAGGGATGAAAACCCTTATTAAATCTCTCAGGGATGTTATTGGGGTTAAGCCCGGCCAGACCACACCCGACAGTCGGTTCACTTTGGAAATCGTGCGTTGTATCGGTGCATGCGGTTTAGCTCCGGCGATGATTGTTGACGGTAAAGACGTGCACGGTCGTATTGAACCAGAACAAATCCCTGAAATTTTGGAACAGTACGCATAGTAACAATTGAATCCTGCTTAATGCCCCTCAGACGTTAGGTCAATTGTCGCAGTCGAAAGAGATTCAGTAACGCTGAGGGATATACACAGTAAGGCCGGAGGATTTAAACGGAGGTGTAATTTAAGTGAAGTCTTTGGACGAACTTGCAAAGATAAGAGAAAACAGACGAGAGGCCTTGAAAATTCGCGAAGGCATTCCGTCAGCAACTGAAAAAGCCCACGTTATGATGTGCGGTGGCGCGGGATGCATATCTTCTAAATGTACCGATGTTGTAGACGCCATGAAAGAATCCCTTAGCAAGAACGGTATAGCAGACCAGGTGCAAATTATCCTTACCGGTTGCATGGGGCCTTGCGACATGGGTCCGGTTGCGATTGTATACCCTGACGCCACATTCTATCGCAGGCTGAAGCCGAAAGATGCTGAGGCGATTGTTGAAGAGCATATCATGAAGGGGAACATGGTGCAACGCTTGTTGTACAGGTCTCCCGGCGCGAAAGAGCCTACCCCGAAGGTTGATGACATCGACCTGTTTGCAAAACAGAAAAAGATCGTGCTTCGCAACAACTTTTATATAGACCCCACATCAATCGAAGACTATATTGCTAACAATGGATATGCGGCACTTGGCAAGGCGCTCGTCGAGATGAAGCCTGAAGGTATTATTGAGGAAGTTAAAAAGTCAGGTCTTCGGGGGCGCGGCGGGGCCGGTTTCTCCTCCGGTATGAAGTGGGGATTTACAGCCAACGCCAAAGGAACCCCAAAATACGTGGTATGTAACGGTGACGAAGGCGACCCGGGCGCGTTTATGGACAGGTCTGTTCTGGAAGGCGACCCCCACAGCGTTATCGAAGGCATGGCTATTTGCGGTCGTGCCATTGGGGCGGAGCAGGGGTACATCTATGTGCGGGCGGAATACCCTCTGGCCATTGAGAGGTTGGACTATGCTATTAAGAAGGCCCGTGAATACGGCCTGCTTGGCAACGATATCTTTGGCGCCGGCTTCAATTTTGACATTGAAATCCGCATAGGCGCCGGAGCCTTTGTCTGCGGTGAGGAAACCGCGCTGCTGAAATCGATTGAAGGAAAGCGCGGAGAACCTAGACCTAGGCCGCCGTTCCCGGCGAATGCCGGTGTTTGGGGTAAGCCCACAGTTCTTAACAACGTTGAAACATGGGCCAACATACCCGAGATTATCCTCAAGGGCGCTGACTGGTATGCTGCTATCGGTACTGAGAAAAGCAAGGGGACCAAGATTTTTGCCCTGGCCGGAAGAATCAACAATACCGGTATCGTGGAAGTGCCCATGGGCACAACTTTAAGAGAAATTGTCTTTGAAATCGGCGGCGGTATCCCGCGCAAGAAGCAGTTCAAGGCAGTTCAAACCGGTGGTCCGTCCGGCGGCTGCATACCCGCGGAGCACCTGGACACCCCGATCGACTATGAATCACTGGGAGAGATCGGCTCGATGATGGGTTCAGGCGGCATGATCGTAATGGACGAGGACACATGCATGGTTGACATCGCCAAGTTCTTCCTCGACTTTGTAGTGGACGAGTCCTGCGGCAAGTGCTCTCCCTGCCGGATTGGAACTAAGCGGATGTATGAAATTATCGACCGTATCAGCAACGGTGAGGGCAGGGAAGGAGATATCGAGCTTCTGATTGAACTGGCCAACACGATTGAGTCAACCGCGCTGTGCGGACTGGGCCAGACCGCTCCTAACCCCGTTTTAAGCACAATCCGTTATTTCAGAAACGAGTACGAGGAGCATATCAAGGATAAGAAGTGCGCTTGCAATGTTTGCGAGTTTAAGGAATAAAAGCCGCTCCCGCAGCTTTTTGAAAAGGAAATGTACAAAAATACGGGAGTTTGGAGGGAAAATGAGAAAATGATAAATTTGACTATTGATAACCAAAAGGTAGCGATAGAAGAAGGTTCAACAATTCTTGACGCTGCTCAAATAGTGGGAGCCAAGATCCCTACTCTGTGCTATTTAAAAGAAATTAACGTTATCGGAGCCTGCCGGATCTGTATGGTGGAAGTACAGGGAGCGAGAACTTTCGTGCCGGCCTGCGTTGCCCCCGTTGCCGAAGGAATGGTTGTCCGCACAAACACCCCGTCTGTAATTAAGGCGCGCAAGCTGGTTCTAGAGCTGATTCTTTCCGACCACCCCATGGAGTGCCTTACCTGCGTGCGCAACCAGAACTGCGAACTGCAGACTCTGGCCGAAGAGTTCGGCATTTCCGAAATCAGGTTTGACGGCGCAAAAACAGAATATCCCATTGATGATTCCAGCCCTGCTCTCATCAGGGATCCGCGCAAGTGCGTTCTCTGCCGTCGCTGCATTTCCGTCTGCACCAACGTACAGACCGTGCAGGCGCTTGCCGCTGAGAACAGGGGTTTTGACACCCTGATCGCACCGGCATTCAATGATAAGCTGGCTGACATGGAATGCGTACAATGCGGCCAGTGCTCGCTGGTCTGCCCGACCGGCGCCATTGTTGAGAAGGACGATGTCGATAAGGTGTGGGCCGCGCTGGCTGATCCCAAGAAACACGTTTTAGTGCAAACCGCGCCTGCCACCAGGGTACAGCTTGGTGAAGCAGTGGGAGCGGAGCCGGGCAGCATCTTCACCGGCCAAATGGTTGCCGGCCTGCGCCGCCTGGGCTTTGACAAGGTATTTGACACAGACTTCACGGCCGACCTGACAATCCTGGAGGAAGGCAACGAGCTGCTCCAGCGTGTGACCCAGGGCGGCACCCTGCCCATGATCACTTCCTGCAGCCCGGGCTGGATCAAGTTCTGTGAGCACTTCTACCCGGATCTGCTGGATCACCTCTCGACCTGCAAGTCACCGCAGCAGATGTTCGGCGCTCTCGCGAAGACATACTATGCGAAAAAAGAGGGCGTCGACCCGGCTGACATCTACTCAGTCTCGATTATGCCCTGTACTGCCAAGAAGTACGAGTGCCAGAGGCCGGAGATGTTCAGCAGCGGTTACCAGGACGTTGATGTGGTATTAACGTCACGCGAGCTGGGACGCATGTTCAAGCAGGCCGGCCTAGACTGTTCCAACCTGCCGGAAGAAGAATACGACGCCCCGCTAGGCATTTCGACGGGCGCCGGCGAAATCTTCGGAGCGTCCGGCGGCGTTATGGAAGCCGCGCTGCGGACCGTTTACGAAGTCGTTACAGGCCAGACTCTCGAAAGTGTTGACTTCGAAGTCTGCCGCGGGCTGACCGGCGTTAAAGAAGCGACCGTCCAGGTCGGCGACCTGCCCGTCAAAGTGGCCATCACCAACGGGCTGGGCAACGCCCGCAAGGTTCTTGACAAGATCCGCGCAGGCGAAGCAGACTACCACTTTATTGAAGTAATGACCTGCCCCGGCGGCTGCATCGGCGGCGGCGGATCGCCCATCCCGACCAATACGAACATTCGCCTCAAGAGGATTGACGCCACTTATACCGAGGACGAGCGTATGGTGCTGCGCAAGTCTCACGAGAACCCGGCAGTCACGGCCCTTTATGAAGAGTTCCTGGAGAAGCCGCTGGGACATAAATCTCACAAACTGCTGCACACCCACTATACCCCAAGGGGTGTAAATAAGTAACAGTTGTACAATAATTAGTTAGATATTAGCAAAAAGACCTTTCCCGTAACGGGGAAGGCTTTTTGTTTTGAAGATGGTAAAAAAACATTTTTTGACTAGTATTGATTCTAGAAAAAACTACAGTATAATGTGATCATAAACTACAAACACCTGACATGATGTTACCGCATCTTGAAGGGTTATGTCGCACATGCTCTGCGAAAAGGGAAACGACCCGCTCTCAAGGAGTTTAAGCTATGCCGCCATGCTTTTGCTAAGCCTTTTTTCGCAATGCGAAAAAAGGCTTTTTAATTAATCCTGGGAGGTGAATTAAATGGAACAACGGATTGGCGTTATCGGGATTGTGGTGGAGGACCGGGACAACGCCCGGAGGATCAACAGCATCCTGGGTGAGCATAATGAAATAATTATTGGCCGGATGGGAGTACCTTACCGGGAACGGGGTCTTTCATTAATTTCCCTGATCGTGGACGGATCGACAGACGAAATCGGAGCCATGACGGGTAAGCTGGGTAATTTACAAGGAGTTAAAGTCAGATCCGCACTGGTAACAAAGTAAGCAATTGATTTGGGGGTGATTTTATGAAGTACCGCATTGAACGGGATTTGCTGGGCGAACTGCAGATACCCTGTGAGGCTTATTACGGAGTGCACACGGCCAGGGCGGCTAAGAACTTTCAGGTTTCCGGGATCAAGACGCACCCGGCGTTAATCAGGGCACTTGCTCAGGTTAAGCAAGCCGCGGCCCTGGCCAATATGGGCGCCGATCTTATAGAAACGTCTATCGGTAGGCCTGTGGTAAAAGCAGCAGAAGAAGTAGCCGGCGGCGGCCTTGCAGACCAGTTTATTGTTGACGCTTTTCAGGGCGGGGCCGGCACCTCCACCAACATGAACGTTAATGAAGTCATAGCTAACAGGGCGATAGAGTTTCTTGGCGGGAAGAAGGGGGATTACCACCTGGTGTACCCGCTGGAACATGTCAACAAGTCTCAGTCCACCAACGATGTTTACCCAACGGGTTTGCGGATAGCCGCCATAGGGATGGTTCTTGAGCTCAGTGACTCGTTGGCCGGTCTGCAGACAGCCCTGCAGGAGAAAGAGGCGGAATTCGCTGGCGTTTTGAAGCTCGGTCGCACAGAAATGCAGGATGCGGTGCCGGTTACCCTGGGCCAGGAATTCAGCGCCTACGCCGAAGCCGTTGCCAGAGACCGGTGGAGGCTTTACAAGGTGGAGGAAAGACTAAGGCAGGTAAACCTGGGAGGAACGGCGGTAGGCACGGGATTAAACGCTGATCCGAAGTATGTTTGCATGGTAATCGAGGAACTGAGGTCTATTACCGGTTTAGGGCTGGCTAGGTCTGAGAATATGATTGATTTAACGCAGAACGCCGACGTTTTTGTAGAGGTTTCCGGCCTGTTAAAAGCCGCCGCAGTTAACTTGGCTAAAATCGCCGGTGACTTAAGGCTTCTTTCATCCGGACCGCTGGGAGGGCTTGCCGAGATCAGATTGCCGCAGGCACAGGCTGGTTCTTCGATTATGCCGGGAAAGGTAAACCCGGTTTTACCGGAGATGGTCGGCCAGGTTACATTTCAGGTAATGGGAAACGATCAGGTTATTGCCGCCGCCGCCGCGGCGGGACAACTGGAATTGAACGCTTTTTTGCCGCTGATAGCCCATAACTTGCTAAATTCACTGGAAATGATGATTAATTCGGTTAACCTCTTCGCGGAAAAATGCATTAGTGGGATTTGTGCAGACGAGACAAGGTGCAGGCGCTGGCTGGAAGAAAGCTACGGGTTCATCACCGCGTTGACACCCCATCTGGGATACGAGCAAGCATCGGAACTTGTTAAAAAAGCTTATCTGGAAAAGAAAAACCTGAGGCAGACAATCTTAGATTCTGGCTTATATACAGATGAAGAACTTAAAGATATATTTGTACCGGGTGAATTAACCAGGCCTGGTATAGCAGGCCCAAAAATTTTAAGAAGGGGCGGAGGATAAAATGAGTGTGGGTAGCTTAAACGAAACACCCAGAGGCGGCAGGCTCCATATCGCGATTTTTGGGCGCAGAAACGCAGGCAAATCAAGTCTGATCAACGCCTTGACCAACCAGGACATTGCTATTGTTTCCGGTGTGCCGGGCACCACTACCGATCCTGTTTACAAGTCAATGGAGATCCTGCCGGTCGGGCCGGTCGTAATAATTGACACCGCGGGGATAGATGATGTTGGTGAACTCGGTGAACTGCGTGTCAAAAAGACAATTAGCGTACTAGATAAATCAGATTTAATCATACTTGTTATCGACCCCGGTCAAGAGGTGGGGGAACACGAATTAAACCTGATTGACAAGGCTTCTAAACAGGGTGTGCCTGTTGTTGGGGTATTAAATAAGATTGACCTGAACCCGGAAATAGAGCGGGTAGAACTGGAAAAGAAATTGGGAATAAGGATTGTTCCGGTCAGCTCTGTAACCAGGCAGGGAATCAATAACTTAAAAAATGAAATGATTAAGTTAACACCAAAGGATTGGACAGCTCCCACTATAATTGGCGACCTAATTGAGCCGGGTGATACGGCGGTGCTTGTTGTTCCTATCGATCTGGCCGCCCCCAAAGGCAGGATCATCCTGCCTCAGGTTCAAACTATCAGGGACATCCTGGATAACGACGCCATTGCCCTTGTAGTTAAAGAAAGGGAATTAAAAAAAGCGTTTGCCGGCCTGGCGCAAAAGCCAAAAATCGTGATTACCGATTCCCAGGCCTTCTTGAAAGTCGATGCCGACACCCCCAGGGATATTATGATGACCTCGTTTTCCATACTTTTCGCGCGCTACAAGGGAAATCTGGAGACTCTGGTAGCCGGCGCGCTGGCTGTTGACGAGTTGAAGCCCGGTGATAGAGTGCTTATTTCTGAAGCCTGCACCCATCACCGGGTGGCTGACGATATCGGCGCCGTGAAAATACCCCGCTGGTTGCGTCAGAAAGCAGGCGGGGAATTGCATTTCGACTGGTCGAGCGGTTTAGAAATGCCTCCAAATTTTGACCAATACAAACTGATCGTCCACTGTGGCGCCTGCATGATCAACCGCAAGGAAATGCTGCACAGGATCATGCTGGCCTCAGGGGCGGGTGTGCCCATCGTCAACTACGGGGTTTTGATCGCACATGTGCACGGTATTCTCAGAAGGGCGCTGTCGCCTTTCCCAACAATTTTAAGACTGCTGGATGGGAAAGAGAAATCTTGATAAAGAATTATGATCTTACGTTAAGGGGGTGATATGGTTGAGAGCGGAGTTTTTAGAAGTGCTGGAGCACGCTGGCAACTACGAAAAGCTGTCCGGAGAAGACTTTATTTTGCTGCTGAAAGCCGATAAAAACGAAAGCGCAGCCATGATGCGGCTGGCCGATCAGATACGTTTCAGGTTTATGGGTAATGACGTTCATTTCAGGGGTATTATCGAGTATTCCAATTTCTGTTCAAGAAATTGCCTGTACTGCGGCCTTAGAAGGGATAATGCGAGCCTTGCCAGATACAGGATGAAACCGGGTGAAATCATTGACAGCGCGCGCACGGCGGCAGGATTAGGGTGCCGGACAGTTGTCCTTCAATCCGGTGAAGACAGTTTTTATCCAGCGAATATTTTGGCGGATATAATTTTCAGGATTAAAAAAGAACTTGATCTGGCAATAACGCTTTCAATAGGGGACAGGACAAAGGAAGATTACGCTTTGTTCAAGGATGCGGGAGCCGACCGCTACCTGTTAAAGCATGAAACATGCGACGCCGGGCTTTTTTCGCACTTGCGCCCGGGCACCTCCCTGGAGGAAAGATTAAAAAGGCTTAAATGGCTGGGTAAACTGGGCTATCAGATTGGTTCCGGCAACATGGTCGGCCTGCCGGGGCAGACCCTGGAAACAATAGCGGGAGATATAGTCCTGATGCGTGATCTGGAAGTTGAAATGGCTGGAATAGGGCCATTTATCCCGAACAAGCAAACACCGCTGGGGGACACCCCGGGCGGCAGTCTGGAAATGACATTGAAAACATTGGCCGTGGTCAGGATCGCACTGCCTTGCGCGCACCTTCCCGCTACAACTTCTGCCGCATCGATTCACCCGCTGGGCAGAATCAAAGCCTTGAAATGCGGCGCCAACGTGATTATGCCGAACATGACTCCGCCGGAATACCGGGAAAGCTACGTCATCTATCCGGGAAAGTCAGGGTCAGGGGACACTCCGCTGGGAAGCTATAACAGGGCTGTTAAGGTTGTGCGAGAATCGGGGCGGGAGATCAGCAGTGGTTTTGGACATTCACTTCGACATGAATAAAAATATGTGAGAAGTGCGAAATGGGACGTGAGACTTGAGACGTGGGACTTGAGAAATGGGACGTGAATCGTGGTCTTAAGAGGAGACTTGCTATTTGACCCGGGAGGAATACAGGATATACCCATGACCCACGACTCACGGTGCACGACTAAAATAGCAGGTGCGATTTTAATCGCACTATGGAACTCTAGAATTTAACCTGAACCAGGTGACCATTTTGTTGTTTCACATGACGAGATTATCATAAAAATTTTAAGAAGGAGTGATTTGTTGTGGCCGTATCTGAAGCCGGTTTTATTAATGATGAGTTGATTTTTGGACTTCTCAAGAAGGCAAAAACTTCCTCAAGGGAAGAGGCGGAAATAATTATTAAAAAGGCTGCTCTCGCTAAAGGATTAACCCCTGAGGAAGTAGCCGTATTGCTACAGGTTAACGATCCCGATCTGTTGGATCAAATTTACCGTGCCGCCAGCCGGATAAAAGAAAAGATCTACGGGAAGCGGCTTGTGTTCTTCGCGCCATTGTATTTCAGCGACTACTGTATCAATAACTGTGTTTACTGCGGCTACCGGCGGGACAATAAATTCAACAGGCACAGGCTCAACATGGAAGAAATTAAGAACGAGGTAACAGTGCTGGAAGAGATGGGGCACAAACGTCTGGCCCTGGAATGCGGAGAAGACCCAAAAAATTGTCCGATTGATTATGTAATTGATGTTATAAATACTATTTATTCAGTTAAAGAGAAAAACGGCAGCATCAGGCGGGTTAACGTAAATATAGCCGCTACCACAGTTGAGGACTACAGGCGGCTGAAGGAAGCCAAAATCGGCACCTACATCCTTTTCCAGGAAACATACCACCGTCCCACGTACGCCAAGATGCACCCGTCCGGTCCCAAGGGGGATTACGACTGGCACACCTGCGCGCACGGCCGGGCGATGGAAGGCGGCATTGACGACGTCGGGTTCGGCGTGCTTTACGGACTGTATGACTATAGATACGAAGTCCTGGCCACGCTCCTGCACGCCATCCATCTTGAAGAAATATACGGGGTAGGACCGCACACCATTTCCGTACCAAGGATGCGCCCGGCGCGGGGCGTAACTTTTGAACAATTTCCTTACCTCGTCTCCGACGATGACTTTAAAAAACTTATTGCCATTATACGCCTCGCCGTTCCCTACACGGGCATGATCCTTTCTACAAGGGAAGGCGCGGAATTCCGGGATGAACTGATTAATGTCGGCGTCTCCCAGCTGAGCGCCGGTTCCTGCACGGGTGTGGGAGGTTACTGCAGGGAAAAGAACGGCGGGAGTGAGAAAGAAGAAGAGACCCCTCAGTTTGACATAGAAGACCACCGCGATATCAACGAGATTATCAGCAGCATTTGCCGGTCCGGGTACATTCCGAGCTTCTGTACAGCCTGCTACCGCAGCGGGCGGACGGGGGACCGTTTTATGTCCCTGGCCAAGAGCGGACAAATCCAAAATGTCTGTCAACCAAACGCGATTCTCACCTTCAAAGAATTTCTGATCGATTATGCCAGCACGGAAACCAGGCGGATCGGTGAGGAAACTATCGCCAGGCATCTGGAATTAGTCGACAACCCGCTGGTTCGCCAGAAAGCAGAGCAAAGGCTTTATCAAATTGATCAGGGAATAAGGGATTTTTATTTTTAAAAAAACTACATTATTAATAAACTAACAATGAAAAGTCATCCTGGATAAAAACAGGATGTTTTTTTGTAAAAGACCGGACATTTTATAAGGTTTTGGCTAGGATCACAAAAGATTATAGACAGAACCTGCTATAAATGTTATAAAGAATAAAAAAATATCTCAAGCCTGGTTAAACCCTAGCTTAAGGAGCTGTCAATGTGGGAACAAAAATATATACCTTAGAGGTGCTGACGAGGGAGAGGACCCAGCTTTTGGACATTACCGCGGAAGTTGAGCGCATCGTGTCGCAGAGCGGGATTGAGGAAGGCACGGCAAAAATCTTTGTTCCTCATACCACTGCGGGACTGACCATAAATGAAAACGCCGATCCGACCGTAATAGAAGACATTCTTATGGAACTAAAAAAATTTATACCCTTTAATGACGGTTACAGGCATATTGAGGGAAACTCGGCGGCTCATATCAAATCGTCACTTGTCGGAGTTTCCCTTTCCGTTTTTATCAATAGAGGCAGGCTGCTTCTCGGAACCTGGCAAGGCCTGTTTTTTTGTGAATTTGACGGGCCCAGGCAGAGGGAGGTTATGGTCAAGGTTATAGAAGAATAGGCGAAGGTTAATACATGCTAGTTGGTTAAGCTATTAATGGGCGCAGGGATGCGCCCACCTCGGCGCACAAATTCATCTGCTGAAAAGCTCTTAACCGGTATTACCGGAGATCTGCCCAGTAGTCCACCGTATTCCACATAATCGCCAACTTTTTTACCTGCTGCGGGAATCAGCCTGACCGCGGTAGTTTTTTTATTGATCACGCCAATGGCGGCCTCATCAGCAATAATTGCAGATATGGTTTCCGGTGAGGTATCTCCAGGCACGGCTATCATATCCAGACCAACTGAACATACACAGGTCAAGGCTTCAAGCTTGTCCAACGTTAATGCTCCTGCTTCCACGGCATGGACCATTCCCTGGTCTTCGCTGATCGGTATGAATGCTCCTGATAGGCCGCCAACGTATGAAGAGGCCATAGCGCCCCCTTTCTTCACAGCGTCGTTCAACAAAGCAAGGGCAGCGGTGGTGCCATGGGTGCCGCATCGCTCGAGTCCCATTGCCTCCAAAATACCTGCAACACTGTCTCCAATAACGGGCGTAGGCGCCAGGGAAATATCAACTATACCAAAGGGGACCCCGATTTTTTGAGCGGTGGCACGCCCGATTAACTCACCCATACGTGTAATTTTGAAAGCAGTTTTTTTGATCGTTTCGGCCAGCATGCCAAAATCGGTTCCTTTGACTCTTTCTACAGCGTTTTTAACTACACCTGGACCGCTCACTCCAACGTTAATAACACATTCTGGCTCGCCTATCCCGTGGAAGGCGCCGGCCATAAAAGGGTTGTCCTCAGGGACGTTGGCAAACACAACCAACTTGGCGCACCCCACACCATCCCGGTCTGCCGTTAGTTCAGCTGTCTCTTTTATGATTCTGCCCATCAAGCAGACAGCGTCCATATTAATGCCGGCCTTTGTAGTCGCGACATTCACTGATGCGCATACGCGGTTGGTTGAAGCAAGCGCATCAGGGATGCCGGTAATTAGCTTGTGGTCAGCAATAGTAAAGCCTTTGTGGACTAGTGCGGAGAAGCCGCCGATAAAATTCACGCCGACGGCGTCCGATGCTTCATCTAAAGTCCGGGCAAAGTCTACATAATTATCAGTTCTCGTGCTTTCCGCGACAATTGCGATAGGTGTGACTGAAATTCTTTTGTTAACAATAGGTATACCGTATTCTCGTTCAATATCCTCACCTGTTTTTACCAGGTTTTCTGCAAGGCGCGTAATTTTGTCGTAAATTTTACGCCTGGCGGACCTGTGGTCGGGGTCAGCACAATCCCTCAGGCTGATCCCCATGGTAATGGTCCGGATGTCAAGGTTTTCTTCTTGAACCATTTTAATTGTTTCAAATATTTCGTGAAGTGTTAGCATATCTATCCCACCTGTCAAATCCTGTGCATGTATTTAAAAGCATCCTCGTGCTGAGCGTCTATACGTACACCTAATTTTGCGCCTTTATCGCCCAGTTTTTCTTTTAAAGCAACCATATCTATAGTTGTGTCGCTAATATCAGCAACCATGACCATTACCAGGAACTCCTGAAGTATGGTCTAGCTTATGTCGAGGATGTTGATATTGTTGTCTGCTAAAACTTGAGCTACGTTTGCGATAATTCCCACATGGTCGGGGCCTATGACGGTAACGATGACTCGGTTGCCATTCGAGCTGCTTCTTTTTAGCTGCGGAAACACTTTTAATCTCCCCTTTTTTTAAAAAAAATTAAGCTGACAACCAGCTCCGGGATATACTTTATTAATTCGTTTATATTGTCAGTTATTAAACAATCTTAAACATAGCAAAAGCCTTTTGTCAAACCCATATTAAGGATGAAAAGTTTTAAATTATTAGTTAATTTTAACAAACAAACTATGAGTAATACCTTAATTTAAATGATTCAAAATCCCATCTTTCGAAGAAATTTATTGCTGCCTCTACTCCTGAACTGAATAGCTGCTCCTTTAATTCATGAATGCTATCAAAGTCTGTAGTCTTTACACCAAGAGAGGGTATTGATATAGTGCGAACACCACTCTGTGGATTTAACTCATAAATTTTATCATGTGCCTCAAGCATTGTTGATAAAATGGCCCTAAAAAGAGAAAAAGGATTAACTATACGAGAGGGTAGGGTTTCTTCGGGTTCCACTATCTTGAAGCCAAATGTAGGAAAGGAGGGTATACCATCACCATCAAAGATCCATACTGGGAAGTTGCTTAGAACGCCGCCATCAATGACGTAACTGGACCGGTTGATACTATCAGGGCCAGTAACCAGCTTGTAAGGTTTGAAAAAGTAGGGAAGTGCCGCGCTCATTCTCACGGCCTTACATACTTCTAAATCATCAGGGTTGAGTTGATAGTCTATTAAATCATGCGGCAGCTTTAACAGCTTCCGTCTGGATACATCGGTGGCTATAGTGATAAGCCTGTAGCGGAGATTTGAATCCTTTTCATGTTCATTAATAACCAGATCTTTAAAAGTATGAATACCTTTAACTGACAACTTCATTCGGATCCAGTTTTCAAGGGATTTCCCCTCGTACAAGCCGTTTTCAAACCAGAGGCTCAAGGCCGGGCCGACATAAGGAATACGACCAAGCCAGTTTTTGTCCTTAAAAAGATTGAGGTTAAAATCCCAGACCATGTTCTTAATCTCGACAGCTGAATACCCTGCTGCAATAAAGGAGGCTATGATGGCCCCGGCAGATGTGCCGGCAACGTTTGACCAACGATAGCCTCTTCTCTCTGTTTCATACAGGGCACCCAGTATACCGAATACTTTAACGCCACCGCCTTCAAAAACTGCACAAGCTTGTTTTATCAAATCCATCACCTCCGGATAAGATAGTATATCTTTAGGAGCATATATATGTGTCAGATAATAAATGTCATGTGCTGGCAGGATTAACTTTTTGAGTGTTTCTTAATTAGTTAGTAAATATTTCTTGACAGAACTTATGTTCTGGCTTTATTATATAAACAAACATAGGTTCGCATGGGGGGATTATTGAACGTGGAAAAGGCATGGAGGGGCTTTCAAAGCTATTCAGCTATAATATTGGAGGATGGCTTTGTTAATATGGTCATGGAGTGGCTGGAAAAAGATGATTCGGAAGTAGAGAGATTGATAGGTTACAGCTTGTGCCTGGCGGCGCTGACCTACTTTCTTACCAAGTTGTGTCAGGTATTATTTAGTTAACGGTATTATATGGGAAAAGCAGACAAAATTAAAAAGCTTCCCTGAACCATGGAAGCCTTGTCTTTGCTGGTGCGGCAGAAAGGACTTGAACCTTCACACCCGTACGGGCACAAGAACCTGAATCTTGCGC
>DFAP01000113.1:0-488 GCA_002365855.1 Pelotomaculum sp. UBA3103 | reverse complement strand
GCATCAACCGCATAGATAATATAGCATAATTGAAACTGCCCTGTCAACAATCCTGACACCTGAAAATGGCGGCATATTTACAGGTGCTTCCTCACGGTCACAATTGGAAGTATCTTTTTTGTACGAGGCACATTACAACAAGTATTCCGGGTATACTTTGGGAAATATAAAATAATGAAAATGGAGTGATAGTGTTAACATGAGCAAAAAAGTTAAAGGTGTCCTGAAGAGCTGTGGTGACGTACCTGGTAGTTCAAAATTAGGTTACCGTGATCTATGGGATACTGGAAGAGCTTCTGTTTCAAAAAGAAAGCAAAAGGTGACTGGACCTAATCGTCCCAGTATATAAGTAAGACATTACAAGTTTATAACAGGAGTATCTTAGGCTTTTAACTCAATACTATCTGGGTTAAAAGTCATTTATTTTAATTATTAGGTTTATTAATTTAGTCCTAAAATATTGTTTTTTTCATGATATGTGATAACAT
>DFAP01000028.1 GCA_002365855.1 Pelotomaculum sp. UBA3103 | reverse complement strand
AACCGTCCCCCTGTGTCCCCCTTGTCCCATCTTTGTTTTGGTTTACATCTACATCTAAAATTATATCACAAAGGATATTTCTACTTTCCGTAAAAAAATGCAGGCATAAAAAGCTTTTAATAATAATAGACCTAATAAAAATTCTTTAAAGGGAGGGTTAGTATGCAAGGACAGAATCACCATCCTCCGGAAATGCTCCGGTGCGCCTACCCAGCCCCTTATCCGCCTGTCCGGGTAGTGGCTCCGAACCGCCAGTATGCTGAGCTGTTACTCGAGGACTACTCTGGTAATGTTAGCGAGATAACGGCAGTGAAACAGTATCTTTACCACTACTTCGTTTTAAAGGGGACTAACAGGGAAGTAGCTGAGCTGATGGAGTGCGTTTCGCTTGTAGAAATGCATCACATGGAATTGTTGGCCGACACTATCCGTCTTTTAGGTGTAAGCCCGCGCTACCGGGTGTTCCGCAACAGCCAGGAAATATACTGGGATGCCAGATATGTTTATTATGGATTTACTCTGTGCGACCAGCTGGCGGCCGACATCGCAGCCGAATGGGCTGCCATCGCGTTTTATAGGGATCACCAGCAGAGAATAGCCGATCCCTACATAAAAGAACTGCTGGAGAGAATTATTCTGGATGAATACCACCACATTAAGCTGTTTAACGAGGCTATGCAAAAATACTGCAAAGTGATAACCTAAACCTCCCGTGTACGAAGAGACCGCTATCCAATTGCCAGGTGGTCTCTTTTCAGTACCCGTGTTATTTAAACATACTCAAACAATTTAAGCTAAAGTATAGTATCAGAGGTTCAATCATCTTGCATTTTAAATTTGACCAAGAGCTTATCCATTTCCAGTGCCGTATTTTTTAACCCGCAGGCTGAAGCGGAAACTTCCTCCATGGCAGCTGTCTGCTCCTCGGTCGTGGCAGCGACATTATGAACCGCGCTGGCTACCTGCCGGGTGGCCTCGGTGACGTCTCTTGCTTTATCGTTTAAGTCCTGAACCAGCCCGATAATAGCAATCAGGGAATGGCTTACTTCCTGAACTACCCGGTCGCCCTCAGCCACTTTACCTCTGCCGAGTTCCATGTCCTTGACAGCCTGAATCGACTGCTGCTGTACCTCAGTAATAATCCTGCTGATCTCCTTGGCAGAAAGGGCGGAGTTTTCAGCCAGCTTGCGCACTTCTTCTGCCACGACAGCAAATCCTCTGCCCGCGTCACCGGCCCTGGCCGCCTCTATAGCCGCGTTCAGCGCCAGAAGGTTGGTCTGGTCGGCAATACCGTTAATGGTATCCACAAATTGCCCTATCTTATCAATGGCCTGCGAAAGTGTGCTGACTGACGCGGCCACCTGGCCAACGGAATTTTCGATCTCCCGCATGGTTCTTATAACAGTATCGATATTCTGACGTCCCTGGTTCGCCTGCCTGCTTGCTTCTTCTGATTCATCAGACACTTCCTTAATCTTCTCCGCGACGTTATCGACAGTAGCTGACATTTCATTCATCGTTGAGGCGTTCTCAGCTGCCGCGGAAGTAGTCTGCGCGGCCTGGGAAGTCAAGGCCTGGGCTGTATCCGATACCAGGCCGCTGGTCATGGTAACGTGCCCGATCACCTCTTTCAAATACTTGACCATCTGGTTAAAAGACAGCGCGAGCTTGCCGAGCTCATCACCGGATTTGTAATCGATTTCTTTGGTCAGGTTACCCTGGGAAATTACTTCCGAGAAACTTATGAAACGTCCCAGCGGCTTGCCCAGCAGCTGTTGAAGCGTGAAATAGCAAATGGCTATACTTAAAAGAATCCCAATTATCGCGAAAGTAATAATGCCAAAGGCAAACTTGTTGACGGTTTCGTCGTAAAGGTCGTTTGGTACCCCGACGTAAAACATGCCAATGATTTTGCCCTGCTCATCGCGGACCGGCTCGTAAGCGGTCTGGTTCCACTTGCCCACTACCTGGGCTTTGCCGATAAATGTCCTTCCGTTCTGCAGAACCTCCATAATCACTTCTTCAATTGCAATGGTGCCGACTGCCCGCTGGCCGTCTGAAGTCATCACATTTGTTGAGACACGCTTATCACCCTGAAATATTGTTACAGTATCGCTGGTAAGTCTGCCGATCAAGTCCACCATTTCGTAGTTTTCATTGATTCGTGTGTCGCCTTTGTAAAGCAGGCCGTCTCTGATCGACCACTGACCTGGATATGTTTGGTCAATCAGGCTTCTCCCCATGCTCAGGTCAGATTTTAACTTGATCTGGACAGATTCGATCAGGCGGTTGTGCATCGATTTGACTGAATAGAAGCCGATTGCGGCTACCAAAAGAATTAGAATACCAGAAATTAACACGGTTAGCTTGAAGCGTATGGTCATGTTTGATACGGACTCCCTTGCAGTTATTTCAAAAACCGGCGTTTCTCGGCTTTGAGCGCAGTGTAGTTGCTCTTTTTATTAGTCGACTTCTTTTGCAAATTCTTAATAATTACCCTGCATTTTTTTGTAATTATATGAAGGAGAGTATACGTGATATGCTTTCATAAAATTGTCTATTGCCCTGAGCTATGGTGGGATTGGCTCTAAAAAGGATATATGAAACGAGGGAATTACAAAATCTTGACAAGGTGAAAGTGAACCAATATAATTTTGATTGACAATTCTAAATTTGTTTCAGGTGCCTGTAAAAGGGAGAATAGGGAACCGGGTGCAAGTCCCGGACGGACCCGCCACTGTTAAGGTGAGCCGATGTCAACCACTCTATAACGGGGGAAGGGGCATGCGGGCGATGAACCTGAGTCAGGAGACCTGCCTGGGACAGCTATACCGCCTCGTGTTTAGGTTGGTCTAGGTGGGGAGATGGAAAATTCACGCCAGTTAAAGGTGTGGGTTTTTTTGTTTTTATACGAAAGGAGTGGATTAATGAAAGCGGCGCTGCTAGAAGGGATTAAAACCCTGAAGATTACAGAAGTGGAAACGCCCAAGTGCAAAACAGGAGAAGTCCTGGTCAAGGTGAGAGCTTGCGGCCTGTGCCGGACGGATATGAAGGCGTATAACCAGGGGCAGCGGGACTTGTTATTACCCAGAATACTAGGACATGAAATAACGGGCACCGTAGTTGAGACAGGTGAAGGGGTTTTTCATGTGAAACCGGGTGACCGGGTGCAGGTGGCGCCGGGACTTCCCTGTGGATGTTGTTCTTATTGTCTTGAAGGACTGCACCAGATGTGTGATTCTGTTCAAATTATGGGATTTCACCATGACGGAGGATTTGCCGAGCATGTGCTGGTTCCCGCTAACGGGGTCGATCACGGGGTTTTAAACATAATTCCGGATCATCTGTCGTTTCAGGAAGCTGCCCTCACAGAACCGCTGGCATGCAGTGTGAATATGCAGGAAACCTCCCGGGTTGGTCTTAGCGATGTTGTTGTTATTTTCGGCGCCGGGCCGCTGGGTATTTTAAATGCCAGGCTGGCCAGGGCCAGGGGCGCAGGTTCGGTAATCCTAGTCGAGATTAATGAAGAGCGGTTGGCTTCCGCTGCGAACCGGGAGTTCGATGGCTGTATCAATGCCCTGGCTGCCAGCCCTGTCAATAAGATTATGGAAATCACCGGCGGAAGGGGGGCTGATGTGGTTATTCCCTGCTGCCCGAGTCCGGAAACAATCGGCTACGGATTAAGCATGCTGGCCAAAAGAGGCCGGTTTGGCTTTTTCAGCGGATTATTACAGGGATCTCAGGCGCCGGCGCCAGACTTAAACATGATTCATTATAAAGAGCTTAGCGTTTATGGCGCATACGGCTGCTCCGCCCAACATAACAGAACCGCCCTGGCATTGTTGGCCTCTGAAGCAATCAAAGTGAAGGATATGATCACCCGGACCATAGGGTTGGATGAACTGGTATCCGGTCTGGAAATGGTTGAGGCTATGAAAGAAATAAAAATTGTGATGACAATATAGCTATGAGTTGACCAGGTTTACGCAAATAATACCGGGAATTAAAAGGGGGCTAAAGCGTGATTAATGAAGACACAAAGAAATTTGGGGCCTGTATTACTAAACTGATTAACAAGGAAGATTTGCTTCGTGCAGAGGCAAAAGAAATGTTTTGCCAGGTTCTGCTTGATGAACAGCCGGAAATGCAGCAGGGGGCTTTTTTAGCCGCACTCACGTCGAAAGGGGAAACTGCCGAGGAAATTGCCGGTAGTTGGGAAGCTATCTATGAACTTGATACTGTCAAAGTGATACCTGACCTTTCTGGCCCGATCGTGGAAAACTGCGGAACGGGGATGGACGTGGTAAAGACTTTTAATATAAGTACAGCCGCTTCGATTATTGCCGCGGCTAACGGCATTCCAATGGCCAAACATGGAGCCAGGGCGATCACCAGTGCATGTGGCACGGTTGACATTTTAGAAGAATTGGGTGTCGATGTAGAGTGCAGTCCGGAAATTGTCAAGAGGAGTATCGAAAAAGCTGGCATAGGGATTTTTAACGGAATGAGTCCCAAAATCCACCCACGGGCTTTGGGAAGGATACTCTCGCAAATTTCCTTCGGGACTACTTTGAATATCGCCGCTTCCCTGGCCAACCCCGCTTTACCCCACTATGGTGTGCGCGGAGTGTATGCCAGAGAACTGGTGGAACCTGTTGCCCGGGTTATGCGGGAGATAGGCTATGAGAGAGCCATTGTTATCCACGGATTAGCGGAAGATGGGATGCAAGGTATGGATGAAGCTTCCACGCTTGGGGGGACAATTGTTGCTGAACTGCGCGAAAATGGTGAAATAAACCAATACTCATTATTTCCTGAAGAAATTGGAATCCGCCGAACCCAAAAAGATTTGCTCGCCCCTTGCGGAAACAGGGAAGAAGAGGCTTTGCGCTTGCTGGCTGTTTTAAATGGGAAGGAAGAAGGTGCACGTTCGGATATAGTATGCCTCAATGCAGCATTCATATTTTATCTGATGGATGCCGGGACCAGCCTTCAGAAAGGCTACCACCAGGCTAAAGAAATTATTCAATCTGGTAAAGCAATTGAAAAGCTTAAGGATTGGGTAAGGGAACAAAACCAGGAGCCTGAAAAAGGGATGAAAAAACTGGACCGGTTATTGAGCATGTCATTGAATTAATTGGTTACCTCCACCTCAAACCTTCCTTACTTGCAATCGCAAGGGGTAGGTGGAGGATGAAAACTGCATATTACCCCTTGTTCATGAACATATGTTTGTGATAAAATAAGAACGAGGGGGTAAGTAGTAGAAGCCTTGAACCGGGCCAAAGTTGTCAAAGGGAAGCTATGCTAAAACATGATGCCTTCGCGGGCAAGTATTTCCATAACGGGAGATGCGTTCAAGGGTTATTATGGCATTGCTCTTTGAAGCCCCCATCTTCTTAAGTGGGGGAGGTTCACTGAAAAAATTACACCTGTTAGGAGAAGATGATTTTGTTGATTTAGCAGAACAAGTCAAGATCAAAAAATTACAGCTCTGATGAGGGCCGTTGGGCTGTAGATAAATCCACAAACCAGCGGAACGGGGACATTATTGGCGGGTTAAAACCCGCCCTACATTGCTTAGTAATGTCCCCAACTAATCACTTCTTCTTAGCCATCTGCTGGATGATTTCTTCCTTATGCTGACTTACAAAGTCACAACCTGGGGCTCCGCCGCATTTCCAGCAGGCCATGTCGTAGGCGGAATTGATAGTACCGCAGGCGGGACATGAATAGTGTTCGACCATTTCCTTATACCATTGTTCATAACCTGCTTCCTTGATGCGTTCCTGGGATTTCCACAGCTCGATCCTATGTGGCATTGCGGCTTGAAATACTTTTAATTCTTCGCAGGGATAATCCGCACATTCTCCACAGAATTCTATCTCTTTTTCAGCGGCGCACTTAAACATTGTGCAGAGGCTCTCGCAATAATAACAGCGCTTATCCGAGCGGCAGCCGTTGCATTGCAGCTTATCAAGCGGCTGCCCGGTACGCTTGGACATCACTTCAAGCCTTTTCGGGTCTTCATGGGCGCCAATATACACGGTGCATGAGGGGCAGAACAACCCGCAAACGGCGGCAAGCCGTTTGTCCGGAATACAAGGATTTTTGCTGGTACTATCCATAAATTTGCACCATCCCTTCTTTTAGTATAATTTCCGTCCTTTCTTAATCTAAGAGGAGTTATTTTAGTTGAGGCCCTTTGCAGATTACCATTTTGCCCCCAAAATATCTTGGCATGATTTCGGGATATTTTTTCAGCCATTCGGTTAGACCTTTGTGTTTGATGTAACATAGGTTAAACACTTTCATATTGTGTGGCAGGTTATTGGCCAAGTCAGCACATGGTTGTAATTTGACGCAAGGAAATTCCTGACATTCGAAGCAGAAGTCTACGCCATGTTCGACTGCACAGGCGTAAGTTTCACATGTGCCGCCGGGGGATTCAAAAATTGTTTCCTTTGTACAGCCAACATAAGGCATTTTCCCTGCCAGCGGCCGGCAACCTTGACAGGGTAATTTGTCTCTGTTATGTCCTCTGGAAACTAGCGACTCCATCACAGCAGGGTCATCTTTAGCCAGATAGCACGGACAGTGGCCACAAGAGAGTCCGCATGGCGCAGCTAAAGTTTTCTCCTCGGTAGTGCTCATAAAATCAGTCTCCTTGATTTGTTTTGCTGTTTAGACTGATAAAAGAGCAAAAGGTTACCAAAAATTTTAAGAAAAAGCAGCCCATTTTTTTTTGGCAAATCCTTCTTTAATAAATTTTGCCAATACTTCGTCATTGTCTGCCAGGTAAACGTTTTTGTATATATCGCGCAGGTCTCGCATGTAAATTTTTAACTTGTCCGGGATGGGAATCATGGGCAGGGGGTTGGTTATCGAATCTTTTGTTATCCATCCTCGCGAAATACCGCGTTTAACCCACTGCTCACAGCGGCAGGGATTTGATTTTTTAATTAACTGGCACCTGCTTTCCATGAAGCCAATTATTCTGTTTTTAGCCCGGTGCAGCGTTGACTTGACCGAACTCACGGAACAATCCAATATTTCGGCCACAAGTTTGTAGGGCAAACCTAATCCTACTGCTAAGAAAAAAACCTTTTTCTGGTTAACGGTCAGGCATTCCGTAAAAGCATTCATGCAGACCCGCATCACTTCGTTGATCATTAATTTGGTTTCCGGGCCGTAAGCAGGATGAGGATCAGCTAATTCCTCAACAGAACAACCTGAATCTTCGGCAATTTCATAAACATATAGTTTTTTCCTTCGTTTCATGTAGTCATTGGCAACATTGACGGCGATTCGATATATCCAGGTAAAAAAAGAACTTTCTTCCCTGAAGGTGTGAAAGGAACGAAAGGCCCGTAAAAAGGTTTCCTGGGTTATATCCTCAGCGTCATTACGACGGTCAGCGACCGTAGACCCCCTGTTGGCGAGCCCTAGGGCCAGCCTGTATACCTTGACATAGTTATCGCGGTATAGTTGGTCAAAATGTTCCGTAAAATCCTTGGGCTGAGGCAATTGTGTCCCCTCTTTCTTAAGTTGGATTGTTCTGACGGGTTATCTCCGGCTACATCGGCGACTACAACTGGCTCAGGCCGCATCAGGGTCTGGCTGCAAAACGCCTGCAACTGTTACTATGTCCGCCTGTAAGTTTCAGGGCCAGCCTGTATACCTTGGTCTGGTTGTCCTGATAGAGCCGGTCAAAAAGATCTGTTAGTTCTTCGGACATGAAGATCAACTTTTTCTAAAAGGGTAATTATCTATCAATTTCGATGATGACTTTATAAGTCCTTTTAGCACCGGCAGGCAACTTTTAGGTATCTGGCGGTAAGCTGGAAAATTGGGCCAGACTTTACTCTGCTAATTTCTCTCAAAACAGCTTTGACCAAGCGTTGACTGTTGAACCAAAACCATTATGAGATGCGAGGGTTTGTCTTTTTCTCGTGGAATTACTAAGAAACGTAGTTATTTCAATCATATAATGAGGTTATTTTTATGCTGCAAAAGGCTGTAACTTATTAAAAAAGCATTTTGGCTATCATTCCTTATAGACCGGCCAGGATCAAATCATAGGACGCTCGATAAAGGAAATTATCGCAGCACTATTAAATAACCGCCTGCCCGGTTATGGTCAATAAACATTTACCAGCGTCCATCTCGGCCTTAACTCCCAGCGGAAGAGTGGCTTTATGGGCGCCGTGGCCGGCTCCAAGGCCGTAAAAGCAAGGTTTTTTCAGAACTGTGAACATATCCATGAATACTTCCAGCAGGGTAAAAGAAGTCTCGATGTGTTTTGCCACACAGCCAACGCATTCTCCGAAAACCACACCGGCTGCCTCATCCAGTTTACCCGCCAAACGCAGTTGTTGGAGCATTCGTTCAACCCGGTAAGGAGGCTCTCCAATCTCTTCAAGGAATAGTATGGTCCCGCGCGTATCAATTTCGTATGGTGTGCCGAGTGAAGATACAACCAGTGAAAGGTTTCCGCCGGTAAGACGGCCGGAGCAGCGGCCGGGATAGATAACCAGGGGCTCAAAGTCCGGTTGGTTTGGGATTGCGCCAAGGGTGGAGGTGCGGGTTACAGCCTTTAAAAACTGCGTGATGGTAAAATCCCCCGGCTCATTCCCGAAATCAGTATCCAGCATAGGTCCGGAAAAGGTGACCAGGCCGGTCTCTTTCCAGATTGCCAGCTGCAGGGCGGTAATGTCGCTATAGCCGATCAGGATTTTAGGGTGGTCCCGGATTACTTTGTAATCTATTTGTGCAAGTAGCCTCATGCTGCCGTAACCGCCGCGCAGGCAGACAATACCATCCACTTCAACGTTCATAAATACGCCATGCAAATCGTCAAGCCGTTCCATGTCCGTACCGGCCAGGTACATGTTTTTTTTAAGCGCGTTTGGGGCAAGTGCGATCTTAAAACCCATGTCCTCCAGGACACTAATCCCCTTCTCCACGCAGGCAGATTCCCTCGCAGGGCTTGACGGAGCGATAATCCCCAGTGTTGATCCTGACTTCAGGGCGGGCGGTTTAATAACCATCTGTCTAAAGACCTCATCTCATTTTATTTATGAAAAGAGTTTGTTGAAATTTTTTATGAGATTAGATATTACCAAACACAAGTTTATACCGGGGATGCTTTCGGCAGCTCAAGCATATTAATTAATATGTATATCTTGTTCAAAACTGAACTGTCAACTGGAAACAGGCGGAGACATAAGGCAGCTGTGATTTTGTTGCGAAACATCAGACGTAAATGTTGCCCGGACTCAGGGACAATAGTATAATTAACTATCGGTGATCAGGAAGGTCACCATACTCAGCACAGGGTATCATTATTTTTTACGGATACATGCCATGGAGGTACGCTGGGAAAGGACCCGGCATATCCCGTGGCTTTTTGGTTTACAGGGGCAGGGGGCTATAATATTGAAACTTTTTTCTCCGGTCTCAACGGGCGACCAGTTCAAAGGTATTTTCAAAATGGATCCCAGGGTCAAAGTGGTTGCCATATTCAGTTACGTGTTTATTGCCTCCACGCTGACCGCGACGGCGTATCAGAGCGCCGCCCTGGTGTTCCTGTTTGTTATTGCAGGGTTTTCCCGCTTATCTCCGGTTCGCCTGCTGAAAAGGATGGCCTGGGTTATCCCTTTCGGAGGTGTACTGATACTGATTTTCCCTTTCATAACGCCGGGCCCGCCGGTATTTGTTCTTAATGCCGGTCCAATAACCTTGGTCGCTTCTGACACAGGCGTAACGCTGGCAACTATGCTTTTTTTGAGGGTGGCGTGCGCAGTTACAGCACTATATATTCTGACAGCCACCACTGGTTTCAGGGTGCTTATGGACACCTTCAAACAATTAAAGGCGCCTGACATTATGGTTACTCTTGTTGAGTTTACCTGGCGTTACGCCTTTGTACTTGCCGGAGAAACTCGGAGGATGCTGGCGGCAAGCAGGGCTAGGGGGTTTGATGGGTGCGGCAGCCTTTTTAACCGTCATGTCACAAAGACGATCGGGCAGCTGGTCGGCGTCCTTTTCATCCGTTCCTGGGAGCGGGGTGAGCGGGTCTACAGCGCGATGCTGGCGCGGGGGTTTTCCGGCCCGGCCGGGGCAGTTTCTGTGCAAAGCCCATGCCTGAGAGACGTTTGCGCCGGCGCGGGAATAATGTTTTTTGCGATGGGCCTTCGTCTGGGTGAATACGGAGGGCTAATATGGCAAATATCATCGAGGTAGAAGATCTTTTCTTTACGTACAAGGACGGAACCAGGGCGCTGAACGGAATCAGCCTTAACATTGAGGAAGGCGCCAGAGTGGCCATGCTTGGTCCTAACGGCGCTGGGAAGTCCACATTGCTTCTGCATTTAAACGGCATTCTCCTGCCCCAAAAAGGAAGCGTCAGGTTATTAGGGCAGGAAATTAACCGGCGGAATGAAAAGTGGGCTCGTAATATTGTCGGCCTTGTTTTTCAGGACCCTGACGACCAGGTTTTTTCGTCCACCGTCTGGGATGATGTAGCATTTGGACCTGTCAACATGCGGCTGGCGCCTGATGAAATTGAAAGAAGGGTAGAAATGTCCCTGGCGGCAGTTAACATGGAAGAGTACCGTGATAAACTTCCTTACCGCCTCAGTTGCGGCCAGAAAAAGAGAGTTGCCATCGCTGGTGTGCTGGCCATGAACCCGAGGGTGGTAGTACTTGACGAGCCGGTGGGCAGCCTGGATCCCGCTGGACAGCAGATCCTGATGGACATCCTTGGCCGGCTGAACGATTGCGGAACCACCGTGATCATTGCCACCCACGATGTTGACCTGGCCGCAAGCTGGGCCCGGCAGGTTTTAGTGATCAAAGATGGCCGCATCCTGGCAGGGGGTGGGCCAGAAGTCCTGGCTGATGAGAAGGTGATTGGAGAGGCTGGACTGCGCTTACCATTAATAGCGCAGGTCTTTAATCTTCTGCCGGAAATGAACCTTGACCATGTCCCGCTCACTGTTGAAGAAGCTGTTCTTTTATTGAAGAATATAACCAGAAAAGAATAAAATAGCAGGAATTATTTAACTATAATAAAATTACCCGCTTTTTTTGTTATAATATATAGTAAAGACATCAATGAACAATATTTGAGGTAATCTAACGCGATTACAGTATTGGATGAGGTAAGGGACAATGTCAAAGGTGCGGGCGCATGTCATCATTAGCGGAAAGGTGCAGGGTGTTTATTTCAGGGCCGAGACAAGGGACCAGGCCCTTTACCTTGGAGTCAACGGATGGATCAGAAACATGCCCGGCAGGAAGGTTGAGGGTGTGTTTGAAGGTGAGCAGGATAAAGTTAATAAATTAATTGAATGGTGCCGGCAGGGTCCGCCTGGGGCAGAGGTGTCCGATGTGGAAGTAGAGTGGCAGAGCTGCGGGAGCGAGTTCTCCAGCTTTAAAATAACATTTTTTAAGGAGTAAAACGTGCTGAACATAACCAGGATATCTGTGCCGACACCTTACACAGTCGGTCCGGTCAATTCCTACCTTATTAAGAACCGCCCCTTCACCCTGGTTGACCCCGGTCCGGATACGGACGAGGCGAAAAAGGCCCTGGTGAAAGGGCTGTATTCTTTTGGCGTATCACTGGCTGAAATAGACCGGGTGGTTATCACCCACAGCCACACTGACCATAGCGGACTCGCCAGATGGATTGGGGATGCAGCGGGTGCGGCCGTATATGTTCATAAGTTGGAAGTGCGTAAACTTCAGCCGGATTATGACTACTACCAGGAACGCATGCCTTTTTTTAAGGAGGCGGGCATGCCTGAAAGCTTATTGACAGAAATAATGGACGACAAAGATCCGGTGGCAAAGCCCCTGCTGCCCAGTTCTAATGTTATTGAGGTAAGCGGCGGGGAATCCCTGGAGTTTGAGGGGGGAGCGCTGGAAATCCTGCATTTGCCGGGACACTCCGGCGGTCACGTCTGCCTGTATGATCGGCAGGGTGGAAGGTTTTTATCCGGTGATTTCATTCTTGCGCATATCACCCCAAACCCGGTGATGGAGGCTGACCATTCTGATTTTAGCAGTAGGATCCCTGCCTTGGCCCAGTATCTTGAAGGGCTCGATAGACTTAAGGCAATAGATTTAAGTGTAATATTACCAGGACATGGGAATATTATAGAAAAATGCCCGGAGACAGTATTGAAAGCACAGAAGCACCACTTTATGAGGCTGGAAAATATCTGTTCTGTTTTGGCTGGCGGCAGCCTTAGCGTCTACCAGGTTATGCGGGTGCTTTATCCGTCGATTAGTGGTTTTAAAGCTTACCTTGGCATTTCCGAGGTCTTCGCTCATCTGGATTTACTCGTGGATATGAACAGGGTGACCAGGGTTAAAGTCAGCGGGGTTTCTTTTTATTCAGTAGTAGACTGATAGATGTGCAGAATTCCATAGACAACTGCAAGGAAGCAGTATTGTAATCGGATTTTGTACATAAGTTTAGTATAAAGAAGGAGTAAAAAGACTTGATATTTAGACTGTCCGCTGCTGTTCTGGCAGGGAGAATAGCATCATGGCTGTGCCGGGTTCGCGGCTTCAGAGGATCATCTATGCCCGGTCTGGTAGCCCGGAAAGCTGATCCTGACAGCCTGCGAAAATTAGCTGCCCAGGTCCGCAAGGGTACCATCGTGGTCAGCGGTACTAATGGCAAAACTACTACAGCCAACATGATTACGGGTGTGCTTGGCGACGCCGGGTATAAGGTTGTTTCTAACCGCGAGGGCGCCAATATGATCGGTGGCGTCACCTCTTCTTTTGTCATGAGTTCCGGTATTGATGGAAAAATTGACTGTGATTACGCGGTCATAGAAATTGATGAGGCTTCCATGCCTGGTGTACTGAAGGAAATCACACCAGGGGTGGTAGTGCTTACCAACTTTTTTCGGGATCAGTTGGACCGGTACTGGGAGCTTGACAAGGTCATAGGCGTAATCCGTGATTCTTTGAGAGAGCAGAAGAATGTTGTCATGGTATTAAACGCCGATGATCCCCTGGTTGCCCAATTCGGTAAAACTACAGGCCTGCCAGCGTTTTTTTACGGCCTGGCCGGCACGGAGCATTCCCGCAAAACCAGTACCCAGATGAGGGAGGCTAGGTTTTGTCCTTTTTGCGGGGCAGATCTTAACTATGACTTTTATCATTACGGGCAGCTTGGGACTTACAACTGCCTGAAATGTTCGTTCGAGAGGCCCAAACCGCGGGTAGAGGCGCTGGACGCGGGAGTGAATGGTGAAGCAAATGAATGCCGCCTTTTTTTTGACAGGCGGGAGGTTTCCCTCTCCATCCAGGTGCAGGGACTATATAACCTGTACAATGCTCTGGCAGCTTTCTCGGCTTGTCTTCAGCTGGGTATCGACGTGAAGACGATCCTGAAAAGCCTGAATAACTATCAGCCTGTTACCGGCCGCATGGAGAAGTTCTCTTACAAGGAGAAAAATGTTTATTTGAGCCTGGTCAAAAATCCTATAGGATTTAGCGAGGTTCTTGCTGCACTATGTGCAGCAAAAGGTTCCAAAGATGTTCTTATAGCCGTTAATGACAACGATGCTGATGGAAAGGATATCTCCTGGCTTTGGGACGTTGATTTCGAAATGCTGGCATCTGACCATCGTCCCATCCGCAAGCTCATATGTTCAGGGGTTCGGGGTGAGGAGATGGCCCTGCGTCTAAAATATGCAGGTGTTCCTGTTGAAAAGATTGTGGTAAACCGTGACTTGAAAGTGGCAGTAAAAAATGCTTTAAACGGCAGTGCCGGTGGCGCCTATCTCTTTTCCACCTATACAGCCCTTTGGAACGTGCATAAAATTGTGAAACAACTTGCCGATAAGGAGGACGCCGATGCTCAGCATCTGTCATCTGTATCCTGACCTCTTGAATCTTTACGGTGACCGTGGGAATATAATGGCTTTTCATAAACGATGCCTCTGGCGCAAAATCCCTGTAAAAACAAAATGCGTCAGCCTGGGTGAGGATGTTGACTTTAGTGAGCACGACTTTGTTCTTCTCGGGGGGGGCTCTGACCGGGAGCAAAACCTGATTTCCTCGGATCTGATGAAGAGGCGGGATAATTTACAGGAGGCTATTGAAAACGGGCTGGTAGTCCTGGCAATCTGTGGTGGATACCAGCTGTTGGGCGGGTATTACCTGACCAGGGAGGGAGAAAGTATACCAGGCCTGGACATACTTGACTTTTATACACAGGCCGGGGACAGGCGCATGGTCGGCAATATTGCTGTTGAAGTCGAGCTGGGTGGGAGACCTGTCCAGGTGGTAGGTTTTGAAAACCACTCAGGCCAGACTTTCCTCGGCGGAATTCGTTCTCTGGGGAAGGTGTTGTCAGGAAACGGGAACAACGGCAGGGACGGGTTGGAAGGCGCCCGTTACAAGAATGTCTTTTGTTCATACCTGCACGGGCCCCTGTTGCCGAAGAACAACAGGCTGACCGATGCACTTATCAGTCTCGCCCTGCGGAGGCGCGGGCTGAACTATCAATTAAAATCCCTGGATGACGATTTTGAGGACCAGGCCCGTGGGGTTATGTTCAAGCGGATGGGAATAAAAGTAAAGTAGCATTGCCTTATGTGAAAAGGTTTATTTTGATTTTTGTGGAACTATTACATAATACCGTTAGAAGGAGGTCTTGAAAATGATCCTGTACGGCAAAAAATCTGCTGGGGTTGTTGCTGTCCTTGCTGCAATAATCCTTTTATCACTTTCCCTGGCAGCCTGCTCTCCGAATAACACTCAAACGCCTTCGCCCTCTAAGGACGGGACAACGGCTCCGGAACAGAAACTGAGCCTGCCCGTTTATTATGTTAAGATGACCATGGACGATATTTATTTAATCAGGGAAGTGCACCAGGTTCCCCTGACCCAGGAAGTTGCCAGAGCGTCGCTGGAAGAGCTGATCAAGGTCAACCCGGTCACTCCAGGCGCCTCACGGGTCCTGCCTCCCGCAACCCAAATAAGGGGTATCACCATCAAGGACGGACTGGCTACAGTGGATTTTTCCCAGGAGGTGCTCCGGGCCAACGTTGGCGCGGCAACTGAGGCCTTAGGGCTTCAGAGTATTGTTAATACCCTCACTGAGATACCCGGGGTGCAGAAGGTTTCCTTTATGGTGGAAGGCAAGGTGGATCAGGAGTGCATAGACTGGTGGGGACACGTTGGTCTTTATGAACAACCCTTTAGCAGAGACATTTCAAAGACCTACGAGCCTGCAATCTGGGTAACTGCTCCCGTGCCCGGTCAGAAAGTGGGTTCAACTGTTGATATTAGAGGTGCCGCCAGGGTTTATGAGGGGACTGTAGGCGCCATGCTTATAGACCATAACGGCACGGTGCTGGCTGAAAGTTTCGGCACTGCCACGGAAGGGGCGCCGGGGAGAGGTGAATTCAATTTTTCCCTGACCTTTGATAACGCGTCCCAGAGCTGGGGGGAATTGGAAGTCTTCTGGGAGAGTCCCATAGATGGTAATAAGCTGGATAAGGTTGCAATACCGGTAAACTGGTAAGTTTCAAAAAATAATACTTGGGGTTACGATAAGCCGCAGAATTCTGTGGCTTTTTTCTATGCTTTTTTATACTTATATAATAACCTTTGATAACCATTACCTCTCTCCGAGGCTTATTTGTCAGTATCTTAGTGAACGGTCGTTACGAAATCGACATGTAATATGTTTTCAGAATAGTACCCTTATCTGCCCCATTCTTCTTTTTGTTTTTTTGCATATAATGTAATATTCGTAAGACCGGTTCCGCCTGGTAGGAAGTGAGTGGTTAAGACAAACGAGAGGAGTGAGACCATGGATTTCCTTAGGCGTTTGGAAGAATTTCGTTCCTTTTGCCTGGGAAGGCACTTTCCAGGATTACCTTGAGCTTTTGAAAAAACGGCCCTACCTGTCACAGCTGGCACACGCCAGGATTTACAGAATGATAAAGTCAGCCGGGGTGGTAGAAAAAGAAGACAACTCAAAGCAGTACAAGTTTTTTTCGGAAGAGCTTTACGGCCTGGATAAGACCTTGGAAAAACTGGTGGAGGAATATTTCCACCCGGCTGCCCGCCGACTTGACGTGCGTAAGCGCATCCTTCTTTTGATGGGACCGGTTAGCGGGGGCAAGTCAACTCTGGTGGCAATGCTGAAGAGGGGTCTGGAGAGGTTCAGCCGGACAGACGAGGGCGCTGTTTTCGGGATCAGGGACTGTCCGATGCACGAAGAACCCCTGCACCTGATACCAAAAGAATTAAGGGAAGAATTCCAAAAGCTGTACGATGTTTATGTTGAAGGGGAGCTATGTCCGTCCTGCAGAATGATGGTGGATACAGAGTACAAGGGAAATATTGAAAAAGTGCCGGTTGAGAGGGTGTTCCTATCTGAAGACAACAGGATCGGTGTTGGTACCTTTACTCCTTCTGATCCAAAGTCCCAGGATATTGCCGACCTGACCGGCAGTATGGACTTTTCCACCATAACAGAATACGGATCAGAGTCGGACCCCCGCGCCTACAGGTTTGATGGCGAACTGAACATAGCCAACAGGGGGCTGATGGAGTTTCAGGAAATGTTGAAGTGTGATGAAAAGTTTCTCTGGAACCTTTTAAGCCTATCTCAGGAAGGTAACTTCAAGGCAGGACGCTTTGCGCTCATTTATGCCGATGAGATGATCGTGGCCCATACAAACGAAAACGAGTACAAAAGCTTTATCAGCAACAAGAAAAACGAGGCCCTGCAGTCCCGCATCATCGTGATGAAAATACCGTACAATCTAAAAGTACACGATGAAGTCAAAATTTACGAGAAACTGATCAAGCAGAGTGACCTGCGCAATATTCACATTGCGCCCCACGCGCTGCGGGTGGCCAGCATCTTCTCAGTGCTGTCCAGGCTCAAGGAGTCCAAAAAGCAGGGCATGGACCTGGTCAAAAAGATGAAACTATACGACGGTGAAGACGTAGAAGGCTTCAAGCAAAAGGACCTGTACGAGCTGCAAATGGAAGCCGTAGACGAGGGCATGAGCGGAGTCGACCCCCGTTATGTGATCAACCGCCTCTCATCGGCCCTGATCCGCACCACCACCCAGTGCATCAACCCGCTGGATGTCCTGCGCGCCTTGAAGGAGGGCTTAGACCAGCACCCCTCCATCAGCAAAGAGGAAAAAGACCGCCTTTTGAACTTTATCTCGGTGTCCCGCAAGGAATACGACGAAATGGCCAAAAAAGAAGTGCAGAAGGCCTTTGTCTACTCCTATGAGGAATCGGCCAAAATATTGTTCGACAACTACCTGGATAACGTGGAAGCCTTCTGTAACGGCGTCAAGTTAAAAGACCCCATTACCGACGAGGAACTTGACCCCGACGAAAAGCTGATGCGCTCCATCGAAGAGCAGATCGGCATCGCCGAGAGCTCCAAGAAAGCTTTCAGAGAAGAGATTCTGATCAGGCTTTCCAGCTACGCTCGCAAAAACAGGCGTTTTGACTACAGTTCCCACGAGCGCTTGCGCGAGGCCATTGAGAAAAAGCTTTTTGCCGACTTAAAGGATGTAGTAAAAATCACCACCTCCAGCAAGACCCCCGACGCCGAGCAGTTAAAACGGATTAACCAGGTCAGCGCCAGGCTGATTGAAGAGCACGGGTACTGTCCGAACTGCGCTAACGAGCTTCTGAAATATGTCGGCAGTCTGCTGAATCGATAGGAGTGGTGGGCGTGTCCGGTAAAAATTTTGTAATCTCAAGGGAAGACTGGTCGCTCCACCGCAAGGGGGAGATCGACCGGCAGCGGCACAGGGAAAAAGTCAGGGAGGCCATAAAAAAGAACCTGGCGGATATAGTCAGTGAGGAGAGCATCATCCTGCACGATGGTCGCAAAGTCGTCAGAGTGCCGATACGTTCCCTAGATGAATTCCACTTCCGCTTTGACAGCGGAAAGCAAAAGCACGGCGGCCAGGGCAAAGGTAACAGCAAGCAGGGTGACGTGGTGTATTCCGAGCCCCAGCAGGGTCCGGGCAAGGGTAAAGGGGCAGGGGATGAGCCCAGCGTCGACTATTACGAGGCCGACATCACCGTCGATGAACTGGCGGAGATGATCTTCGAAGACCTCGGCCTACCAAATTTGGAACAGAAAAAGAAGCCGGAGATGATCAGTGAGTCCCTGGAATTCAAGGATATAAGGAAAAAGGGTATTGCCGGAAATATTGACCGCAAGCGCACCATCAGGGAGGCTATCAGGCGTACCGCCCTGGATGGAAATCAAAAGGATCTCACCATTACACCAGAAGATTTGCGCTTTAAAACCTGGGAAACCACCTTCAAGTACGAGTCCAACGCCGTGGTCCTGGCCATGATGGATACCTCAGGGTCGATGGGCCCATTCGAAAAATATATCGCCCGCAGCTTTTTCTTCTGGATGGTTCGGGTTTTGCGCACGAAGTACAACAACGTCCTGATCGTTTTCCTGGCCCACCATACCGAGGCCAGGGAGACAAGTGAAGAAGAATTCTTCACCAAGGGGGCCAGCGGCGGAACACGCTGCTCTTCAGTGTACAAACTGGCCCTGGAAATAATAGAGAAGCGTTACAGCCCGCAGGATTACAACATATATGCTTTCCACTTCTCCGACGGTGATAACCTGGCCTCGGACAATGAAAACTGCATCCGGCTGATCGATGAGTTGCTGAAAGTCTGCAACATGTTCGGCTACGGGGAGATTGAAGGCCCGTACTATTACACCAGCACCCTGCGCACGGCATTCAGGAGGATCCAGAACCACAAGTTTACCTGTGTTACGATCAGGGACAAAAGCGGGGTTTACCCGGCTTTGAAGAAGTTTTTCAGCCTGTCGCCCAGGCCGCCTGGAGAGAAAACTTCAGATATGGCAAAGAAAACAGAAAGTCCGGTAATATAAGCTTCTTAGTGTCAGAATATCTCACGGGCAAACTTGGAAGATGAGGTAATAATAAATCTAAGACCTAATTTAATTGGATAATTTTCATCCTTACCCCAGCAAGGGTTCTAATGACCAACAGGCTGATTCCGGTTGGTCATTTTAGTTGAATAGGAATTCCGGTGGTACTGTCGAATTATGAATTAAGGTGAATAGTTGAATAAATTGTGAGGGGTATGTTTGAATACTGCAACCGGAAAAAAAGAAATCTTGGTTAAGCCGGCTCAAAACCCTGGTAATCTATAATGCTCCCAAGAATT
>DFAP01000013.1 GCA_002365855.1 Pelotomaculum sp. UBA3103 | reverse complement strand
TGGCCGAGGAAATCATTAAGAAAGCCAAGGCTGAGGCTGAGGTAGAAAAATAAAGACAAAGGCGGGGGAATCCCCGCCTTTTTGTCTGTCGGCAAATTCAAAAATTCAAAGTCCATGGTGTTGAAACTAGCTGTTCCGTTGCAAAGCGTCAATTCAAGGAATGGGGACACACCTCCGTTTAAGGCCAGTTTATTGGGCTGAGGAATGTCCCCATTTGGATAGTAACGGTTGGAGAAATTATCTATCAAAATCAAATTCCTGCAGACGAAATGCACTTTCGATAACGAAGTCATAACAAAAAAGTAAATTTTACACTGTAAGAGGTTTTGCCTGTTTACAACGTGAGACAATATATTTACCATCTGCTACCTCCCAGACGTCGGGTATCAACAGCTGGAATTTGATATACCTTTTATAATCCAAACCCAGGCTCAACGCTTTCATGGACTTTTGCATCGATTCAATGGTGTCTCTAATTTCGTCAATAAAGCTGGCCATTTTGCTGTCTTTTATTCCCAATATAAAACTGCTTTCAAAGGTTAACGGTCCGCCAATCAAAAAGGGTGACCGTCCAAATATTGCGCGCTTCCTGTTTTCATAATCGTCCAACATTTGTGTAAAGGCTATAGCTATCTTGTCCAGCGCATCTTCCAGGTTTCCTCCATTTTGCAGTAATGAATCTGCCTCTTCCAGGTTGTTCCTGGCTTCCACACAGATAATCATGTTTACCGGGGAAATTGTCTCGAAATGAATTCCGAAGACCTCAGGTGTGTTTTCTTTGAAAAAGGTCAGGGTGCTTGTACGGGACCCTTCGATATCATGCTTTAAAGGCATTTTGCCCTGGCTGGTCAAAGCATTGCTGAACGTATGAAGACGAAGCATAGACTCTTTTTGGGTGAGTTCACCGTTTGGCATCTTTGGTGCCAGGAGTTCCCAGTAATCAATGAAATTCGGGCCTTTTACACCAGCCTCAAGATGCTCTGCAGCCAACTCCATAAAGAGCATTACACTGTTGTAGAACGTCAGAATAGAAGCTGCGCTAAAAGGCTCCGGTCTCCTTGATTGATCTTCTGCGGTCATGCACAGGTATTTGATTAAGGACAATTTCTTGATGGTATCTACGGAAAGCATTCTACATCCTCATATTAACTTTTATTTACTTTCCTCTATTATAACTGGAAAGTGAATAAGTGAAAATAGACATATTTCCCTTCGGTATAAAGATGAGCGTCAAAGATGAAAATAATTAGGTTTATTGCTAAAAAAAACCACAAAATTGTGGCTATTAATTTGTATATGGCAGGGGAGACAGGACTCGAACCTGCAACACCTGGTTTTGGAGACCAGTACTCTGCCAATTGAGCTACTCCCCTATTTGTATTTCCCGCGAAGATAATTATACAAAAATTACTTTGACCAGTCAAGATGAAACCTATTAATTAAAGGATTTTAAAGGGTTGAAACGAATATAATAAATCAATTCAGAAAAATAAATGGAGGTTTTAGGTGATGGCGCCAAAAATCGGTGTTTTGATGGGAGGACGTTCAGCTGAAAGGGAGGTGTCCCTTCGGACCGGGGATGCTATCTATCGCGCTCTGATTAATAAAGGTTACACAGCTGCAAAAATAGATGTTGACTTTGACGTAGTTGAAAAAATTAAAGAAGAGAATGTTGAACTAGCTTTCCTGGCTTTGCACGGTAAGTATGGAGAAGATGGAACCATACAGGGGATGCTGGAAATGCTGGGCATACCTTATACGGGTTCGGGTGTGCTTACCAGCGCACTTGCCATGGACAAAATCGCCACAAAAAAAATTATCATTATCGAAGGGCTTCCGACGCCACGCTTCCATCTGGTTGACAAGAGACAAGCGATGGCTGAAGGCTTGCAGAAAACATCCGATTCAGTTTATCAAGAAATGGGACTACCGATGGTTGTAAAAGCCCCGACGCAGGGTTCAACCATAGGCATTTCGTTTGTCCACAAAAAAGAAGAAATTATACCGGCGCTGGAACTGGCCTTTCAATATGACCCCGTTGCTCTGGTGGAGCAGTTTATTGAGGGGGTGGAATTGACTGCTTCAGTACTGGGAAATGATGAGCCAGTTGCATTGCCTCTAATAGAAATAGTCTCTGCTACAGGCGTTTACGATTACGAGGCTAAATACACGGTTGGCATGAGTGATCACATCATACCGCCGCGCATACCTGATGAACAGCAAAGCATTATTAAAGACCTGGCGGTCCGTACATACAAGGCGCTTGGATGCAGGGGTCTGTCCAGGGTTGACTTTATTGTCGACCACAGCGGTGCTCCATTTATTCTGGAAGTTAATACTATTCCCGGTATGACTGTAACCAGCCTTTTTCCGGATGCAGCAAGGGCGGCGGGAATAGAATTTGAGGATCTCGTTGAAAAATTGGTCAAACTATCACTGGAAGGAAGGCAATAAAGAGTTACGATGCGGATAACAAAATTAGAACTTGCCAGGATGATAGATCACACCCTTTTAAGAGCGGATGCAACGCCGGAGACTATTATTAAACATTGCGAACAGGCAAAAAATATCGGATTTGCCGCTGTTTGTGTACATCCCTGCCATGTCGGTGCCGCGAGCAGGTTTCTGGAAGGATCAATAACTGTTGTATGCACAGTAGTGGGATTTCCATTCGGAGCCAACGAGCCATCCATAAAAGCGGCAGAGGCTGCAGCAGCGGTATATTCCGGGGCATCGGAAATAGACGTTGTGCTAAATGCGGGCTTATTAAAAGGCGGATTGGCGGATCTGGCGATGGCTGATCTGGAAGGTGTTGTCAGGGCGTCCAGGCGTGAAAAGAACTCTACGATAGTGAAAGTAATTTTAGAAACCTCCCTTTTGAATGACCAGGAAAAGGTTGAGGGGTGCAGGTTAGCTGTAGAATCCGGGGCTGATTTCGTTAAAACATCAACCGGTTTTGGAAAGGGAGGCGCAACAGTATGGGATGTCTCGCTTTTAAGAAGAACGGTCGGACCCGGAGTGGGGGTAAAAGCATCTGGAGGAATTAGTGATCTCTCAACAGCACTCTTAATGATCCATGCAGGCGCAAGCCGGCTTGGAACCAGTTCCGGTACTGCGATAATAAACCAATTATGATCAGCAAAAGGAAATAACCGGTCTAAAGAAGGCCGGTATTATTATTTAATTGATCTTCCTTTTATCGAAAGTATTACTAATATTTAACATAGTGGTTAAACTAATTTCATCCTTATAGTCTGAAATTAGCGAAAAATAACTGATATTTATAATTTGAGCAGGAATCGGTCCGCGATACATAGAATTAATTTTTATTATTAATTATGATCGCGGGGGGTGCCGATTATGAAGTTGCGCTGCATGCTGTGTAGTAAGCCTATTGAAGAAGAAATTGTAAGCCCAGACCCCTTTGATGATGAAGATGACATGCCCCAAAAAAAGCCCATGGTAGTTTGTCTGATGTGCCAGGCTAAACTAAAACACGAGGCAGATGATTCGCAAAAGATACCCAGGCCTGTATAAGCATGGTTGGAATGGGCTAACCCCTTTCCAAGAGATGTTGGTCTATTAGGAGGTTACATTTACTTGCAGAATAAATTACGGAGGGCAGTATCCTTTATTCTCTTTTTTGCTGCCCTGGTCATACTTTCATTGGCTGTAAATGGCTCTAGATTGTACACTGACTGGCTGTGGTTCCAGAGTATGAACTACCAGCATGTCTTTATGACCATCCTGCTGTCTGAAATTGGGCTGAGTGTAGCAGTAGGACTGATCTTGTTTGTAGTTTTATTTATCAACCTCATGCTTACCCGGGGACCGCTGCTCAAAGCTACTCAGGCGGCTTCGGTTTTAAAAGAAGACGACGTGCTGACAATCCAGCACCTTCCTCTGAGCCAGATTATCTCACCAAAATTTATCACTGTTGTTTTTGCACTATTAAGCCTGTTAATGGCTGTACTTTTTTATTTTTCAGTTGCAAATGACTGGGTGACTCTGCAAAAGTTTCTTCACCCGACATCTTTTGGTATATCTGATCCTATTTTCAACAAAGATATAGGCTTTTATGTTTTTAAACTGCCATTTTATTTGTTTCTATACAGGGTAGCCAGTTTGACAATCATAGTGACCGCCTTTTGGGTCACAATGGTCTATCTTGTAGCGAACCTTGCATCCGGCAATCCTGGCAGGCTTTTACAGAGCATCTCAGCCCGTTATCACCTGTCTTTCCTGGCAGCGCTTTTCTTTATTATTAGAGCAATGGGCTACCTGTTGGAGCAGTACAACCTTTTGTTTACCCACTACGGTGCTGTATGGGGGGCAGGGTATACATCAATTCATGCTACACTGATTGCATATAAGGTTCTGGTTTTCATTGCGCTTTTATGTGCCGTGGCTATCCTGGTAAACCTTTTTCTCCGCCGTTTCAGGCTCGTCGTATACAGCATTGGAGTACTCCTGGTAACTTCTGTGCTGCTTGGTGGTATGTACCCGGCAGCGGTTCAGAAATTTATGGTTTCCCCAAATGAGGCGGCAATTGAGAAGCCTTACCTGGAAAGGAATATCCAATTTACAAGATTAGCTTATAATCTGAATAAGATTGAAAGAAAGGATTTTCCCGCCGGGAGAATATTAAGCGCTGATGACAACCGGGCCAATCAGGACACAATTAGAAACATCAGGCTTTGGGATTGGGAACCTCTTATACAGACTTATGCTCAACTACAGGAAATGAGATTGTACTATGATTTCAATGATATCGATGTGGACCGCTACATTGTTGACGGACGATACCGCCAGGTAATGCTGGCGGCGCGGGAGATAAACCAGGAGAGCCTTTTACCCCAGGCTAAAACGTGGGTCAACCAAAAATTAACGTATACTCATGGATACGGAGTAGCCATGAGTCCTGTTAACGAATTTACGGGGGAAGGACTCCCTACTTTTTTCTTAAAGGATATCCCGCCGACAGGACCCACAAACATACAAGTAACCCGCCCTGAAATCTACTATGGTGAACTTACAGATCAATATGTCATAGTAAACACCAACCAGCAGGAGTTCGATTACCCCCAGGGTGACGTTAATGTTTTTACCACGTATGAGGGTGAAAGCGGTGTGCCGATAGCCAACTTTTTCAGAAGAGTTTTATTCGCTTTAACTCTGAGTGACTATAAAATGCTTCTTTCTGGAGAGATAGACAACAACAGCCGTGTTTTGTATTACAGGAATATTAAACAAAGAGTACCTAAAATAGCGCCGTTTCTACAGTATGATAAAGATCCTTACGTCGTCATCAGCGATGGAAAGCTTTACTGGATGTGGGACGCCTATACTACAACTAATAAGTACCCTTATTCCGAACCATATGAAAGAGACGACAATTACATCCGCAACTCGGTAAAAGTTATAATTGACGCTTATAGCGGCCATGTAGATTTTTATGTGAGCGATGATGAAGACCCCATAATAATGACCTATAGCAAGATCTTTCCGGGTATGTTCAAACCTTTAGATGAAATGCCGGAAGATTTAAAGCAGCACATGCGTTATCCCGAAGATCTATTTAAAATACAGGCAAGCATGTATTCGGTGTATCATATGGAAGACGCTCAGGTTTTTTATAACAGGGAAGACAAGTGGAATATGCCCACGGAAATCTTCGGCAAAGAACAAAGACCCATGGAACCTTATTACACTATCATCAAATTGCCTGAGTCAAAAGAACCCGAGTATGTTTTAATCATACCTTTCACACCACAACAGAAGATGAATATGATAGCCTGGATGGCGGCAAGGTCGGATGGTGAAGAATATGGGAAGCTGATCTCGTACAACTTCCCCAAACAGGAGATTGTCTACGGCCCGATGCAGATCGAAGCACGGATTAATCAGGATACTACTATATCGCAGCAGACATCACTTTGGGATCAAAGAGGTTCGTCAGTCATCCGGGGCAACACTTTAGTAATCCCGGTTAAGGACTCGTTGCTATATATTGAGCCGCTGTATCTACAGTCCGAGCAGAGTAAAATGCCTGAGCTTCGCAGGGTAATTGTGGTTCATGGTGAAATGGTGGTCATGGAGCCAACGCTGGAGTTGGCGCTTGAAAGGATTTTCGGCCCCAATACCGGCTTAGAGCCGACTATTGAGCTTCCTTCGGATCCAGGCCAGCAGTTACCTCTGAGAAACTTACAGGAATTAGCCAGGGACGCAAACCAGTTGTACGACGATGCCTTGAATAAAATGAAAGCAGGGGATTGGGCAGGTTACGGTGATACATTAAACAAGTTAAAGCAGACCTTATCCGAGCTTGTTGAGACTGCCGAAACAGATTAATTTAATGATTACCAGACACGATGCCAGTATGTTTACAATCCCAACACGAGACGCTTTATACATTCAAGAAAGGCTAACGGTTCTGGACCGGTAGCCTTTTTGACCGAAAAAAGTACTCATAAATGGAGGTTAGATTTATGATATCTGGTAAAATCAGGCGTATAGGAGTTCTGACTGGCGGCGGCGATTGCCCGGGATTAAACGCTGTAATCCGTGCAGTGGTTAAAACTGCCATAAATGAGTACCGGCTTTCGGTAGTTGGATTCATAGATGGGTTTGGCGGTTTGATCCAGAACAAGGCTTGCGAACTGACAGTAAAAGACGTTATTGGTATTCTGCCGCGAGGCGGTACGATTCTGGGTACAACGAACAGGGACAACCCCTTTCATTATTCCATGGTAATTGACGGGCAGAGGGTATTTCGTGATGTCTCAGACCGTGTTGTTGAAAATATACAGATCCACGGGATTGATGCATTAATAGTAATTGGCGGGGACGGCAGCTTGAACATTGGCAGCGAGCTTTATGAGAAAATGAATGTCAAGGTGGTAGGCGTGCCTAAAACCATTGATAACGATCTGTCTGCGACCGACCAGACTTTTGGTTTTGATACAGCTCTGAACACGGCCACTGAAGCTATTGACAAGCTTCACACCACTGCTGAATCACACCACAGGGTAATGGTGCTGGAGGTCATGGGGCGCTATGCAGGGTGGATTGCACTGCAGTCAGGTATTGCAGGGGGTGCTGACGTTATACTTATACCTGAAATTCCTTTTACCATAGACAATGTCTGCAGCAAAATTTATGAGAGGTTTTCATCCGGGAAGAAATTCAGTATCGTTGTAGTCGCGGAGGGCGCAAAGCCAGTTGGCGGACAGATGGTCGTACAAAGAATGGTGGAAAACAGCTTCGAGCCCGTCAGGTTAGGTGGAATAGGAAATGAGGTTGCGAAAAATATAGAGGATATCACAGGAATGGAAGCACGGGTTACTGTGCTTGGACACCTCCAGAGAGGGGGAACGCCTACCCCGTTTGATCGCATCCTGGCCACACGCTACGGCGCGGGTGCGGTTAACCTGGTGATGTCGGGTGAGTTTGGTAAGATGGTTTGCCTGCATACTCCCAATATTAAATCTGTCCCCCTGGCGGATGCGGTTGGTGAAATAAAGCTTGTCCCAGTTGATGGAGATTTAGTCCGCACAGCCAGGCAGGTGGGTATTTCATTTGGTGACTGACATCCCGGTTTTGCTTAATAATCGGAGGAATAAATATGTGTAATAACAAGACATCATGGGAAAGGACTGTTGAATTCCACGGGCACTCATGCCCTGGTCTGGCCATTGGTTTCCGGGCGGCTGAACTGGCTATGGAAGCTTTGCGCAGCAATCGCTCAGCAGATGAGGAGATGATAGCCATTGTGGAAAACAACTCCTGTGGAATTGATGCGGTTCAGGCACTGGCCGGTTGCAGTTTTGGAAAAGGTAATTTGTACTTTCTTGACTATGGAAAACAGGTATATACGTTTGCCCTGCGTGGTGATGGTTGTGCCGTTAGAGTTGCAGTTAAGTACGGAACGACTTACGATCCGGAATTTGTAGCGCTTAAAGAGCGGGCGAACTCCAGTAATGCTACAGAGAAGGAAAAGGAATTATTTAAAGATGGTATTAGAGACCGTGTTCAGAAGTTGCTGACTGCCGGTCCGGAAGTATTTGATATTAAAGAAGTGTACATAAATCTTCCTGAGAGGGCGTCCGTTTATCAGACCCTGCAGTGTGCTGAATGCCTGGAAGGAGTTATGGAGCCCAGGACAAGGCTGAAAGAAGGCAGGATTGTATGTATCCCTTGTGCAGGATAGAACCTTTCTAAGGCATTGAAATAAGACTTCTAAGGGGGACCATTAAATCACAGTTTGATGGAATAATTCTTAAATTTACATTTATTGGAAGGTTTTTATGGAGAGCACGCCGTATTTAATTAGTTAGAAACGGGGTGCTCTCCATTGCTGAAAAACGGCTTTATCGCAGTTGTATTATCCGCCTTTATATTAATGCAGATGGCGTCAGGCGCTTTGATCTATCCTAATACCATGACAGAAGATAACAAAATCGCGATTGATGATGTTGTTCGGCATGCTGTTGAAGATACAGGATGGATTCTGGCTTCATCAAGAAATGAAATGGAAAGAGTATTGAGTCCAATTTTTGCTGAGCCCTATCTTTCAGAAAAATGCGAATCGGCTTTGAGTTTTGTCAGTGTGCCCACCGGATGGGAATACGAAACCAGGGTTATAAACATAACTATTACCGAAATATATGGTAATGAAGCAGCCGTCATTGTCGATATTATGGAGACAGATCAAATTACCGGCACGGCATACTTAAGCAGGCTACAGTATGTACTCAGGAAAACAGGAGACGGGTGGAAAATTACCGGGGTAAGATAATAAATTGTAGATAGAAATGTTTCTTAAAAAAAAACGATAAGCTGTATGAAAAGGGAAGCCCCGGGGAAACTTGCAGATCTTCTATGCGGTGTGCTAAAATTAGCCTCAGAAGTTTACTGGAGGACAACAAGTGAGAATAGGAATCTTTACAGACAGCTATTTGCCATACACCAGTGGCGTTGTGCGTTCCATTCAAACGTTTACCGAGGAGCTTACGAACCTTGGGCACGAGGTTTATATCTTTGCTCCAAGTTATAGGAACTGCAGGAAGGAGAGCAGGGTCTTCCGCTTTGCTTCCATTCCTTCGCCCACAAACCGCGACTTTACAGTGGCGGTGCCTTTTTCGCTGAGCTTCCGGCCTACTGTGAAACAACTCAAATTAGACTTAATTCATGTTCACTCTCCTTTTCTGTTGGGGCGGCTTGGGGCTAGATGTGCAAGAAGAATGGATGTGCCCCTTGTATTTACTTATCATACCCTGTATGAACAGTATGTCCATTACGTTCCTTTTGCTCGATCTTATACACAAGAGCTCGCCCAGAAGGTTAGCCGTGATTTTTGCAATATTTGCGATCTGGTTATTGTCCCAACCGGGGTTATAGGTGACTACCTTCATGAGATAGGCGTTCGTGCACCTGTTAAGAAAGTGTCTACAGGAATAAAGATTGAGAAATACCAAAAAGGAGATCCGATGTGGCTGAGGCACAAATATAATGTTTCGCCGGAAGAAAAGGTCCTTCTGTTTGTTGGAAGATTGGGCCAGGAAAAAAATATAGGTTTTCTTATGGATAGCTATAAACTTGTAAATAAGGAAATTAAAAATTCAACTCTGGTTCTTGTTGGGGGTGGACCTGAAAAGGATGAGCTGATAACTAAAGCTTCTAAGCTCGGCATAGATCGTAAAGTTATCTTCACAGATACGCTGTCCCCCGAAGAAGTTGTACATTGCTACTCCGGGTCTGACTTGTTTGTATTTTCTTCTCTAACCGAAACCCAGGGAATTGTGATCACGGAGGCAAAAGCTGCCGGTCTCCCGGTAGTAGCTGTAAGCGCATATGGTATCGCGGAGATGATCGAAAACGGAGTGGATGGATTTTTAACAGGACAAGAACCAGTCCATTTTGCAGAAAAAATTTGTTATCTACTGGAAAATGCAGAAGCCCGCGAGGAGATGAGCCGGGCGGCAAAGTTTAACGCAGAAAAGCTGTCATCCGAAAAATGCACGGAAGAGCTGCTTGACTGCTACCTTAGCCTGGTAGAAAAAAAGATTAGGTAGAGTTATGACTCGACTGTTTAATATATAATAACCCTCATGGGTCAACAGGATAAAATTTTCATACTGCCATTTCTGGCAGTTTTTATTTTAGAGCATAAATGGCACGTAAAGATGGACATTAATATAATAAAAGGGGATGTGTAATGGCTGGAGATACAAATTTTACGAACGACATTGAAGAGTCACATAAAGGGCACAGTTATCAAACGGCGGATGCGCAGGGTGGATTTGATGTTATAAAATCAGATGAGTTAACCGGTAAATACATGAACTTAGACCTGGTTATTAACAGATATGCGAATGAAAGAGGCCAGTTAATCCGCATCCTGCAAAAAGCCCAGGATATATTCGGCTACCTGCCGGAAGAGGTCCAGGCTTATATAGCTGAAAGGACCGGTACCCCTGTTAGTGAAGTACACGGTGTTGTAACTTTTTATTCTCTTTTTTCAACTGAACCTAAAGGTAAAAACGTGTTCAACCTTTGTATGGGTACCGCCTGCTATGTTAATGGCGCCCAGGAACTAATGGATGCACTTAAAAGGCGGCTGAATATAGATGAAGGTGAAACAACACCTGATAAGCTGTTTACTTTAAAGAGTGCCAGGTGCATCGGCGCCTGCGGTTTAGCGCCAGTCCTGGTTATAAATGAAGATGTTCATGGAAAAACCAGCAGCAGTGATATAGAAAAAATAATTCAATCGATCCGAAAAAAAGGTGAAAAAAGTGCAAATAAAAAGCATTGAAGAACTTAAATCATTAAAAGAAAAACATTTACCTTTAATCAAACAGAGGTTGGGACACCGTAATGGCCTGGGTCTGACTCAAGTTCTGGTATGCTCTGGTACAGCCTGCACATCCTCAGAGAGTGAAGATATAAGAATCAGGCTGGAGGAAGAAATACAGAACATGGGCTTGGCAGATAATGTTCGGGTATTGAAGACCGGTTGTTTTGGTTTTTGCGAGTATGGTCCAATAGTGATGGTGCACCCTGGAGAGATATTCTACTGCCGTGTGCAGCCGAAGGATGTCAAAGAAATCGTGGAAACCCATATAACGGGTGGAGAGATTGTTGAAAGACTTCTTTATATGGATAAGCATGAGGGGAAAAGAGTTTACAGTATAAAAGACATAAACTTTTTCAAATCTCAAAAGAGGATCGTTTTACGCAACTGCGGTGTTATTAATCCTGAGGATATAGGTGAATATGTTGCCAGGGACGGCTACTTTGCATTGGCAGACGTTGTTATAAACAAAAGAAAGGAGGACGTGATTGAACATATAAGTAAATCCGGTTTGCGCGGCAGGGGAGGGGCAGGGTTTTTAACAGGTAAAAAGTGGGAGATAACGGCGACACAGGATGTCACGCCCAAGTATGTCGTTTGCAACGCTGATGAGGGAGATCCGGGCGCTTTTATGGACCGGAGCATTCTTGAAGGGGATCCCCACAGTGTACTGGAAGCTATGGCTATTGCAGGTTATTGCATTGGAGCAAAGCAGGGATATATCTATGTACGCGCGGAGTACCCAATTGCAGTAAAAAGGTTAGAGATTGCCATTTTGCAGGCCAGTGAAATGGGACTGCTTGGAAATAATTTATTTAATTCTTCATTTAGCTTCATGATTGAACTACGCTTTGGCGCAGGTGCTTTCGTATGTGGGGAGGAAACCTCGCTTTTGCATTCGATTATGGGCCAGCGCGGGGAACCACGTCCGAGACCGCCTTTTCCTGCCCAGGAAGGTCTGTGGGGCAAGCCGACACTGATTAACAATGTTGAGACCTTCGCAAATGTACCGGTTGTCTTGAGAGAGGGATGGGAGTGGTACAGTGGACAGGGGACCTCAACAAGTAAAGGCTCCAAGGTATTTTCACTGGCCGGAAGAATAAAAAACACGGGGTTAATTGAGGTGCCCATGGGTACATCCCTACGTACTGTAATCTTTGATATCGGGGGAGGAATACCAGGGAATAAAAAGTTTAAAGCTGTGCAAACCGGCGGTCCTTCAGGAGGATGTATACCGGAAGAATTTCTTGACTTGCCTATAGATTACGAATCTCTAAAAGAGACTGGGTCAATGATGGGCTCAGGTGGAATGATTGTCATGGACGAGGAAAACTGCATGGTTGATATCGCGCGATTTTACCTTGAATTCAGTCAGGATGAATCATGTGGAAGATGCACTCCCTGCCGAATCGGCACAAAAAGAATTCTAGAGATCCTGAAAAGAATCACGGAAGGGCATGGGGAGATGGAAGACCTGGAACTGCTTGAAGAACTGTCCTATGATGTTCGGGATGCTTCCTTATGCGGGCTGGGACAGACCGCACCTAACCCGGTATTGTCTACCATGCGTTATTTCAGAGACGAGTATATAGCACACGTGAGGGATAAGAGATGTCCGGCTGGTGTATGTAAGGGTCTATTACACTATACCATAGATGAGGCTAAATGTGCCGCCTGCGGTCTGTGTGCAAAGGTATGTGCTGTACAGGCCATAACTGGAGGGAGAGGGCAGCCCTACAGGATTGATCCGGAAAAATGCGTTAAATGCGCGGCTTGCGCTGCAAAATGCCCAAGAGAAGCGATCTTAAAGGGTTACCAGAAAGGGAGGGGTAAAAATAATAATACCGGAATTCTCACCGGGTCCGGTAGTACGGAAGACCGGGCAGCTTTATGATAACCCTGAAAAAATAGTGGACAAAATAAAATTAAATATAGATGGCAAGGAGGTAGAAGCTGACAAGGGTATGAACGTGCTTGAGGCGGCGCGTCAGGCGGGTATAGAAATCCCCAGCCTTTGCTATCTGCGGCATATCAATGAAATTGGCTCCTGCCGGGTCTGCCTGGTTGAAGTGGAAATAAAGGGCACAAAGACGCTTCAGGCCTCCTGTGTTTACCCGGCTACGGAAGGTTTGGTTGTTTACACCTCCTCACCGAGGGTAAGGAGAGTCAGGAGAACAATGGTTGAGCTGCTGCTTTCCGATCACCACCGGGAGTGTACAACCTGCATCCGTAATTTGAATTGTGAATTGCAAAATATTGCCGATAACCTGGGTATACGGAACATTAAATTTACGGGAGAGATGAAATCTCTTCCAGTTCAAAATAAAAACTCATTTATAGTCAGGGATTACAACAAATGTATAAAGTGCAGGCGTTGTGAGGCTATATGCAGTAAGGTTCAGGAAGTAAACGTATATTCTGCGATTAACCGCGCTTACGATACGTCATTGCCCCCGCCTTCATGCAGGATCTGTCCCAGGTGGCCTGCATAACATGCGGTCAATGCGCAATTGCCTGCCCGACAGCATCTATCACTGAAAAAGAGTGTATAGATTCTGTTTGGGAAGCCCTTGAGGATCCGGATAAATATGTGGTGGTTCAGACAGCGCCATCAATTCAGGTGACTTTGGGAGAGGTGTTTGGGTATCCTGTTGGGACCGTTGTCACAGGAAAGCTGGTGGCAGCGCTCAGGCGCCTGGGATTTGATAGGGTTTTTGCCACTGATTTCACAGCTGATCTGACTGTTATAGAGGAAGCGCATGAATTGCTTGAGCGTCTGGACGGAAGGGGAAAACTACCCCTGCTTTCGTCCTGCAGTCCTGGCTGGGTGAAGTTTGCCGAGCACTTTTATTCCGAGTTTCTTGATAACCTATCTACCTGTAAGTCTCCGCACGAAATGTTCGGGGCACTTACGAAAACCTATTTTGCTGAAAAGGAAGGAATAGACCCGAAAAGAATTGTGGTGGTAGCAATCATGCCTTGTACTGCAAAAAAATATGAAGCAAGCCGCCCTGAGATGGGCACAGAAGATTTTAAAGATGTGGACTGGGTTTTGACCACCAGGGAGCTTGCCAGGATGATCAGGCAGGCTGGAATAAATTTTAACCAACTCCCTGATGAGGATTATGATGTTCCCATGGGAATTTCAAGCGGCGCCGGGTCTATATTCGGCTCTACCGGAGGTGTTATTGAAGCGGCAGTAAGAACAGCCTATTTCCTGACAACGGGTAAGGAAATGGACCTATTGGATTACGAGGAGCTAAGGGGTTTCAGCGGTTTGAAAGAGGCCTGGGTAGAACTGAAAGGACGTCCGATAAAGGTTGCCATAGCTCACGGCACGGGTAACGCCAGAGTATTGATGGACAGGTTAAGGGCGGGCGAGCAATTTGACTATGTCGAGATCATGGCCTGTCCTGGTGGATGTGTTGGAGGTGGCGGGCAGCCAATTTTCGGCGGCAGGGAGCATAAGGAGATATCGCTGGATTACAGGCATAATCGCGCGGATGCTCTTGCCCGCATCGATTATTCAAAAGAACTGCGGCGGGCGCATGAAAATCCTTCGGTAAAAAAGATATATGAAGAGTTCCTGGGACACCCTTTAGGGGATATTTCAAAAAATTTGCTTCACACATACTACACTCCTCGTGGTAAATTACCAGGTTTCAATTATGGTGGAACAAAAGGCAGTCATGCCGGCCATGTGAAGGAGAATATTCCACCACAAGACAACCAGTATGTGCCAAAAGATGGCAAAGTCGATGAACAAAAGTTACAATAGTGAATAAACCAGATAAAACACAAGTGTTTGACCAGGTAAGTTCAAAGAGGATATAATAAATAATGGAAAATCTAAAGTGCATTATAAACGGGGGATATATTGAACAATGTGATCGAAGCCCGGGGCCTGGTTAAGGAATATAATGGCAGGCGTGCTGTGAAGGGCGTTGAGTTTACCGTCAGGTCAAAAGAGTGTTTTGGCCTGCTGGGACCAAACGGCGCGGGCAAGACATCCATAGCTAAAATGATTTACTGTTTTTCGCCAGTAACAGCGGGTAGTCTTTTTGTGCTGGGCATGGATGTACGTATAAAATCAAGAGAAATAAAAAGCAGGCTAGGTGTCGTGTCCCAGGAGAACAACCTTGACACCGATCTCAATGTTATTGAAAACCTTCTGGTTTATGGGGGTTTTTTCAACATCCCAAAAAAGCAGCTATTGTTACGGGCTAAAGAGCTTCTGGAGTTTTTCAGCCTGAGCCAGTACCAGGATGAAAAAGTCGACAAGCTTTCCGGGGGTATGAAGAGGAGGTTGACTATAGCCAGGGCTTTAATCAACTCTCCAGAGATACTCATTTTAGATGAGCCAACCACAGGACTTGACCCGCAAGCCAGACATCTTGTCTGGCAGCGGTTAAGGCGCTTAAAAGAACAAGGTGTCACCCTCCTGTTAAACACTCATTACATGGAAGAGGCAGAAAACCTTTGCGACTATCTGCTCATCATTGACGAAGGAATTATTTTAGAGGGTGGGAAGCCACGGGAGCTTACTGAAAAACATATTGGGAAAGAAGTCCTGGAACTCAGGCATGGTGCTGAACTCTTAGATGATATTCTGAAAACGGACAGTGACAATATAAAAGGGTACTTAGTGGTAGGTGATTCGCTTTTTATTTACGCCACGAACGGTTATGATTTGACAGAATCGCTCAAATCACTTTCTAACGGATCATCTCAACTAATACTCCGGCAGTCCAACCTAGAAGACGTATTTTTAAAGCTAACCGGCAGGGGGCTGGCGCAGTGATTTTTTACAAGCCCATTAACTCAGGTTTAGTTTTGAAGGTAATCAATAGGAACCTGCTCGTTTATCGCAGAACCTGGAAGGTAAGCCTGTCCTTTAATTTTATTGAGCCGCTGTTTTATCTGGCAGCGTTGGGTTTCGGCCTGGGGGCTTATGTTCAGCCAATGGAAGGGATACCTTACCTGAACAATCTTGCGCCCGGCCTAATAGCCTCGTCAGCTATGTTTGCCACTGCTTAGGAATGTACATATGGCATTTTTGTCAGGATGGAGTTCCAAAAAAACATATCACGCCATTATCGCAACACCGGCCGGCATAGATGACGTAATAATGGGGGACATGCTTTTTGGGGCGTTAAAGGCTGTCATATACGGCACAGTTATACTGCTCGTTATAGGGGCTCTTGGTCTGGTGCAATCACCATGGGCTTTATTAATACCCCCTGTCCTAGCAGTGGCAGGTCTGTTTTTCGCGGCTATATCTGTGTCCTGGATAGGTTTGGTGCCAAATATCGATAGCTTTAATTACTTTTTTTCGCTGTTTATAACGCCACTGTTTCTATTTTCCGGGGTCTTCTTTCCGCTTTCAGGTATGCCTGCCATAGTTCAAAAAATAGCCTGGTTCAGCCCGCTCTATCACCTTGTCAATCTAACCAGGGGGTTAGTTATGGGAAACGCAGGCGCCAGCCTGGCAGGGGATTTTATTTGGCTTATTGCAGCTACTGTACTAATCATGCCTTTGCCAATATACCTGCTGAGACGTTTAATAGTAAAATAATAACTGGAGGGGTTAAATTGGACAAGATCAGGTCTGCCTTTGAAATGGCTATGGAACGATATAAAGATAGAAAAGAAGTGCCTCAGAGTGAAATCGACAAAATGGAATACGAGCCTGTGGGGCGTGCGTTAGCAGCCAAATACTTGAATGAAAATAATTATGATATTCTTTCAGAAATAAAAAAGTATCCCGGTCAGATGGCTGCTTATATTCTGAATGGCTCTCAAGAAACATTTCTTATAAACATACAGCTGCCCGTTGATAAATCAGCAAATGAAACTAACATAAAAGCCATGAATGGCCTTAAGGTTATAAAAATTGATCAGCAATCGCTTAAGGAAATATACGAACAATTGGAGCATCTTTTTCAATATTATGACAGAACCATAGAGCAGGCTTATTCTCAGTTTAAAGATAATTATGCCACAAAAATTAAATCAACCATGAAGTCCTTAGAAAAAAGGGCAGGTGGTAAAGTAAAAATAGATCCTGAAAAATATCCTGGCTTCCGTGAGGAATGGATGAGAGCTATAAGCGTTTATAACACCCAGTATGAACAGATATTAGGAGAACATAAAGATAAGCTGCGAAAAATAAAATAGCAATGCGTAAAATGCACAGGTAAGTTTTTAGTTCTGCTGGTTTGGCTTTTTGGCTGCATCTGGAATAAACACGAAAGTACCAGGCTGTTTTTGTGACCTATCGCTGGTTACTTCATTATCCTGCTTCTGGCCCTGTATATTTATAAAAATAAAGGCAAGTACCGCTCCCAGAAAAGCAATGCCGGCTGAACTCCAGAACATCAACCCAATTCCCCTGGCCATTAAAAAGCCATATAAGGGGGGGGCCGAAGGCCACACCAAAAAACCTTACGCTTCCATATAAAGAAGTAACCAGACCGCGCTCCTGAATCGATGCAGCACTGGTGATTAACGTGTTAAGGCAGGGAAGAACCAGCCCTGTACTAACACCAACGACTGAGATGGCTACAAAATATAAGATTATACCTCTCGCCAGCGGCAAAAATATCAGTGATACTGACATTATTGCAAGTCCGCTGACAATAAGTGTTTTCATCAGGGCAACATTATTTTTGATAATAAATCCTGTCGCGAGAGCTGTTACGCTCATGAATAATACCGGGATGGCCAAAACCAACCCCTTTAGAATTCCGTCAAGTCCATATTGCTGCTCTAGAAAATCCGAGAGATAGAATAATACTCCAAAAAGGATCATGAGCGCTATCGCACCAGCAAAATAGGACGAAAGAAGTAAAGCAGTCTTTGCTTTAAATACCTTTGCAAATGATTTAAAGTAATCAGAAATTTTTTGCTTGCTTTGGTTTGACTGCGGCTCCTTAACCAGCAGCCACATGCCGATAACTACCGGGATGACGACAATAGGGAATAAAACAAATGCCGCATACCAGGCTATAAGTCCCACGGCGGCGCCAATTATGGGGCTTAAGACTTTACCCATACCGTTGGCCGATTCGATTGCCCCAAGAGAACGACTTCTGTCCTTTCCTTTAAACAAGTCGCCGCAAAGGGCCATAGCTATGGGGGCGGTTCCTGCAGCGCCAATCCCCTGCATCACTCTACCTGCAAGGATGATTGTATAAGCCTGCTGCTGCATTATAGTTGAACCAAAGGCGGCTATTACACCACCCGCTCCATAAATTATTAACGCTGGGATGATAATTAACTTTCTGCCATAACGGTCTGACAAAAAGCCTGCTAAGGGTATTACTATACCAGCTGGCAGGGAAAACATGGTGATTAATAAGCTTACCTGGACTGTAGTTAAATTTAAGGCGTTTCTGATATCAGGCAGGACAGGTATGAGCATGGAATTACCTAGCACCATAATAAAAGGAACTCCTGATAATGCCGCTACCGCCAGCCAAAAATTATTTGCAGAATTTTCAGCGGATGCGTTGGCAGCCAGACAAATCACCTCCTTAGTTGTTATTTTTATTAAATTGCCCTTTGTTTAAATAAAATAATCTTGCCAAGTTTGGACTCATTAAGAAAGAGCTTGTAAAAAATCTATATCGTACTAAAATCAACCTCAAGTACTTTTCAATTAACTAAGAAAGGTATATATTATAAATAAATGATAAAAAAAGAGTCCGTTTGAATCCAAACGGTCTTATGTTTTAAAAGGGAAGGTGTTATTTTTGGACAGGGAACTTGCTATGGAACTGGTAAGAGTTACTGAAGTAGCGGCGCTTGCATCTGCGAATTGGATGGGTCGTGGGCGAAAAAAAGAAGCGGATAATGCGGCAACTAACGCTATGCGTAGGATATTTGATTCGGTTTCCATTAACGGGACAGTAGTAATAGGAGAAGGTGAGATGGATAAAGCTCCAATGCTTTATATAGGTGAGAAGGTAGGAAACGCTTTAACACCCGAGGTTGATGTTGCTGTAGACCCACTGGAGGGAACAAACATATTAGCCAAAGGCCTTCCTAATGCTATGTCGGTTATTGCCATAGCCGACAAGGGTAATCTTCTTCACGCACCGGATATGTATATGGATAAATTAGCAGTTGGTCCAAGGGCGGCTGGAAAAGTGCACCTTGATGCTCCTATTGAAGAAACCCTGAGAATTGTTGCAGAAGCAAATAATAAAAGGATACAGGAATGTGTTGTAATCATATTAGAACGTCCGCGTCACAAAAATTTGATTAACGCTGTGCGCAAGTCTGGAGCAAGGGTGAGATTGATAGGAGACGGAGATGTTTCTTCGGCAATATCGACTGCCTTTGACGATACTGGTATTGACATCTGCGCAGGCATTGGGGGCGCTCCTGAAGGAGTAATTGCCGCGGCAGCATTAAAATGCCTGGGTGGGGAAATGCAGGCCAGACTGGTGCCGGAAGACGAAGAAGAGTATCAGCGATGCATAGACATGGGCATTGCCGACCCCCGGTGTATATTAATGATGGACGACCTGGTGAGAGGTGATGATGCCATCTTCGCTGCAACCGGTGTGACAGACGGTGAACTTTTGAGGGGAGTCCGGTTTTTTGGCGGCGAAAGAGCGGAGACTCATTCCATGGTTATGCGTGCTAAGACAGGCACCGTACGCTTTATACGCGCAGTCCACATGTTGGCAAAAAAACCATCCTTTTTTTGACAAATAACGAATTTCAGAACAGATTTAAGCGGCAGGGGCACATCCCGGCCGTTTTTTCAATATGTCTGACCGACTGCAGGTAATTTGGAATAAACAACCGGGTTGCCCAAAAACCTATTATATGGTAATTTAATGACAAGACAATATAACGAACGCTTAAAGAAAGGGGTATAAATTGGACTATTCATTGATTAGCAGTCATATTGTATTTGAAATTGACGAAATTTTAGAACTGCTCGAAGAATATATGGAAGAATATGTTCTCCTTGAACATTATTACGAAGATCAAATGCTGGAATCTAGCATCGTTTTTATAGAAGATGTTGAGGTTGAATACGATCCCGCTGAATCAAGCAAATATTTTAAACAGAAATATCTTAAGGACGAATTGGAAGATCAAGAATTTTCGAGGTTAATGAGAAATAGCTTTACCAGAGGTTTGTTCATTAACGGCAATATGATAGAAATTGAGGTACAGGATGGCCGGATGGTAGGTTTTGTTGGTAACAGGGGAGAGCTAATTTTAAGGACCGGTACTGACAGTTTTATATTTTCACCACTGTTTAAACTAACGGTTCGCCAAGAAAAAATACAGGTATTACTTCACGTTATAATGGATGTATTTAGAAATAATCATGAGGAATACTCCAGCGGCAGGGTGAGTCGAGAATCTTTTTCCATGATTTCAGGTGTTTGCCTCATGGCTATGGCTAAAATTAATGAACTGCCGGCAAATAATTTTGAGCTGAGCCTAACTCATGATGATATGCTTCTTTTTGGATTAGCTTTAAACCTCGCCGGGGAAAAAGGGGATAAGAATACACAGATCATAACCAGATCAATAATGGAACAAATCAAAACGTATTTTCCTGAAATAGAGCATATATCACCGGAAAGTTTTGAAGCACCACCAAAAATGGGACAGATACTGGATTTTAAGAAGCCAGATGGGGACAACAAATAGGTAAGGTTAAGTCTTTAAGCCATTTTTGGTGGAAAAAGAGTCTAATGTAGAGGGGTGTATTTGATGTATAAAAAAATACTTATTCCAATCGACGGGTCTGATAAATCCATGCAGGCCGCTCGCCACGGCGCAGAATTGGCAGCGAAAATAGGAGCGTCAATTACACTCATTCACGTTATCCCTATTCTACCTGTTGATATACGCAGCTTGGTAATGGACAAGGTAAACGCACAGGGGCAGGAACTACTTGATAAAGCAGCCAGGGATTTAAATAAGTATAAGGTTCACATTAAAACAGAAATGATTACAGGTCACCCTGCGGATGCGATTTGCAGGAAGGTAAAGGCCTCTAAATATGATCTTATCATCATGGGCAGCAGGGGTTTAAGTACAGTGAAAGGTTATTTAATGGGCAGCGTCAGCGGTGCGGTTACTTCTCATTCATCCTGCCCGGTTTTAATAGTTCATTAAAAAAGATATTAGAACAAATGTAAAAAATCTCCTGGTCCCAATGAAGCCATTTTCCAGGAGATTAAATGAAAATTTAATTTTATATAAAAATAGTTTAAAGACAACACCAAAGATGTTTTGCATTCCGAAAAACATAACATCAAACCTGACGTTAAACTTGATAATGTTGAGACAGTGGAAGTTGAAAAGTGTGAAATAGAGAATAAATACGCGGATGATCACCAAAAGCATTTGGACAAGTTGGACGAATTGATAAAGAAAAGTGGAATACTATAAAAATAAGAAAGGAAGACTCAATAAAAAGGCCATTGAAGATCTAGAAAAACAAATACAGACTGAAAAATACAGGTGGAGAATACTGCAGCAGCTATTGAGCCTGGAAAATAATAAAAGCAATGTTCCCAATAGAAAAGGGAGGGAAAAGACCAATACAGTTAAAAAATAGGAATGGAGTGCACAGGACTAGCTTTCGAATATTACCGACCGGAGGTTTACCGGTTCAAATTCCTCGAGTATTTTGCCATCAACTGCAACCATTACCGGGAATTGTCCTGCATTAAAAGCAGCCCCAATTCTACCCATAACATCAACGGCTAAAATGCCACCCTCGGCGCCCTTCTTATCATTCAACCGCTTCAGAGCAAGCTCAATAGCGTCCTGTGGGTGGCATCCTGCTGAGATTTTTTCATCAACAAATTTGGCGGTTAAGGTTTCAATAAATGCTTCACCTACGCCGGTACATACTATAGCGCTCGCTTCAGAGGCAAATATTCCACCACCGAGACAAGGAGTGTCACCGACCCTCCCAGGCATCTTTAAAGAGCATCCCCCAGTTGATGAAGCCGCTGCCAATCCTTCACCATCCCAGACAACGCAACCAACCGTATCACTGTGGTACACCAGACCGGTAAAGAGGTTTTGTGACGGCGTCTTCCCACGAGCCAAAGAATTCTTTGCCTTGCGCCAAGCATCATACTGCTCGTAAGATTCACAGTTTGTTTGGGGAAATCCATGCTCTTTAGCAAACCTAAGTGCTCCATCTCCAGCGAGGATTACTTCACTAGTCTTTTCCATCAACACTCTGGCAACCGAAATTGGATTACGAATAAAGCGTATGGCAGCAACTGCTGAGAAGCGATTTGTCTTACCGTCTATAATTGAGGCATCCATTTCCACTTCTCCGTCTAAATTCAGTACGGAGCCGTAGCCGCAATTGAATTTTGGCGAGTCTTCTAAAATATTAAGTGCAGCTTCCAGAGATTGAATACGGCTATCAGCCAGATATTTTGCTCCCTGGAGAACTGCTTCTTTAAGTATTACCATGTATTCTTTGTTTCGACTGGTGTCCAGTCCGCCATGTATAGCTATTATTCCCATGCCATTAGTCTAGGCATTAAATCTTTTTCTATTCAATTGAAATTGCTATTGTATAGTAAAAAAGCTCATAGAATAAAGGGAATTTTTAACTTATAGGATTATATTAAAAAACAAGATTTAAAAGAATGGGTGAGTAGACATGCAAAAAAGCATAAAAGAGAGAGTAAATGCATGTATTATTTTGTGCGCTGACATAGATCAAAAAAATAAGTCAATTATAAATACTTTTAACACCATTAAATTGAATGATGAGGGGAAGGCAAATTTTTATTTAGTAATTATTTAATGTTTTGGGTAATGTTAACTATGAAGGCATCACTTATATTGAATATATGGAAAATAATAGTGCTCTAAATAAAAAAGTTGTATTAAATACATTCTTAATAAAAGCAAGTAATGATAACATAACCAATAATTATTTCATAACGAAAATGAGTAACGTTACATTCCGGGGAAAAGGGAAATATATTATATCGTTTTATATGAAAGAAGTAGAAGAGCAAATGAATCAATTTGTAATAAATAATAAGGCAGAGGAGAAATTAATCTCGGCTTATAAATTTAATGTCAAATAATGTCAAGGTAAATTTGTATATTATAAATTATTAAGAATTATAGCTTGCATTTTCCAGCAAAAAGGGTATAATAGTTATATTCGCCTCAGTAGAGGTATTTTAGGAGGTAAGGATTTGACAGGTAAAGTGAAATGGTTTAACGCGGACAAAGGTTTTGGGTTCATTGAAACGTCTGAAGGGAATGACGTATTCGTACATTTTTCTTCAATTCAGTCAGAAGGCTTCAAAACACTGGATGAAGGACAGAGTGTTGAGTTTGACATCGTTGAGGGCAACAGGGGTCCGCAGGCAGCCAACGTGGTTAAATTATAGGATAAAAGAGTTTCTTTTATATATAATTACGAACCGCTAAAAAACAGCCGGTATTTTCGGCTGTTTTTTAGTTTTTTTCTAGGGGATTGCTTAAGCTTAAATACGTCACAAATATCTTTCCATTATGCCTTACTATTACTGAAAAATTGCTTGTGGTATAATGTAATTATAAAAATATTTATATTTTTTTATCATAACTCAGCAGAAGACCTCCACCTCAAACCTTCCTTACTTGCAATCGCAAGGGGTAGGCGGAGGATGAATGCTACATACTACCCCTTGTTCACGAACATATGTTTGTGGTAAAATAAGAACGAGGGGGTGAAGCAGTTGATAAAAGCCTGCAAAGTTGAATTTCGGGCGAATAAGGAAACAATCCAGCGGCTATTCGAATGCAATCGTCTTTCCGCAAAGATATGGAATGATACTCTGGTTTTAGCCAAAGACTATCACAAAGAAAACGGCAAATGGATTAATAAAAACCAACTTCATCTGGCCACCAAGGGCAAATATCCTCTGCATAGCCAATCTATACAGGCAGTCTATGAAAAATACCTGCAAGCCGGAGAAAATGCCCGGCAAGCAAGAATAAAGGGCCTTGTCAGCATCAGGTATCCCTGGCGGCAAAAAAAGAATTATAATACGAAATGGAAAAAGGATGGTTTCAAAATCTACCCCAACGGCAAAATTGAACTCAGTATAGGCATATGGCAGGGTAAACGACAAAAACCTCTGGTCATCAAGGTCGGGAAACTCCCACCTAATAAAATCCAAGAGATAGAATTGATTTGGGATAGAAAACTAATGCTTGCCCTTACCTATGATGATGGTGCTGAAGCGAAAACGGCAAGCGGCCTTAATATTGTGGCCATAGACCCCGGAGAAATACACTCTATCGCGGCAGTATGCGAAAATAACCAGGGGCTAATCATAACAGGCCGCAAGCTTCGCAGTATCAAACGCCTTCGCAACAAAAAACTCCAGGAGTTACAAAAGAAAATGTCCCCATGTCAAAAGCATTCCCGCCAATGGAAAAAATACCGCCGAGCCATGAACTATGTGCTGTCCAAAAGCGAGGCTCAACTGAAGGACGGTCTGCATAAGACCTCCCGGTTGTTCGTTGACTGGTGTCTGGAAAACAACGCAAAAGAAGTTGTGGCAGGAGATGTAGAGGGAGTACAACGTAACACATCTCGCAAAAAAACCAACCCCCTACAAAATGTAATTTTGCAGAATCCTTGTCCCAGCCATTTGCACAATAATTAGGCTTAAAACCTCTATTCAACCTGCAAAATTTGCATGCTTTTTGTCCGACATAATTTTTGAATTGCACTTTACATGTCTTGC
>DFAP01000103.1 GCA_002365855.1 Pelotomaculum sp. UBA3103 | reverse complement strand
TAGACCAGGTCATTAACATGCAAGGTAGTCTCCCTAACCATCCGGCGAATATGTTCGTTTTGCCTAAGGCGCCTCAGGCGCCGCACTGGAAAGCTCATGGCCCCCACCTCCGGTACTATCTAAAAACTTATCTAAAGTATATCTGTTCTGCTACAAACCGATTTCCTCGTCAGTCAGGTAACAAGCCGGGTCTGATTCCCAAAAGTCTCCGGAAACCGCCTCGGCGCGCGCCCTGAAGTTTCCGTTGCATAAGTTCAGCCACATACAAGACGCACAGCGGCCCTTGAGCAGTTTTTTACGGTCTTTTAAGCCGGCAAGGACAGGCTTACTGTTATCCGTCCAGATTTCACCAAACTTTCTTTCGCGCACATTGCCAAAGGTATGGTTTTGGGTAAACTGGTCAGGATGCACATTACCGTACCAGTCCACTGCCCCGATGGCGATCCCCGTACGGTTACCCCCGTTTAACTCAAGCAGCTCAAGCACCTTCCTGGCCCTTTCAGGTTCTTTCTCTTTTAATTTGAGGTAAATATAAATGCCGTCCGCGTGATTGTCCACGGTTAGGATTTCCTTTTGGAGACCCCGGCGGTGAAAATCCCTGGTGCGCTCTATAATCAGGTCCAGGGCGGCGCGCGATTCCACCCTGGTGGTATCTTCATCAATCATTTTGCTGCCGCGTCCCGAGTAAACAAGGTGGTAAAAACAAACACGGGGGATATTTTCTTTTTCTATCAGGTCTAAAATATCGTTGATCTCTTTAAAATTGTGCCGGTTAATCGTGAACCTTAGCCCTACTCTTTGGTCAACCTCTATACAATTTCTGATTCCTTCCAAGGCAGAGTCATACGCTCCCTGCCACCCGCGAAAACGGTCATTGTTTTCCCCAATACCGTCCAGGCTGACGCCGATGTAGCCCACCCCAAGGTTTTTTAGTGCCAGTATGTTTTGGGGGCTCAACAGAGTTCCGTTAGTCGAAATGGTAGGCCTGATACCCTTTTCCTTCGCATAAGCCACCAGTTCCATCAGATCATTTCTGAGCAGCGGCTCACCTCCGGAAAATAGGATAACAGGAACCCTGAACTCTGCCAGATCGTCGATAAATCGCAGAGCTTCGCGCGTGGTAAGCTCGCCCTCGTATTTTTTGGACTCCGAGTTCGAGTAGCAGTGAATGCAGCTCAGGTTGCAGGTCCTGGTGCAGTTCCACACAACCACAGGGCCATGGCCCTGAGCGGCGCCATGCACCTGTCCTCTTGAGCCTAGGCTGTATCTCAGGGTATCCCCATAATAATCGGAGTCGCATAAAAGCTTTGTTATGCTAATCATTTTTATTTTTCACTCATTTCAGGGTTATTTTGAGCAAGAATCGCCCTTAACAGGCCCTCTATCGTATACTCTTCAGCTATGATATCGACTTTTATTCCCAATTCACGTGCTGTATCCGCTGTTATCGGTCCTATGCAGGCAACTTTCACACCTTTAAGCAAATGTTCCGGACTGGGCTCACCAATCATTTTAACAAAATTACGAACAGTTGAGGAGCTTGTAAAGGTGACCAGGTATATTTCCCCGCCGCGCAGCATCTCTCTGATAGTGCCGTCGTCGCCTTCTCCCATCACAGTTCGGTATGCCGTTACCTCAGTAACATCTGCTCCCATCAGCTTCAGAGCCTCAGTCAGAACTTTGCGGGCTATGTCCGCCCTGGGCAAGAGAACCCTGTCACCTGAACCGACCTTGCCCCTCAGCTCTTCCACGATTTCTTCGGCACGGTATTCCCCTGGGACTGTTTCCACCAATAGCCCTCGAACCTCCAGCGCTTCCCTGGTTTTGGGACCAATGGCGCACAGCCTGGCACGGTGCAGTACTCGTATATCCTTGTGGTGATGTTTAAGCCTTCTGAAGAAAAACTCAACCCCGTTGACGCTTGTAAAGATCAACCAGCTATAAGTATCAAGCACGCGAATAGCTTCGTCAAGCAGAGTATAATCCTCAGGTTCCTCTACCCGGATTGCAGGAAATTCAAGTGACTCTCCACCAAGATTTTCTATAGCCCCGGAAAGCACGCTGGCCTGCTCCCTGGAGCGGGTGACCAGCACTCTCCTGCCAAATAGAGGTTTTATTTCGTGCCAATTTAATTTATTTCTAAGTGATACTACTTCTCCTACAATGATCACCGCCGGGTTTGAAAAGCCAGACCCAGAGGCATTTTCACTGATGTTCTCCAGTGTGCCTACCAGCGTCCGCTGTTCTGGCATGGTACCCCACATGATCAGCGCCACAGGCGTATGCGGGGCTCGCCCGTTATTTATCAATTGTCTGGTAATATTGGGGAGGTTTGACATGCCCATTAAAAATATCAGGGTGCCTGCCCCGGTCGAAATCTTATCCCAGGCAATATTGGAATCTTCCTTTAAAGGGTCCTCATTGCCCGTAATAATGGCCAGAGTCGAAGTATAATCCCGGTGTGTTACTGGAATTCCCGCATAGGCCGGCGCACTAATAGCCGAAGTCACACCCGGAACAATTTCAAAGGGTATACCAGCGTCCTGCAGGACCTCAGCCTCCTCACCGCCACGACCAAAAACAAAAGGATCCCCCCCTTTGAGCCTGGTTACGGTTTTGCCCGCGCCGGCTTTTTCCACCAGCAGGAGATTTATCTCATCCTGCTTCAGGGTATGACGGTCAGGAAGCTTGCCCACGTAAATAATTTCGGCCCCAGGCCGGGCAAAAGCCAGGAGCCTGCGGCCGGCAAGGCGATCAAATATTACCGTGTCAGCTTTCTGTATGCATTCCAGCCCTTTTACGGTAATTAGCTTGGGGTTACCTGGGCCTGCACCGACCAAATAAACTATTCCACTATTCATTACAACCAAATCCCTGCCTCATTTTCGTTAATATCTCCCCGGCTCCCAATTGAACCAGCTTCAATGCCAGGTTTGTCCCAATGTTCCAAGCTTCCCCGCTACTTCCTTCCGATGAGGAACGAACCATGTTTTTACCGTCTAGGCTCGCTACAACCCCTTCAAGGCGTATGCAGCCACTCTGCGCTACTGCCATGGCTCCTATGGGTACCTGGCAACCTCCTTCCAGCTCTTTCAAAAAGGCCCTCTCGGCTGTTATAGCCTGCCGTGACTCGGCATGGTCGATATTCTTGACCAGGCCCAACACTTCCTGGTCGCCCTCACGGACTTCTAATCCTATAGATCCCTGACCTACCGCCGGCAGACAAATTTCATAAGGTATGAGCTGAGTAATCCTGTCGTCCCAACCCATACGGTGTATCCCCGCATAAGCAAGCACAGTGGCGTCAAATTCCCCTTCCTGCAGCTTCCGCAGCCGTGTATTGATATTCCCCCGCAGGTTGGTCATCTTGAGGTCGCCCCGATAGCCGAGCAACTGGGCGCAGCGCCTGAGGCTGCTGGTGCCGATTAGCGCTCCTTGCGGCAGATCTTCAAGCTTCAGGCCTTCCCTTGAAATCAACACATCACCAGGATATTCCCTTTGGCATATAGAACCTATTACAAGGCTTTCAGGCAGCTCTGTGGGCAGGTCCTTCATGCTGTGCACCGCCATATCAATTTCACCGCGGAGCAGCGCGTGTTCTAATTCTTTGGTGAAAAGGCCCTTGTCCCCTATTTTTGACAGGGCCGTATCCAGGATGTTGTCTCCATGGGTCCGAATCCCTGCTATGCGAAAGCTGTTTTTAGCCCCTGACTCCTTCAGCCGGTCTATAACCCAGCTTGCCTGCCACATGGCAAGCCTGCTTTCCCTTGTACCTACAACAATTTCCTTCACGTCACAAATGTCTCCTAATATACAGTCAAGTATTTTTTAATGCGGCTATTGACGCCGTTTAAGGCAGGATCCGCCGGCTTTTGCCAACGGGTTTTCCAACTCGAAAGATGCTGTATGTTTTTTTGGTTTTTGACCGGGCACATCAAGGTCAAAAAGGTTTTGGAGTATTTCTGTGTAAAGATGTCCCTCGGTTGTCAGCGCATACCTTTTTAACTGAGTCACAGGCTCATGGAGAAGCTGATTGATAATGGAATTTGCCAAAGAACAAATCACCTTTTTATCGTGTTCGGATAATTCTCCCAACCGGTTCAAAGCGCGACGCAGCTCTTTGTTCTTAATCTCGTCTCCCCATTTTTTCAAGGCAGAAATAGTGGGCACTATAAACTGGGTACCCAACCATTTCATAAACTCGTCCAACTCTTCCTCGATAATACCTTCGGCTTTTACAGCCGCCTGTCTTCGCTCGGTCATGTTATGGTCCACAACGTTTTTCAGGTCGTCTATATCATAAAGGGTTACCCCTTCGAATTCGCCCACACTGGTTTCGATATCCCGCGGAACCGCGATATCGATCATGAATATTTTTTTACCCTTCTTCTTTTCTAAGACGCGTTTCATTTTATCTGCCCTAACCACACAGTGCGAAGCGGCGGTACAGCTTATTACAATATCCGCCTGCTCCATA
>DFAP01000078.1 GCA_002365855.1 Pelotomaculum sp. UBA3103 | reverse complement strand
AAAAAGTGCTGTACTCAGGGAATTTTTCCAACTTTAAAGAATACTATGACGATAGCGTTTCAGCTCAATAATAGGAATAAAACAGAAACTGCCAGGGCACCTTCGGATTTCCCGGCGGGCCTTATACCGCAGGCTCGACCAGCGGACAAGTATGTTTTTAACATAAGGTTTGAGTGTACCAAAACGTTCAAATGAACCGTTTGGTGTACCGATAAGTATAAGAGGGACAATAGGCGCCTTTTTTTTGTCTTTTTTGTCTTTAGGTACCTCTTGTTAACTGTTAGGTAGTAAATTTTATGTTTAAGCCAGGCGTCTTCTTTTGGGTTAATTATTATACATCCAGATAACAAGGCCTGTCAGGTGGCATGTTTCTTGCTTGCTTGTTGAATCGTACAATATTATAAAAAAATGGTCTCTAATCTGTCAAAAGGTAGCGGTTTAATTGGCCAGGCAGGTTATGGTCGTTGATGACAGCTCCTTCGCCCGAAAGAAAGGATTATTTCAAGGGGGAAATTTATTTATGAACATTTTGCTTGTAGATGACGACGCGGGCTGCCTTGATGGCCTGGCTACAGCTCTGGAGCCCTCGGGACACCGCTGTGACGCATACACTATCCCGGAGGAAGCGCTAAAAGCTTATCACCAAAGGCCATACGATGTCGTTATTACCGATATGAAGATGCCCGGGTTAAATGGAATTGAGGTACTGAAAAAAGTGCGTGATGTTAACCCGTTGGGGAGGGTGATCATTGTCACAGGCTACGGGGATGTTGAAACGGCCATTGCTGCCGTGAACAATGGAGCCTATGCTTTTTTCGGCAAACCAATTCAGTTGAATGATTTGATGGAAACCCTCGAAAAAATAGAGAACGAAATCGATAGGCAGCAGAAAACAAAAACCGAACAGGCCCAGTTGTTGAAGGACTACTCAAAGCTAAAGCAGATCTATGAAGATATACAGAAGATAATCAGGGATAGATTGGATAACTGAGTTTTTTATACTAGGAATCATGTTAGGGGTGATCAATTTTGCTGAACGGTGGACATGAAGAGAAATTAGAAATGTTTAACTGTTTTATATGCGAGAGCAGGGAACTGCTTGACGATGTGGAGCCTCAAATCATAGCGATGGAAGAAAAAGCGCTTACAGCCGGTAAAATAGACAACGATATTCTTAATGCCATTTTCCGCCTCTTTCATTCATTAAAGGGATCGGCTTCTTTTCTGGATCTTCAAACCATCGTGAGTGTAACGCACGAGGCAGAAACGTTACTGGATATTTTCCGCAGCGGCGTTGTCGAGGTCACGCCCGGCCATGTCGACCTGCTTATCCGAACCACCGATTTTGTCAGAAACATTCTCGTAACTGTTGAAAGACAGTTGAACGATTTGGGTCACGAAGCCGGCGCTGCAGAGATTATTATCGATCTGCAGAAGAGCATCGCATCGATATCAAACCGGCAGGATCAAACCGCTGGTGAGATTGAAGCGATGGAAGAAACAGCTGCCCAGGAAGATAATGGGGATTACAGGGAGCCTGCCCTGGACTACTATCCACCCGTTATTTTGGATGAGCAAAGCCTGGATATCACACCCGAAATGATCGTGCGTTTTGTAGAGGAGAGCCTGGATCTGCTGGATGAAGCAGAAAATGTCATGTTGGTACTTGAGAAAGATCCTTCCAATATTGAATACGCAGGACGTGCTTTTCGTGCTCTTCACAGCTTTAAAGGTAATTCCGGGTTCTTTGGCTATCCGGACCTGGAAGAAATAAGCCACTATGCGGAAACCCTGCTGGATAAAATCAGGGTGCGTAAAAAGGACTGTGAACCCGTTTCGGTGTCTTTTCTGCTTATCGCAATTGACACACTGCGGGAAGGTATCCGCCAGGTAGGTACAGGTGTGACCCCGGACCTGCCCACGAAAGAAGAAGTATGCAGGTATCTTAATAAGCTTGCCCTCGGGTCAGGCGATCAACCCGGGGAGGAAGCATATCAGGAGAATGAGATAAAAGAGACCGCTTGCACGGTTGAACTGCAGCAATGTGAAACTGACTTTTCTTCTCAGGTTACACAGGGTGAATTGGACTCAGCTCTGCCGAACATGGAAAACGTCAGGAATAACATTGAAAAAGTTGAACAGGCACAAGAAACTGGCGTTGCCAGGGAAAAGCAGACTTCATCAGGTCAGCAGGCCATCCGGGTGGACCTTGAAAAACTTGATAAACTTCTAGATCTAGTCGGTGAAATGGTTATCTCTGAGGCCATAGTAGCCAACAACCCCGATCTTAATGGACTTCAGTTGGACCGGTTTGAAAAAGCCGTGCTACAGCTTGATAAAATAACCAGGGACATACAGGAAGTAGCCATGTCTATGCAGATGGTGCCCCTGAGCGGGACGTTCCGAAAAATGGTACGGTTGGTACGTGACCTGGCCCATAAAGCAAACAAGAAAGTAAGTTTAGAAATAATAGGTCAAGAAACTGAAGTAGACAAGACCCTTATCGAGCAGATATCCGATCCGCTTGTCCACCTGATCCGCAATGCGGTGGACCACGGCCTCGAAAACTCAGATGAGCGGTTGGCATCTGGCAAGCCTGAAACAGGCCGGATTACGATCGAAGCCAAACATTCTGCCGGTGAGGTGTGGATTGTGGTAGAGGATGACGGTAAAGGCCTCGACCGGGAAAAAATATTACTGAAGGGTGTTGAAAAAGGACTGATAAATGCCGATAGCCGGGAGTTAAAAGACGAGGAGGTATGGAAGCTGGTTTTTGAACCTGGTTTTTCTACCGCCGAGAAAGTGTCAAGTATATCCGGCAGGGGTGTGGGAATGGATGTAGTTAAGCGAAACATCGAGAAGCTCCGGGGCAAGGTTGAGGTACGCAGCAAGCCCGGAGAAGGAACTATGTTCGCTGTGAGAATCCCGCTGACGCTCGCCATTATTGACGGGATGGTAGTTAAGGTCGGCCAGCACCGTTATACCATTCCGATCAACTCTATCAAGGAATCATTACAGCCAGCAAGCAGTCAGATTACATCCACACCTTACAACCTGGAGCTGGTAAACATCAGAGGTGAGATACTGCCGGTCATCCGCTTGCACGAACTATATAACGTGCAGACTGATTGCCGGGACCTTACCGGTGGGATATTAATTGTCGTAGAAAAAGACGAAAAAAAATACTGTCTGCTCGTTGACGAAGTAGTCGGCCAGCAGCAGATTGTGATAAAAGGCCTGTCGGGCTACTTGGGCCACGTCAGGAGTGTTTCAGGGTGTGCCATTCTTGGTGACGGTGACATCAGCATGATCCTGGACATAGATGACCTGATCAATTCTGTTGAAAAAAAGTTAATTAGTTGAACTATTTTCG
>DFAP01000064.1 GCA_002365855.1 Pelotomaculum sp. UBA3103 | reverse complement strand
GTGCGAAAGTTGAGTTATTAAGTATTATTTGTAGGTATGACCCAAAAATATGTAGTGATGTTCTTTACGCTGCGACAAGGGATGGTTTCTCTTGTCGACTTGTTATCTAACGGCTGCAAAGCACACTATTCTTACATATTTTACCTGGCAAGTCAAGAAACCGTCCCCACTTGCCACTGGTATTGTTCAAGACGCAGGTAGTCTTCGTCTTCTCGTTTATGAATCTTTTAATGCAATGGTTATTCTTCCACGTCATTGTTGACCTGGCTATGGAAAAGATCCTCCAGGCTTGGTTCTTCTGCGCCTAGCCTGACCTGGCTCAATACCCTGGTCACGCCGCGGGCCTTGGACGCTGCTTCCCGGGCCGCTTCTATTTCAGCGGGATCATCCGTATTTCCTTTCAGTATAACAGTTCCGTCGCCTCCGATCGCGATTGCGCCGATATGACGCATGTCAACACTGGGGGCAATCTCCAGTTCTTCACTAACTTCCATGGTTACGTCTTTGTCGGTGATGGACCCATCGGTACTTATGGATACAGCATTGGCCACTTTCTTAATCCTTGGTATCTGCCGCACTATCGCCTCTGCTCTCTCTTTCTCTTTTAGCGTGTCCACTATGCCCTGAAGCTGTACTTCCCCTTCTACAACATCGGCATTAAGACCGTAACCACGCAAATCTTTGTCTTCTTCTAGCAAGGACCGGACGTGCCGGCGCAATTCGTTGTCGTGGTTTTTATTTGTCACAGGTATTCCCCCTTCTTGGGATTGAATCATATTTAGTGTCTCCATATAGCCGCAGGGAATACGGCAGGGTACTTAGATTGACAGAAAAAACAGGCCGCTGCTGCCGGTTTTGGCATCAGCGACCTGTCGTTATCATTCATATACTAAATAAAAGATTACGAAATAAACAAGCCCAGAGCTACCAGAAATATCGTGGAAAGCATCCCGATAACGTTCTTGCCCAGGTAGGGTATCAAAGAGGGGATGTTTTCACAGTTTTTGACGACACCCTTGATGGTGATTATCGCGAGCGGCAGGCTGACCAGACCGGCCAGGGTTAACAGCGGCAATAAATTTAGATAGACACCGGCGACCAGAACAAAAAAGGCTCCGGCGCTCAATACGGCATAAATATAGGTATTTTTCCTCGGCTCTACCAGGGTCAGCAGGTGCCGGCGGCCCACGGCGCGGTCAGCTTCAGCATCCGGGAATTGATTGAGCAGCAGCAGGTTGCTGACAAAAAAGAACGGGATCAGAGATACCGCCAGAGCAGTGTAATCATAAAACCCCTGCAGTACAAAGTAGGTGCCCAGAACTATGCACGGCCCAAATCCCAGCCCGGGCGCCAGCAGGCAGAGCAGGGGGGAGCGGGTGATATAATCGGTGTACAAAACTATCAGCAGTATGCCGGGGATGCCGACTAACAGCAGTTGCCAGCCCCGCGCGTACAGTAAATAAAAACCTATGAGCACGGTAACGCCTAAAGTTATCAGGCCGTAATACAGGGCAGCCCTGGGCGACATCTGCTTCTTGGGCAGTATGCCGCTGCCGCCGCTGAAAGGCGTTTTTGTAGTCATATCATCCAACCCGCTGACGTAATCACTATAATCATTCAGTATGTTGACTGAAGCATGTGCTGCCATAGCCCCAACCAGGGCCAGCGCCAGGTAATAGAGGTTGATGCTGCCTGCCTTCCAGTATGCCGCGCCTGCGCCGGCCAGCACGCACGCCACGGACAGGATGATGAACTGGGGGCGAGTTTCGAATACATAAATCATGGCCTTGCTCATATTGTTCACCTCGTTAGTTAAATCAAAAACAGTAATTCAATAGACAACCAGGTTTTATTTTACCATTATACATTTATACATTCGGTCTAAAAAGTTATAACCCTTCAATTGACTTAAAAATTAATCAGTTTTCAGTATAAATATGGAGGAAAATGTCTGATAATATGGTAAAATTTAATTCAGAAACTTATTTTATAACCGATTAATTAACTGGATAAAAAGTTTTACTCTTTTATTGGAGGTGATCTTGCGGACCTGACGCTTTGTTTTGGTCCTCCACGATATAGTGTTTTACAACAGTAATTTGACTACACCGGAGGTGCTTTAATTATCTCGTAAATACCGTCTTCCCCTCGTATTGGCGGTCCTTTTGACGGCATTGTTTGTGTTTGCGATGGTGTCAAGCGCGGCCACGGTCAAGATCCATGAGTACAAACCTGCCGGACCGGCTGCTGACAAGTTTGTTCAGGACGAGATCCTGGTAAAGTTCAAGCCCGCAGTAAGTGATGATGAGATCATGAAGATAAACCGGGGCCTGGGTATAGCTGAAGCCCACCGCACTTACAACGGCGTTATTAAGCTGAAGGTTCCGGAAAAGAAGCTTGGCGAAATGATCGAAGCTTACAAAAAGCTTACTGCGGTGGAATATGCCGAGCCGAACTACATCGCTCACACTTTTGCGTTTCCTGATGACCCTCCTAATGATCCTTTCTTTTCATTGCAATGGAATATGCACGATTACACCAAAGGCGGTATTCAGGCAGACACAGCCTGGGGTTTCCAGACAGGCGAACCCTCTGTTGTCGTAGCGGTGGTTGACACCGGCGTGGCCTATGAAAACAACGGCAGGTATGCACAAGCTCCCGACCTGGCCAATACCGTTTTCGTCCAAGGCTATGACTTCGTGGAAAACGACAGCCATCCCAACGACGACAACAGCCACGGGACCCATGTCGCAGGTACTATTTCCCAGAGCACTAATAATAATATTGGTGTTGCCGGTGTTGCCTTCAACACAGCCATAATGCCCGTGAAAGTATTGAATAAGAACGGCAGCGGTACTTATACGGCTATTGCCGACGGTATCAAATGGGCTGCTGACAAAGGCGCTCAGGTGATTAACCTGAGCCTGGGCGGCAGCAGTGGTTCAATAACATTGGAAAATGCTTTAAAATACGCCCACGATGAAAAAGGTGTTACCATCATAGCTGCGGCGGGGAATGACGGCAAAGACACGGTCAGCTACCCGGCTGCTTACGATGCTTATGTCATCGCTGTTGGCGCAACTCGCTATGACAAAACCCGCGCTTATTATTCCAACTACGGCCCTTCCCTGGACCTGGTCGCCCCAGGCGGGGATGTTAACGTTGACCAGAACGGCGATGGTTACGGTGACGGCATTTTGCAGAACACCTTTAACCCGACCACGAAAAATACTAAAGATTTTGGTTACTGGTTCTTCCAGGGGACTTCCATGGCCGCCCCGCATGTATCCGGTGTTGCTGCCCTCTTGATTGCTAACGGCGTTACAGGGCCGGATAACGTAAGGAATGTTTTACAATCCACGGCCAAGGATCAAGGAGACAATGATCAATATGGTTACGGGCTGGTGGACGCATACGGCGCCCTTAAAAACTCACTGCGATACAATGACCCTCCTGTGGCCGCAGATGACAGCGTTATCACGAATAAAGATACCCCGGTTATTATTAATGTTCTAAGTAACGATTATGATCCAGATGAAGACAACTTAAAAGTCAGTTACTTGACGCAGCCTTCTAACGGAACTGCTGTTATCAATATTGATAACACAGTGACCTATAGCCCTAAAGCTAACTTTAACGGTATCGACTATTTCACCTATACCATCAGGGATAGTAAATTAGGTGTATCGACAGCAACAGTAACCATTACAGTGACTCCGGTAAACGATGCGCCCTTTGCCGCAGATGACAGCTATACCACGGAAGAGGACACTGAACTGAGTGTTACGGCACCCGGAGTGCTGGGCAATGACAGTGACGTTGATGGCGACGCGCTGACAGCCGTGCTGGTGAGCGGTCCGGCCAACGGCACGTTAGCGCTTGATGTCAACGGTTCGTTTACTTACACGCCGAATGCGGACTGGTTCGGGACCGACTCGTTCGCCTACAAGGCGAACGACGGGATCGCATACTCGAACATAGCGACGGTTTCAATCACGGTAAATCCGATAAGTGAACCGCCTGACGACACCGATACCACACCGCCGGCCTGGCCGGTCGACAGCACTCTTAGTGCTATAAGCGTTACGAGTAGTAGTTTAACCCTTGAATGGCCCGCTGCCAGTGATAACGTAGGAGTAACAACTTATGTAATTTATAAAAATGGGAAGTACCTGGGTGAGGTAGACGGCTCGACATATCAATACGAAGTCAGCGGACTTTCACGGCTAATGTGGTATACCTTTAAAGTTGAGGCGGGCGACCTGGCAGGAAACTGGACAACAAACGGCCCCTCAGTTAGGGTAAGAACACCAAAGTAAATTAAAAGCCGAAAGCTTGGCCCCTGAATACCGTTAACCCATCTCAATGCAAAGCGAAGCCCTCCAAAGTCCTCAAGGATCGGAGGGTTTTTATCTATTTTGCATAAACCAATCCGCCTCCCGGGGTCCGCCCCTGGCCAGGATGAATTCCCGGTTTGGGTTGAAAGCCCTTGTCGTTCAGAGCATGACTATTGTGGCTCCGGGCCTGATCCAAGCGGAGAAGGAGAGAGATTGCGCCTAATCTGCAAAGTTGATATGATGAGTTTTAAGGTGATTATTTTGTCATATCTTAATTCTAAACTGATTTATGCTATCGTTCTAATATTACTGATACAAATGACTTTGCCTGGATGCGGCAGGTATTCCGCGGTAAGTGAACAACAACCTGCGGTTTCTCCAGCAATAAATGAACAGCCGCTCGCGGTCTCCCCGGATGCCGTCAATAACGCGGTCCCTTACTTTGATTCCAACAAGGCTTTTGACTTGCTGGAGGCCCAGTGCGTGCTGGGCACGCGCCATCCGGGAGGGCCAGGTCATGTGGCTGCCAAAGAGTTCTTTTCAGGCTATTTCCGTCAACTGGGCTTGTCCTGTCAGCGGCAGGATTTCATTCACCGCGATAAGCATACGGGAGAAGTCTTAGAACTTAGCAACTTCATCGTGCAAATTGAGGGACGGGACAGTCAGCTTGACCCTTTATTTTTTTGCGCTCACTGGGATACGCGGCCGCGTGCCGACCGGGAAAGTGACCCCCGGCTGACGAGCGTTCCAATTCCCGGCGCCAACGACGGTGCTTCCGGTGTAGCCGTGCTGCTTGAGCTGGCGCGCGTTCTTAAAGGCCACCCACCTCTTCACCCCGTGTACATAGTCCTGTTTGACGGTGAGGACTATGGCCTCACCAGCGATGAGTACTTCCTGGGGTCGCGGCATTTCGCCGCGAATTTGCCGGCGCCGTGTTTCGCCGCGGGTATTCTCCTTGATATGGTGGGCGACAAACAGCTCCAATTCCCTATAGAAGGTTTTTCAGCAGCCCGCCAGCCCGAGCTGGTTGAGGCCGTGTGGGGGCGCGCTCAAGCCCTGGGGCTGTCTGAGTTTGTCAATAGCACAGGTCCGTATATCTATGATGACCACATACCCCTGCTCGATGCAGGTATCCCTGCCATAAACATTATTGACTTTGACTACCCGTACTGGCATACCCTGCGCGACCTGCCGGAGGAGTGCTCGGCCCAAAGCCTGAACGTCACAGGGCGGTTACTGTTGGATCTCGCAGTCAATGGACTTTAGCAGTATGCTGGTAAAAGAATATTTTTTAAGGGACCCGTTTATTGAAGCATAGCTTTGCCGCAAGGCAGAACTGTGCTTCAAATGTTAGAGGGCCGCTGCAGGACGCTTATAAATGGAATAATTAAACAATAGTTTTCAGGCTAATATAATGTTATTGATAAAAAATTTTTCGTTTTACAGGGAAGAAGTTTTCAAAGTATTGTCTGAACATTTCCGGCTCCTGTGGCGTCTAACCAGTATAGTATTTTTCGAAGGGTGGCTTTGCACTTGAAAAAGAGGTTGTTAATCGTTACCGGAGCCATTGTCTTACTTATTGCCCTGTCTACAGCGGTATTTGCGGACGCTCCGGTCAAGCTGGTTGTCAACGGTCAAATGATTGAAACAGACGTAGCCCCGCAAATCACCGGTGACAGGGTTATCGTGCCGGTGCGCTGGGTTGCCGAGGCTCTCGGCGCCAAAGTGGAGTGGCAGGGGCAGAGCAGGAGCGTGCTTATAGACATGCCCGGCCTGGCTTCGCTGCAAAACCAGGTCAAGCAATTAGAGGCTGCGCTTGCGCCTGCCGGACCGCAGGAAGCAGTGGAGACCTGGGCCAGGGGAGTCAAAAGCCGCAACGGGGCGCTGCAGTACGCCGTGCTGTCGCCGGAGCTGAAAGAGCAGAAACGTCTGGAATTTGAGGGTATGAACTGGGTGACCGGCACTTCCAGCCCCTGGGTTGAATCTTACAGGATTGAGGACAAAGCCCAAGGGGAGGCGGAATGGGAGTACGCTGTCAGCTTTGAGTTCGCGTCTTCCACCGGGCCTGCCGGTTCGTACACGTCAATAGTCACTGCCAGGCAGTACGGGCAGAGCTGGTACGTATCACAGATTAATGACGACAATTATTTGACTGAGCAGTTAAAAGAGCAGGTAAGAGGTTTTCTTAATAAAAAATATGGCAGCCACTACCGGGTGGAGGGCATAGAACTGGAGCTTTTGTCCTACAAAGCAGAAGGAACCGTGGCAGAAGCTGAATTCTTAACCAAAGTCATCACCGTTATGAACTGTGATACTCCGTCAGATTGGCCCCCACAAATGGGAAGGATCAACTACCTGGCTGAAAACCAGGAGAAGTTATCTCCAGAGATACTGCAGGTAGTAAAGGACAAAATAGAGTTTTGGGATCTTGAGCTGCGGCAGTATATAGGTATTCCCGGTGAAAATAACGAGTTTTTGAAAGTTACAGCAGATATCGATGGGCTGGGTATGATCAAAGAGGATACTGTTAAACTCTACTCTGAAGAGCCGGAAGGAACGTACGTTTTAGTCAGGGAAGAGGACTGGCCGGCATTTAAGACAGCCGAAGAGCTGATCCAGATGGGCTATGATGAGATGCGGCAGTTGGCCGGGGAATAAGTTGAACAGCTAAATACTGGATAAAAACGAAACCACCCGGGTGCCTATACTGGACCTGGGTGGTTTTTTTGGAGGAGTTCAGTAAAATAAGAGAGTTCAATAAAAGTATTTAACCGATAATGATATGCTCCTTCACGTAATGGTACCTGTCGTCCGGGCGCCGCTTCTTAAATAAGAGCAACAATGAAACAATACCTATACGCCCAATGAACATGAGAAAAATAATGACCGACTTGCCGGTGGTGGAGAGTTCCGGCGTTATTCCCATGGAAAGGCCGGTCGTGCCGAACGCTGAGCAGACTTCAAAAAGTATTTCCGTGACGGAAAAGCTTTCAATAGCTGAAAGTGCTATTACAGCAATGGATACCAGCATCACAGCCAAAAAAAATACCGTAAGCGCTTTCATGATATCTTCCTGAAAAAGTTCTCTGCGAAATACTTTAACGCTTGTCCTTCCCCGTAGTACAGATACCAGGCTGAGCACCAGCACGGCAAAGGTGGTGGTGCGGATGCCGCCGCCGCAGCTGCTGGGAGAAGCCCCGATAAACATCAACAGGCAAAAAAACAGCAAAGTAGCCTGCTGAAAGACGTTTATGTCAATCGTGCTGAATCCGCCGTTTCGCGTTGTCAGGGATTGAAAAAGCGCTACGGAAATCTTTTGATGCCATGGCATATTGGCTAGGTACCCGGAGAATTCGGTGAACAAAACCATGAAAAAGCCGGCTATTACGAGGGCAGCGAAGGTAATGGTGGTGATTTTTGTGTAAAGAGAAAACCGGATCTTTCTTTGTCTGCGCCAGGAGATGATGTTGGAATAGGTTTCCAGCAACACCGGAAAGCCTATAGCCCCGGCAAGCAACAGCAGTCCAATAACACTCTGTACCAGATAGTCATGCTGAAAATCCTGCAGGCTGTTTCCGAACAAATCAAACCCTGCGTTTGTAAATCCTGATATGCTGTGAAAAACGCCCAGACCCAGCGCGTTCGAAAAGGGCAGTTGGTATGTGTTCAAAAAGTGGGTGGTTAGAATTATTGCGCCCAGCAGTTCCAGAAGCAAGGCCACCTTCAGGATAAAAAGCATCAGGTAAACCATGCCCTGCAGGGTTGTTTGGTTCTGGTCGACCCTGATCATCAACCTTTCGCGGAGGCTGATCTGGTTGCCCCGCAAAACATAAACAAGTGTGCCAAGGGTCATGATGCCGATGCCGCCAAACTGCAGTAAGAAGGCGAGGATAACGCCCCCCGCAGGGCTGAAGGTCTCCTTCGTGCTGACGACCGTAAGACCGGTTACACTGATGGCGCTGGTAGCCGTAAACAGGGCGTCAATAAAACTGAGCCTCACACCCGGGTTTAAAGAGAAAGGAAGGCTGATCAGAAACGTCCCTAACATGGCAAACAGCAGGTAGCCAAGTGCGATAATCTGCAGCGGTGAAATTCGAAGCTTTGTATTGACCAAATTCTTGTTTATTATTGACTTCTGCTTTTCCAAACTGCACGCTCCCGTAAAGTTATCATTACCAATTTTATAACGAGATTGAAATAAAAACAAATAGTGACTGATAATTAAGTCTGATGTAATATTAACTTAAGATTTTTTATAATGATTTCCAGGGTTACAGCAACAAATCATTTTTTTTACCTGTGAATAATTTTTTGTGTAAGGAGGAGAAGTTTATGTGGAAAGAGTTCAAAGAATTCGCTATGCGCGGGAACATGATCGACCTGGCGGTTGGTCTGGTTATCGGCGCGGCTTTTGGGAAGATCGTTACCTCGTTGGTCAACGATGTGATTATGCCCCCCATCGGCTTGCTTATGGGGGATGCTGATTTTTCCAACCTGTTTGTTAACCTGTCCGGCCAGACTTATAACACACTTGCTGAAGCAAAAGAAGCAGGCGCTGCGACCATCAACTACGGTGTCTTTTTTAACACTGTGATTGACTTCTTGATTGTCGGTTTTGTCATTTTTATCATAATAAAACAGGTAAACCGGCTGAAGCGCCAGCAGGAAAGCCCTGCCCTTCCCACGACAAAAGAGTGTGGTTTCTGTTTTTCCGCGATTCCCATTAAAGCGTCACGCTGCCCTAACTGCACATCAGAGCTGAGCTAAGCCTAACAACGTGTTCCTGAACCGTGGGACAGGGGGACAGGTCCCTTGTCCCAGGCCCTGAACAAATCCCTGAACAAAAACAAACATACTTATTTTTGAGAGCTTGAGCCAAAAGCCTTTGTGGTATTATATACTTTTCCGTTATCTGTCCAGGTGATCATGCAGCTTTCAATTACCTGACCCATGTCAGTGATTTGCTTTTTGGTTAAATCCTTAGTGTCAATCTGTATCTTTCCTTCAAGCGTTATAAAGTCGTTTGGTTTGAATACTGTTATTTTCTTACTGATCGGCCCGTTTTGGCTTAAGATCCTGCCGCTGAAATTACTGTTGATTTTTAGCAGTACGCATACGTTTTCCAGGTCTCTTTTTTCAATATTGACCAGGGAAAACTTATAACTGTACTCCTGAAGGTCCGGGCTGCCGTCCAGACCTCCCATCCCGGACGTCATGTCGAATTGCCAGGGTTGCCTTTCTGTCTGAGGGGTGGCGCATCCTGCCGTAAAAAGCAAAGCGACAAGAACCAGCGCCAGGCAAGTTTTTTTCAAGTCATACACCTCCCAAGAAGTCCATGATATCTTCTTTATTCTCAAAGTAAGATCCTTTAAAAAATAACGAAAAGTTTTTATCCCCTTGCTGCGCAAACCTGTAAGCTTAGAGGTTATTTTTTCTAGATTTTATGTACTTTGAGGTCATGCGGTATTTTGACGAAATAAACAAAATATTACTAAAATATACCTCTAAATTATATTTACAGTAGGACTATAGGCTTATACAATATGTATACAAGCTAAATATGTCATTTTTTTTCATTGGAGCAATGAAGGCCCGGTTTCAGATGGACGCTTAACCGGGCAGGAGCAGGTAGCGTAACCGGCCTTGAGGTACCAGGGCCGGTTTTGTGTTTAATCTTGTATAAAGGAGTGGGTGCCAGAAGAAAAGGTGCTTTAAGCGATTACATTGTTGTGTGGACATGCTTTGTGAATGTTACGACTCTAGTGTTTCAACTAGCCAAATTAAATTAATGCGACAAAGTCGGGAAGCTTTGATGCCCGGCCTAAATCTGGACACTTGGGCAGCGAGGAGCTGGTAGTATAACCGGCCCTGTTAGAAAAAATCAAATGTGAGAGGTGTAAAACAATTGTTAAGAAGAAAGTTTGCGAAATTTACGAGTATGCTCTTGATTATTCTTTTATCAGGTTTAGTTACTGCGGGGGTAGCACTTGCTGATCAGGTAAAAGCAGATGCTATAGTTGCAACTGCTTTCTCACAAGACCGTTGGGTGGAAATAACAAGTGAACCCGGCCAAACTTGGGATGCTGTGGTAGGAGTATATATAAATGATGTCGGTCAGCAAACTACCTTCCCGGTTTTAGGTAGTATTACTTCTGATAATGCCGCAGCAAGTTTATCTAAGACTGAATTTAGTATTAATGATTATTCTTCTGTTGATACTGTTACTGTAAGTGGGACAGCTCCCAATATAATAAATGTCTATGAATATAAAGTGACATTCACCGTCACTAATAATGCGCCTAATCTTGGTGGTAATCCTCCATCCGATTGGGCTGGTATTAGATTAAATGTTACTGAACCATCAACCCCTGCTGACACGACTGCTCCCACGGGCAGCATCACCATCAACAGCAATGCGACCTACACCAACAACACCAATGTCACTTTAAACCTGTCGGCCACCGATAACATAGGGGTTACGGGTTACCGTGTAGCCGATGGTACTGATGCATCTGGAGGTAATGTGGTTCCGGTAGTTCCGGGTGTAACACCGTTCAGCACTGACATTGCCTATACTTTACCAACTGGCGATGGCACTAAAACGGTGGCTGTACAGTATAGGGATGAGTCCGGCAACTGGTCTCAGAACTATACGGATAGTATCATACTTGACCAGACCGATCCTACACTTGCCTGGGGAACTCCTAACCCAGCGCCAAATGCGGCGGGCTGGAACAACACTCCGGTAAGCATCTCCTACACTACAGACGACAACCTGTCAGGTGTTGCCTCCGCTATACCAATTAGCCCGCTGGTGTTCGGCACTGAGGGTGAAGCTCAAATTAAGAATGTCACAGTCACTGACAACGCAGGAAACAGCGCCACCTTTACTTCTCCGGCGGTCAGTATAGACTGGACAGCACCAACGGTGGAATTCGGCTCACCCCAGGATTCTGTCTACATCCTAAACTCAACTGCATCGGTCTCCTGGACAGCAAGTGACAACATTTCCGGCCTTGCCACCCCTACCAGCGGAAGCTTAAACCTTGATACAAGCAGTGTAGGCAGTAAATACGTTGAAGTAACTGCTACTGACAATGCTGGTAATACACAAACCTATCGTTTTAACTACAAAATTGAATATAATTTCGGTGGAATTCTCCAGCCGATAAACAGTGATGGTTCCAGCGTTTTCAAAGCCGGCAGTACTGTGCCTGTTAAATTCCAACTGACCGATGCTAATGGGGCCTTTGTCTCAAACGCTGTGGCAACAATAAAATATGCTAAGCTATCTAATGAAGTTTTTGCAGAAGATGTTGAGGCTATATCAACCAGTGCTGCCACTACCGGTAGCAATTTCAGGTATGATACGACAGCCAACCAGTACATCTTTAACCTGAGTACCAAGGGATTGACCGCAGGTACTTACCGTCTTACTATTACCCTAAATGATGGAACCACGCAAACAGTTCAAATAGGTCTTAAATAGTAAAAATATACCGGGTGTAGCATGTTAATATTAGAAAATATTTAATAAACCAAAAAATCAATATTAAGAGCGCGCCCCTTGCCGCAGTGATGGCAGGGGCGTTTCTTTTGTCTCCGGGACAGGTCCCTTGTCCCAGGAGGCAGAGCGGTCACAGAAGGGACCCCGGTCCTCATATGATATCCAAGGGGATTTTTTCTTGGAGTTGAGGAATGTTGTCCGGTTACCATGATTACGCCGGGGTTATCCATGTCCACTCGACCTATTCTGACGGGCTGAAAGATGTTAGAAAGATCGTCAAGGCCGCCAACAGGGCGGGATGCGACTTCATGATCCTGACCGACCACAATACCCTGAAGGCCCTGCCTGAAGAAGGCTGGCATAAAAAGACCGCCCTGCTGGTGGGTGAGGAGATAAGCGTCGGCAAACGCGGCGGACATTATCTGGCCATGCGGCTATCTTCCGAAGTAACTCCCCGTCAAAGCCACCAGGAAACCATAGACGAAGTCAGTGCGAAGGGGGGCGTCGGCTTTATCGCCCACCCGTTTAGTAATGACGGACGCTCGATCTTCCGCCTTACCGTGACTCCGTGGCAGGAATGGAGCGCAGAGGGCTTCAACGGGCTGGAAGTCTGGAACTACAGCCACGACTGGATCGAGAATCTGTTCGGCCCCTTTTTTATTCCCATCGGCTTGATCCGCCCCGACCTTTTTATTGACGGCCCGCCGGAAGAAACCTTGAAGAAGTGGGATGAGCTTCAAAGCCGCAGCAAAGTTTACGGCATCGGCAGCGTGGACGCCCACGGGTACTTTTACTCCTACAAGCGGATGTTCAAGACGCTGCGGACCCATGTCCTTTTAAAGGAACCCCTTTCTTTTCAGCTTGCTTCCTTCGAAAAAGACAAACACAGTATTTATCAGGCGCTGGAAAATGGTAACTGCTACTTAAGCTACGACTATTTATCAGGCGGCAGCGGGTTTATATTTACGGCGCAAAACGGTTGGAGCGGGGCAATCATGGGGGATGAGCTGTGTCTGGGGCCGGAAACATATATGAAAGTATCGGCGCCCAGGGCGGGATTGCTGCGTATAATCAAGAACGGCCGGGTAGTTGCCAGTGCCGGTAACACCAGAAGCTTGATCAAGAAAGTGCAGGAACCGGGTGCCTACAGGGCGGAGGTTTTCCTGGACACCTTTGTGGGTCTCAGGAGACGGCGGCAACCGTGGATTTTTAGCAACCCGATTTATGTTATAAGGGGTTAAGAGCTGAAACACGGGGGGTATCAAATTATTTTTGCAATACGGTCCCGCTGCCCGGCAGGGATAGTTATTTCCCACTCGAATATTTCAATTATTATAAAAAGATTGTATGCAGCGGAGGTTGGCCTTGAAAGTTCTTGTCGTTCAAAACATGACCGTGGTCGCGCCGGGGCTTGTGCTCGAAGAGTTGGAAAGGGACGGGTGTGAGCTTGATATCCGGGTTATGGACAGGCCGGGTTCGAATCTGCCGGGTTCCTTGAACGGCTACGGCGCCCTGGTTATTCTAGGTGGGTCCATGAATGTATACGAGGAAGACGCTTATCCCTGCTTAAAGCTGGTCGGCACGCTCATCCGGCAAGCGCTGGATGAAGGTATATATATTCTGGGCATCTGCCTGGGCGGACAGCTGATTGCCAGGGCTATGGGCGCGCCGGTTACCCGCAACCCGGTAGAAGAGATCGGATGGTATGAACTGAAACTCACTGCTGAGTGCGCCAGGTCGCCTCTGTTTCAAGGGCTGCCGGAAAAATTCCCGGTATTCCACTGGCACAGCGACACCTTTGCCCTGCCTGCGGGCGCCGCCCTTGCTGGCGTCAACCGGGGACTGCGTCAACCAGGCCTTTTCCTGCTGCTCTGACAGGGTGTTTGCGCTGCAGTTTCACCTGGAAATCACGCCTGAAATAATAGACATATGGACCGGCATCTGGGCAGAAGACATCGAGATGTTGCACGGTCCTGGCGCTGTTAATCGGCTGGAGCTTGAGACCTCAGCCATCTGGAAAGAATATAGACCTGTGGCCGGACAGATTTTCAAGAACTGGCTGAGAATGATCACTACTGCGCAACATGTGTGATTATCGTCAATGTGTTGTGGCATGATAATGTAAATAAGCTTGGCAGGGAAAGGAATGAGGGCGTAGGTGATTTTTACAGATATCGCAAAGACGGCGCGTTCTATGGAAGTTCAAGGTTACCAGTTTTATATAAATCTTGCCGCAGCGGTTGAAGAGGAAAAGACCAAGACGCTGGCCATGAGGCTGGCTGAAGAGGAGAAGGAACATATCAAGGTATTTGACAAGATTATTTCCGCTTACTCCGGGGATGAAAAATTTGACCAGGGAACCTCGGACTACATGGCATCCATCGGCATGGGCGGCATTTTCCCGGAGCCTGACCAGATCAAAAAAATGGCGGGGGAGATCCAGTCTCTTAGGGATGTCCTGGCCATAGGGATACAGGCTGAAAAAGATGCGATCCTGCTTTACCATGAACTGCTGGAGCGCACAGGTTCGGAACAGTCGCGCAAGATGATCTACAAGATACTGGAGGAAGAAAAAATGCACCTGGTGGAGCTGAGAAACTTAAGCGAAGAAAAGGAAATTTAGCCTCTAGAAATTGATCGGGCCGCGTGGGAATAGCCTCTGCGGCCTTGCTGCGTCTGCAATATATTCAAGGCATACATTTAAGTTATCAGTTATTGGCAAACTCCATCTTGCTTTCATCAAAAGTGCAGTTTGGAAGAGCTTTGCGGATAATTTCAGCGATCTTCTGGTTGACCGACATGGGTAGGCCCTGGAACTGGGGCAGGAGGAAAAGCTCCGCTGCTTCACAGGCATGTTCTTCCGTTTGTGCTCCCGCCGCCGCTCCCCTGGTGGCAATATACCGGGCCATGTCCAGAAAGATACCCGGTCCAAGTTCGCGGTATTTTGTAATACACACAAGTTTGTTCATCCCATTGTTTAAGTCGCATTCGGGAACCACGCGGCTCATAATCTTAATCAGCTCCATGGGACTGGGAGTATCAATGCTGATGATGGCAAACCGGCGCATAAAAGCGTACGACAGGTTGTACAGCGCATGTTTGTCAAAGTCATTCATGGTGCCAATCAGCCGCCAGTGGGGGTGGACGTAGAACTCGGTCTCAGTGGAATCACTGGCGCCAAGCCGGATCACAAAATGGGCCCCCTCACTGTTTTTGAAAGGCAGGACTACTTCATGTTCACTGAGTACGGAAAAGAACGGCCCGATCACTTTGTCGATGTCGGTGCGGTTGATCTCATCCAGGATCAGCCAGTGGCGGTCTATGATCGCGCGGGTAATGATGCCGGGGCTGAACACCAGGCGCCCGCTTCCGGAGACATCAGGCATATACCCTCCAACAGTGTGAAAGGTTGTCCAGTCGGCGGTTCCCGTTGTAAATATACCTTTGCCGAAAGACAGGAACAGCGAGTATGCAGCGCGGCAGACAGCCTGTGCGACGGTGGTTTTACCAGTGCCGGGCGCGCCGACAAAGATGATGTTTTTGCCTGAGTTCAAGGCGGAACAGATCTGAGCTAATTTTCGTCCGGGAAGCTTGAAAGGGAGGTACTTGACGAGTGCCTTTTCATCAAACAAGAACTCCTTGGGTGCGAGTTTGCGCATCATGGCCAGGACATTATGATTAACAAGATTGCTCATGACTCGTTACACCTCCTGGGGCAATTTTATCACCTTATTTGTATCATTTTACCATGTTTTCGTAAAAATCGAGCCCGTTATTTCCGTTCTTTCAGGTAAAATTGCTGAGCGATTGAATATAGTTGCTCATGATTCTGCATAATAAAGTTGAAAAAAATTTAACTGCCGGAGGTAAAAAAATGCTTACAGCTGAAGTAGCCCTTTACCCTCAGAAAACAACAAACGCCAGCCAGATTATCAGCAGTTCCCTGGAATCACTGGAACGCCACAAACTGCAGGCCAAGGTGGGCTCAATTTCCACGATCCTGCAGGGAAATGAAGATGAAATTTGGACCGGCCTGAAGACCATGTTTGACCAGGCCAAAAAACAAAGTGAAGTAAATATGGTGGTTACCCTTACCAACTCGGCGAGTTAAGGCTCCTGGAAAACGATATTTTATTGCAGACTACCCCTTTAAAGCCCCCGTTTTTTATGCGGGGGTTTGTTATTTCCTGTTCCAGTCACATTATGTCGTTACACCTGGTGCAAATCATGTTATATTATAAAAAAGCTGTTAAAATACAGCGCATAGTTAATATGGGGGGACTGCATTGTGTCTGAGTATGATCCTCCGCTGAAAACAGACAGCATGCCGGAAGATCTGGCAGTGCGGGAAGAGGAAGCCTGGCTGGATAACGATTTTATATGCCCGGCCTGTTGCTGCGGCCTGGCCATCGAGCCAGAGGAAGATACAGGTGAGCAAGGTGGTGCCGGTGGTGAACCAAATCAGGGCTAAAGTTATGGTTATGTCAACTTTTTTGTTCTTTACTGCTCTGCTGGTAGTCATCACAGCCGAACCCGCTTTTAGCCAGACGGACAGCAATGGCTGGGAAGTCATTCAATCTTTCAAACAGGCCCTGGAAGAGCAGGAGTCGCGGAACCAGCGCTACCTCATCCTGTACCTGTCTTTATTGTTCATATTAGCCGGCCTCAGCGTGTACTGGTATCGCGTACAGACAAAAATGAAAATGGACAGCACAGAGTTATGGAAGAATCTTGACCGGGCGGGCTGCGGAACGGATGAGCAGCGCAGGGCCTGGCTGCGTCTCTCCATGGACCTGTATTTACTCTATACCCCTTATTGGGACAACCATTTTAAAAAGGCAAAAATTATTGACATCAGCGGGGGAGGACTCCTTTTCGCCACAGACCAGGAATTTCAGCATAAGGACAGGCTCAGGATCATCATTGAATTGTATCCGGAAGAAAAGCTGAATCTGGTTGGGATGGTGACAAGGATCCTGGAAAATCCCGAACAGGCTCAGGGCCGCTACCTGGTCGGTGTTCAGTTCCTGGAGATCAAGAAAAGGGAACAGGATAGCATAGTGGGGCAGATTCTACAGAAGCAGCAGAGGATGATCCTGGAGGAAAAAAGAAAAGCCAAAGCTGAATGTATAGACTGCGGGCAGCCGCTCCCTGAAGGAGATAAAAAGGTCAGAACGTTGTGCCCCAGGTGCAGGGCACACGGGGTAAACACCGGGGATGTTTAATTAACAAAAAAAATTTAAACCTGCCCT
>DFAP01000076.1:2348-6021 GCA_002365855.1 Pelotomaculum sp. UBA3103 | reverse complement strand
AAAGGAAGGAAAAAGTCGTTTTTGGTAGAATTAACCTGCCCAAAGGTATAATTATTTTTTGAGGCGGTGAGCCTGTGGTTCAGCTTGATCGCAGGCAGCAAATAATGATTTTGCTGCTGGCGGGAATTATTCTTTTTAGCGGTGGATACCGTTTTGCCCAGTTGAGAGAGCGCGCGGCTGCAGAGGTCAGGCCTACTCTTGATGCAGTTGATGACAACAAGACCAGAGAATTTTCCGTCCATGTGGTTGGAGCCGTTTTGAACCCGGGCGTTTACCAGCTGCCCCAGGGTTCCAGGATCATTGACGCCGTGAACAAGGCCGGCCCCTTAGGGGAAGCCGATCTGGACTCACTAAGACTGGCGGCGAAAGTAACTGACGGGCAGGATATACTTGTCCCGTTGAAAAGTGGGGGAGATGGTTCAACGGATATCCAGACCGGTAGCGCAGCGGGGCAGAGCGCTTTAAACAAAGCGGGCAGTCCAGGGACCACCGGACGTGTCAATATCAACACGGCGAACCTGAGCCAGTTGGATACTTTGCCTGGAATCGGGCCCGCCCTGGCGCAAAGGATTATCCAGTACCGGGAAGCAAACGGGCCTTTTCAAGAAGAGGAGGATCTGAAAAATGTCTCCGGCATCGGTGATAAAAACTTTGAAAATTTGAGAGAACTCATAACTGTTTGGTAATGGGATATAGGATTTTGCCGGACGCAGGACATGCACTGGTTAATTTGACAGAACAAATAATACCATTCTTGATATGTGAAAAGTTTATCCCTGAACCGTAAGGTTCGGGTTTTTTTGTATAACGAAAAAATAACAAAATATGACTAGCAAAGTGCAATAAAAATATACTTGATTTTTTTTCTCAGGAGACTGATAATATAAATAATTTTAATTATAATGTATTTAAATGTATAGATATAAAGGAGGAAGGTTCTGCATATGATCAATACATTAAAAGCTCTGTCGGACCCCCACAGGCAAAATATATTAAGGTTGTTAGCTCAGCAGGAAATGGGCGCCTGTGAAATAATCCATGCGATAGGCCTGTCTCAACCTGCGATTTCCCATCACTTAAAGCTGTTAAAACAAGCAGGGCTGATTACCAGCGAAAAGCAGGGAAAGATTGTATACTATAATATTGATAAAAAAGGTACGGAAAAATTTTTTAGTGAAGTGAAGGGGTTTTTAGAAGAAATATCCTGCTTTAACAACATTTTGCCCAGGCCTTCCCCGTTAAGAGAAAACCCAAGACTTTGTGAATTCCTTGGTTTAAAACCATCGGTATGTGAAAAAGAACTGTAGGAGGCCAAAAAATGCCGGAGAATGCATCAGCTAAATTATCACTTTTGGACAGATTTCTGACGCTGTGGATTTTTATAGCCATGTTTGCCGGTGTAGGTTTAGGTTATGTTGTTCCAGGTGTGGCCGACCTGCTGAACAGGTTTCAGGTAGGGACGACATCTATACCTATCGCTATAGGCCTGATCGTAATGATGTATCCCCCTCTGGCCAGGGTCAAGTATGAGGAGATAGGTAAAGTGTTCAGAAACGGTAAGGTTCTGACACTTTCCCTGGTACAGAACTGGATCATCGGCCCCATACTCATGTTCTTTTTAGCCATCCTCTTTCTGCAGAACTACCCCGAGTATATGGTAGGCATTATTATCATCGGCCTGGCTCGCTGTATAGCCATGGTCATAATCTGGAACACCCTGGCAAAGGGTGATTCCGAATATGCCGCCGCACTGGTGGCCTTGAATTCAATTTTCCAGGTGCTTTTCTTTTCAGTGTACGCATACTTTTTTGTTACACTCCTGCCACAGTGGCTGGGAATCGAATCAATGATCGTAGATATTTCCATGGCGGAAGTAGCTAAAAGCGTGGCGATTTACCTTGGTATTCCTTTCCTTGGCGGGATCATCACCAGGTTTACCCTGATGCCGGCCAGGGGTAAAGAATGGTATGAGAAAAAATTTATTCCCAGGATCAGCCCACTGGCCCTAATCGCCCTTTTATTCACCATTATCGTGATGTTCTCCTTAAAGGGCAACTACATCATCACCCTGCCCCTGGACGTGGTCAGGATAGCCATACCGTTATTGATATATTTCGTGGTCATGTTCTTTTTGTCATTTTTCCTCAGTAAAGCTTTTAAGGTAAATTATGGCCAGACCACGACGCTTGCTTTCACTGCAGCCAGCAACAATTTTGAATTGGCTATCGCCGTGGCGGTTGCCGTTTTTGGCATCAACTCTGGCCAGGCCTTCGCTGCGGTGATTGGACCGCTGATTGAGGTTCCGGTTATGATAGCACTGGTGAACGTTGCCCTAATGTTCAAGCGGAAGTATTTCTCAAACGAATTAGAGGGACAGTATAATTAATCCGGATTTAAATTTGACATGCTTATTAGAAAGGAGGTGAAGCGCTATGGAAATAAAAGTTCTGGGACCGGGCTGTGCGAAATGTAAAGCTCTGTACAAGGCCGTAGCTGAAACAATTGAGGAAATGGGTATTAGCGCGGAAGTCAAGAAAATAGAGAAACTGGACGAAATCATTGATGCCGGCGTGATGCTGACACCGGGTTTGATGATCAATGGTAAGCTTAAGGCTTCTGGAAAGATGCCCGGGAAGGAAGATATCAAGAAATATATTAAGCAAGAAAGCTAGAATAATGATTTCCAGTCTGTCTTACGGAAAGAGAAAGAGGTCATTTAAGTGAAAGAACGCGATAAATTACTGATAATGCTGGGCATATTTCTCCTTGCCTTTTATATTCCGCTTCAGAACCCGCGTGTGCAGTCAGCCATCCTGGAGGCGTTTTACATGCTCCAGGACTACGCCCAAAAGCACGTGCTGGCCTGCCTGGTCCCCGCCTTTTTTATCGCTGGGGGTATAGCGGTATTTGTGTCGCAGGCGTCGGTGCTGAAGTATTTTGGAGCCGGCGCAAAAAAGATATTGTCTTACAGTGTGGCCTCGGTGTCCGGCACAGTGCTCGCGGTTTGCTCCTGCACCGTCCTGCCGCTTTTTGCCGGAATTTACAAAAGGGGCGCGGGCATCGGCCCGGCGGTAGCCTTCCTGTACGCCGGCCCGGCCATCAACGTACTGGCCATCATTCTCACGGCCCGGGTGCTGGGGTTTGATCTTGGGGTTGCGCGCGCGGTAGCAGCGGTGCTTTTTGCTGTAATCATAGGGCTGTTAATGCACCTCTTTTTCTTAAAGGAAGAAAGAGAAAAGGAAGCGGCAGCCCTGGCCCTGCCGCCGCCTCCGGAAGACAGGCGATCATTAGGGCAGTATACTGTGTATTTTGCTACGATGGTCTTTATCCTCATCTTTGCTGCCTGGAGCAGGCCGCCGCAGCCGGTGGGGCTTTTTAATACCATATACCAGGTGCACTGGCCCCTTACTATTGTGTTCCTTGTGATCCTGGCCGTTATATTAAAGCAATGGTTTAATAAAGAAGAAATTCTGGAATGGGTTGACTCTACCTGGGATTTTGCCAAGCTGATTTTCCCTTTGCTCCTGGGGGGCGTGCTGGTGGCAGGCTTCCTGATGGGCAGGCCTGACGTCGATAACGGAATTATCCCCGCCAGGTACATCTCTGCATATGTAGGAGGCAACTCACTCAGCGCAAACCTGATCGCATCCATAGTGGGCGCCTTCATGTACTT
>DFAP01000076.1:0-2003 GCA_002365855.1 Pelotomaculum sp. UBA3103 | reverse complement strand
GCCACTTTAACCGAGGTGCCCATTTTGCAGGGCCTTTTAGGCAGCGGCATGGGCAAGGGTCCGGCGCTTTCTCTCCTTCTGGCCGGGCCGGCTTTGAGCCTGCCGAATATGATCGTGATCCGGCAGGTACTGGGCACTAAAAAGACTCTGGTTTTTATTTCTTTGGTAATTGTGATGTCAACGGTTGCGGGGATGATCTTTGGAGCAATTTGGGGCTAGGGAGTGTAGAGCTTGAGAACAAGTAAGAGAGTTTATATTCTAACGATTTTATTTATTTTTTTGTTTGTTTTGACGTCCTGTTCCTCACAACAGAATAATACCGAAATACTTCAAACGCAGTCTTCAGGCACGCCTGCCCAGGCTTTTGTGTTTACCTATAACGCTGATTGCTGCGCGTCAACTAAAAAGTTATTTGACACCCACCGAAACGCAGTAAAGGACTTTGAAAGCAGGTACGGTGACCTGGTTAAATTCACATGGTACGATATAGCCTTGCAGGATGATTCGTACCAGAAGGAACTGCTGGAAGCAGCGGAAAAGGCCGGAGTAAATAAAATTCCAGCTTTTGTGGTGCTTGACCGTAAAGGTAATGTTCTGGCCAGGCAAACCGGCAATCTTAAAGCTGAAGAATTTAATAAAGTGTTTGAAAGGCTGGGCGGGTAAATGGTCCCCTTTGTGAATGAATTGACACTTGGCGCCGTTGCCATAGCCGGACTTATAGCGGGACTGAGCCCCTGCTCCTTACCAACCGCAGCCCTTGTAGTCGGATACGTCGGAGGTTCTCGTGAAACTTCGCGATTCAGATGTTTTTTATTGTCACTATCCTTTGTGATGGGTCTCTCAATTGCATTGGCCTCGTTAGGACTAATAGCATCTGGTTTGGGTACGCTGTTCTTGAACCTTCCGTATATATATACTGTCTTAGGAATCATAATGGTGTTTATGGGACTCATCGTCATGGGTGTTTTACCCTGGCATATAGGTATGGGGCAAGGGATGATTAATGCTGCGGGTTCCCGCGGCGGCATGATCGGGGCTTTTTTGCTTGGCATACCTTTTGCCGTGATTGCCTCGCCATGCACCATACCCATTACAACGGCCGTATTGGCCCTGGCCGCCGCTAAAGCCAATTTATTTTTCGGCTTTTTTTTCCTGCTCCTTTACGCCCTGGGAAGGAGCATTCCCCTGCTGGTGGTAGGGACCTTTACCGGTGTTATAAAGTCACTCTCCAAAAGTCAACCTCTTCTGCAGGCTTTGCAGAAATTCAGCGCCTTAGTGCTTGTAGGGTTGGGCATTTATTTTATTTTCTTTATTTAGACGATCAATTGATGTGGCAAAGTTAAAAAGAAGTGGATGCAAGCAGATGGTAAATTGAACATAACATATAAATACTAACTTGCATGATACAAGTTATAATTTGAAATATTTATTGTTCAAGGACTATACTATTACTAAGGAGAACAACAATGAACGACAAGAAAAACACTGTCAACATTCAGATTACCTACTGCGTTGAATGAGGTTATTATAATTTGGCCTCCAGTATGGCGGCGGTTATCAAAAGCAATCTCAATATGTCAGTTCAATTGGTTGAAGGGCATGACGGTATTTTTCAGGTAACCGTCAACGGGCAAAACCTCTATGATAACCACGGGAAATGCGGTCAACTTCCCGGAACCTGGGATATTATAAAAAGGTTGAAAACTTATCCGGCTTATCCGACGGGCAGTCTAATTGCAAATAATAAAATACAGATCCCGCCTTTAAATGCAAACCAGGATGCTAAAGGTTGTGGATGCCTCGATGTTGCACAGTTAGCTGCTCCCGCAGCGGGCAGCTGTTGCTGCACCCCTCCAGCTGAATCCCAGAAATCAACTGGGCAATCGTCCTGCTGCGTTCCTCAGGGATTTTGCTTATCGGAAACTATTACTAAAAAAAGGCGTTTGGATATCGAGTTCCTTTACCTGGACCTCAACGTCTGTGTTCCCTGTCAGGGAGCACAG
>DFAP01000110.1 GCA_002365855.1 Pelotomaculum sp. UBA3103 | reverse complement strand
CTGCCTCCGACCCTACCCCATGGCGTAGATGAAGTTATTACAGGCAGTTGCCAAGTCGCTGTCTGTACAGTAACCGGGGAGGAAAATCGATGAGGATTAAGGAGTTCGGGAGGATACTGGGAGAACTAAAACTGGTGCTGGTTTTGATACCGGTTGTGGCTATGCTTACCAGCGCGGTAATCAGCTTATTTGTACTGACGCCTGTTTATAAGTCAATCACAACTGTTATAGTGTTAAGAGACCAAATGGCGCCAACTTCAGAGATTAGTATCAATACCCTTATATTAAATCAAAGACTGGTAAGAACCTACAGCGAACTGGCCAAAAGCCGTGTTGTCGCGGAAGAGGTTATCAAAAATAATGGTTTAAATTTGACTCTGGAAGAGTTCAGTAAAAAAATTCAGGTTGATCTGACCGATGATACTGAAGTGCTTAAAATTACAGCCAGCGACTCCAACCCTTCGGTAGCTGCTTTAATTGCCAACGGGGTGGCACAGTCGCTCTCCGGCAAGGTTTACAATGTCTTAAGTGTAAAAAATATTCAAATCCTGGACCAGGCTGTCCCGCCTGTGTCTCCTGTTAGCCCCAATGTAGTTTTGAATATTATACTTGCCGGTATTTTCGGCCTTACTATAACGGTAGCAATTATTTTTGTCCGGGAATATCTTGATGATACCATCAGGAATCCTGAAGAGATCGAAAACTATTTTAAACTGCCTGTACTGGGATTGATACCTGTTGCAGCGTTGCGGAGAGGCGGAGGAGGGAAAACAAAAGTTGAGTAGCTATGAACTGATTACCCACAACCGGCCCCATTCTTTTATAACGGAGTCCTTTCGAACTTTACGGGCAAACCTCCAGTTTTTGGGGGCAGGTGACACGTTAAAGACCATCCTGCTTGCCGGAGGGGGATTCGGTGAAGGGACGTCTTTTGTAATAGCAAACTTGGGCGTTGTTTTTGCTCAGACTGGTCAAAGGGTGATTATAGTTGACTGCGACCTGCGCAAACCTCAGCAGCATTTGATTTTTAACCTGGATAACCAGCTTGGTTTGACCAGTATTTTATCCGGATTTAAAGATCCTGATAACGTTTTAAAGGCTGCTCCCATAGCAGGGGTGAGGATATTGACGTCAGGACCATTGCCTGCCAACCCGGCGGAGTTGTTAGGCAGCCAGAAAATGAGCCAACTCATCGCAGGTCTGAAAGAAAAAGCCGATGTGATCTTGCTGGACGCATCTCCATTGACTGTGGTTGCCGACGCTGCCGTTTTATCAAAGGCGGTGGACGGTGTGCTTATTGTTGTAAGGTCCAGAGTGGCCTCCCATGATTCAGTAAGCAAAGCGAAGGAACTTTTGATGAACGCGAAGGCAAGTATCCTGGGCGTAGCTTTAAATTGCGCCAGGATGTGTGAGATAAGCGAAAGTTATTATTCCAACTATGGATCAGACTCCAAAAACCAGAAAAAGACAAAGAAAAAAGAATAAGGATGAAAAAATAGACGTCAAAAAGTAAATTATAAAAAGCTGGTGGTCGTGGAATGAGTACCTTTCTCGTTACGGGAGGGGCTGGTTTTATTGGTTCAAATCTTACCATCACCCTTGTGGAACTGGGCCACAAGGTTAAGGTGCTGGATAATTTTTCTACCGGCAACCTTAACAATTTACAACCGGTGATAAAAGAAATTGAAGTGAATAAAGGTGACCTTCGCAGCCTGAGTGATGTACGAAGGGCCGTTGAAGGCGTAGAGGTAGTTTTTCACCAGGGCGCGTTACCGTCGGTACCCAGGTCGGTGGCGGACCCGCTGACTGCTAACGAAGTGAATATTACCGGAACCCTGAATGTTTTTCTGGCATCCAGGGACGCAGGGGTCAGGAGAGTGGTATATGCCTCTTCATCATCCGTTTATGGCAATAGCGATATCCTCCCAAAGCTTGAAACAATGCCCCTCCGCCCCATGTCACCCTACGCGGCGACCAAACTGGCCGGAGAGGCATATGGTATAATTTTCCATGAATTATATGGCTTGGAGACTGTGGGGCTTAGGTATTTTAATGTGTTCGGACCTCGTCAAGATCCAAAATCAGAATATGCGGCAGTAATTCCCCGGTTTATTAACGCGTTATTGAAAAGAACGTCACCGGTGGTATTCGGTGACGGGGAGCAGTCCCGGGATTTTACTTTCGTTGAAGATGTCGTTCAGGCGAATCTATTCTCTTTGCAGACTGCGGCAGTCAGCGGCGAAGTCTTTAACATCGCCGGTGGGAAAAGGGTTAATTTAAATAATTTATTATCTGTTTTGATGAATATTGTTGGTTACGAGGTGGACGTAACCTATTCGGAACCCCGTCCGGGAGATGTAAAACACTCCATGGCGGGTATAGAAAAAGCATCCAACATGCTTGGATATTTCCCAAAAAAAAGCCTTGAAGAGGGGCTGAGGTTAACAGTTGAATGGTTTGCCCGCAAGAACCAATAACGAGTGTAGAGGTTTTTCAATAAAAGGCGGAAAGCCCCGAGTTATCCACGTAACCACCGTCGGGATAACTTCCTACCGGGCTTTAATGGCTCAATGCATGTATTTCCGGCAAAAAGGCCTGGATGTAGGATTTGTTTTCAGCCCTTCACCGGAAGAAGAAATACTGCGCAACCACGGATTTCCGGTTAAGGAGATCTATATTAACAGAAGAATCGACCCACTGACAGATACCTTGGCAATTTTTAAGATGCGGAACTATTTCCGGTGTGTAAGGCCGGATATTGTCCACACCCATACTTCGAAAGCAGGTGTGGTGGGCAGGGTAGCCGCAAGACTGGCAGGGGTTCCTAATGTCATTCACACTGTGCACGGATTTCCGTTTCATCCGGGAATGTCCTGGATGAAGTACCGGGTTTATAAGCAAATTGAAAAGTGGATGGCTGGTATAACAGACATTATGTTGTCTCAGAGCGAGGAGGATGTTGTTACCGCATCCAAACTGGGTATTAAGCCTCGCCGGGAGGATTTAATCCATATCGGAAACGGCATTGACCTCGTTGAATTCGATCCTGGCAAGTATTCTTCACATCAACGGTTTCAGATCAGAAAAGGGCTGAAGATCGGAGAAACAGACCCTGTGATTACCATGATCGGCCGTATCAACCGGGAAAAAGGATACCACGATCTGGTGGAAGCGTTGCAACGTTTGAGGGATATGCCGTGGCGAGCTCTTTTTATCGGCAGGGATGAGGGGTTTTTGGGCAAGGTCATACATCAAATTAATGATTACGGTCTGAAGGAACGTATTCAAATACTGGGTCAGCGCAGTGACATTACCCATTTGCTGGCGGCAACTGATATTTTTGTGCTTCCTTCTTACCGGGAAGGTCTGCCCCGCTCTCTGATTGAAGCTCAGGCCATGGCCCTGCCCTGCGTGGCTACTGATATCAGGGGTTGCAGGGAGGTGGTTGTGGAAGGTGTAACAGGATTTCTTATAGCGCCGGGAGATAGTACGTCCCTGGGCGAGGCGCTAGGCAAACTGCTGCTGGACCCTGAGCTTCGACTCCGGATGGGGCGGGAGGGGCGGCGACGCATGCACCGGTGCTTCGATGAGGTTGAAGTGGGGCGAAAGGTTATGGCCATATATGATGAAGCTTTGAAATATAATAATACTCAGTAAAGTTCAAATAAGGTTAAATTATTTAAAATAAGGAGGTCAGGATGAAAAAATATTTATTTATTTTACTGTTAATACTGGTATTTTTGTGCCCGGGGCAGAATGCCTTTGCCCAAACCCTTACAGATGTTCAGGATCATTGGGCCAAGGGATATATCGGGCAATTAGTTGATGCTGGAGTTATAAGCGGCTATCCTGACGGCGCCTTCCGACCGGAAAGCAGTATTACCAGGGCGGAGTTTATAAAAACGCTGGTAGTTAGCCGGGGTCTTCCCCTAAAACCCAGGGTAAACCCCACATTTGCCGACGTAGAGACTGATCACTGGCACTACCCTTACATTGAAACGGCAGTGGCCGCGGGAATTATTGTTCCCGGTGACTATATCCAATTTACATTTGACCCGGATGAACCCATAACCAGGGTTGAAGCCGCCATCTTTTTATCACGGTCACTGGATCTGATAGAAGAATCCGCCTATACCGGCTTTGATGACGGATATCAAATCCCACAGGAATTCAGGGGATATATAAGGGCGGCCAAAGAGCGAGGCTTGATTACAGGCTATCCCGACGGAACCTTTAAGCCGTGGAACCCCATTACAAGGGCCGAAACCTGTAAAATCCTGGTATGCTACATGTATGAACAGGGTAAAGGCAAAGGTCTGGTTACCTTGAGCTATGATCACCAGCTTCCTTCCGTGTATGAAAATGCCTTTTCTGTTCACAAAGCTTACGGTTACCCGGGGGTAAACTACGTTTGCACATCGTCAGTAGGGTCTGAAGGGAACATGACGGTAAAACAATTGAAAGAAATGGAAAGCGCAGGTTGGGAAACAGCTTCCCACAGCGCCAACCACTTGCACTTTAAAGACCTGGAGGTAAAGGATATTCGAAACCAATTGGAGAGATCAAAACTATGGTTGGAGCAGCAAGGCCTGACCAGTGAAAATTTCGCCTATCCCTTCAGGTTTATCACTCCAAACCCGCTTGTACTGGAGTACTATAATTCCGGTGCAACTTCGTACGACAAAGAAATTAATATAAGACCTGTTAATCCTAACAAGTTAAATAGATACTACTTGCAAGACCCGGGCCGGGAAGAGATCAAAGCGGTCTTGGACAAAACCGTAGCAGAAGGAGGTTGGGTGATTTTTCACACCCACAATGTCTATAAAGGCAGTCAGAAGCCGGACAGCAAGAGCATAAACCAGGATACTCTTCAATTCCTGCTCGATGAGGTGGCAAGGAGGAATATCCAGGTGGTTACGGTCAAACAGGGTTTGCAGATAGTGGCGGGCAAATAGCAACGTGGCATTTTGGGGGGTGACAAAAAATAAAACGAAAGGGTTGGTGTATTGCTATATTGTCTAGCTTCATTTTTGTGATGATAGCAACTTTTAACCCCCCCTGGCCGTTTCTGGCAAAACAATTGGTCATCGACCATACCCCTGAGAAGGTTGATGTGCTGATAACCCTTGGGGGGGGGGTCGGAAAGAGAGCGTTATGCAGCGGAGCTTTACAGATTGGGTTTCGCTCCCGGAATCATAATGTCGGGCTGCGGGAAGGCTGCGCGACAAATGGCAAAAACAGCAATTAATTTAGGTGTTAAAGAACAGGATATTATTATTGAAGAAAAATCAAGAAGCACATATGAAAATGCCCTTTATTCCCGTGATATTATGTATGCCCAAAATTTTAAGTCAGCCATAATAGTCACATCACCATACCATATGAGGCGTACCAAACTGGTCTTTGGAAGGGTATTCAAAAACACCGGTGTGAAACTTCTTTATTGTTCAACCAGGGATTCAGGATTTAACGCGGATGGGCAGTGCAAGAGCGAGAAAGACAGACAGGTGGTCCGTAGAGAGTATATAAAACTTATTTATTACTGGATGCGTTATTGGTAGGTATTTTTATTTTTTGGGGTGTGTACAAAGAATGGGACATTATAATGTGCTGGGTTTGCAGGACCGTGAGCAGTGGGTGCTGGAGCTGGAATGTTTAAAGGATTTAAGTCCGGATATTCATTACCGGCCTGAATACTGCGGGCTTTTCAAAGACATGGGGGAAGCCCGGCTTTTTATATACAGGGAAGGAACAGCCTCCGTCATTTATCCTTTTCTTCTCAGGAAGGTTAACCTCATTCCAGGGCTTGAAGGTAAACTTAAGCAAGACCTGTATGATATCACAACTCCTTACGGTTACGGGGGTCCGCTGGCAACTCCGGCGGCCGGCGAGAAAGTATGGAGTAACTTTTGCCGGTGTTTGACGGAGTATTGCAAAGGTAACGGCATCATAACCGAGTTTATCCGGTTTCATCCGCTATTAGGCAACCATCACTTGCTTAGAAGACAGGTAGTAATTGACAGAGTATCGTCAGTGGTCTTTGTTGATCTTAAAATGTCAGATGAAGAAATATGGTCGGGATATGAACGTAATAACCGCAAGAATATAAAAAACCCTACCGTGAAGGGCTGGAGGTAATTCTGGAAGAGACGCCGGCGCACTTTACTGATTTTATTTCTATCTACCATCATACTCTTTCAAGAAATCAGGCTAGTAAATTTTACTTCTTCAACAAAAAATTTTATGATTGCATTCACAAAGAGTTAGAGGGGAATTTTCTATATGCCCATACCTTGAAGAGCGGTAAAATTATTTCAACTGAACTGTTGCTGTACAATAGAATCTATATCCATTCATTTCTAGGAGGGACGCTGGAAAAGTTTTGTGAGTACCGCCCAAACAATATATTGAAACATGAAATAATCAAATGGGCAAAAAGCAGAGGAATCAAATATTTCTTCCTCGGCGGCGGCTATCGTGAGGGAGACGGTATCTTTAGATATAAGCGTTCTTTCGCCAGGGACGGAGTATTGGATTATTACGTCGGAAAGAAAATTTATAATCATGAAGCGGTAAGTATGCTGGAAGAAATGATGATTGAACAAAAGCCCCAGGAAAGTGAAAATTATTTTCCCAGTTACCGGAGGTGTTGAGATGGCTGTGACAAGAACAAATCAGACATGTAAAAGGGTATTTGATCTGCTTTGCACGTTATTAATACTGGTACTCCTAAGTCCATTGCTGCTGGTGGTGGTACTGACTATAAAAATAACTTCACCCGGCGGGGTCTTCTTCAAGCAACAGCGTCTGGGTTTACACGGCAAAATATTTTGGGTGTATAAATTCCGCAGCATGGTTCCCAACGCTGTAAATATAGGTTCCGGTATGTTTGTGGAGGAAGACGACCCCAGGATCACACCTGTCGGTAAAATTCTTAGAAAGACCAGCATTGACGAACTGCCACAGTTATTTAACGTGCTTCGGGGCGAAATGAGCCTGGTAGGCCCAAGGCCCGCCCCGCTCCATCATCTTGACATATACGACGAAAGGCAGAGAAATAGGTTAAATATGAAACCAGGTATCACCGGGTGGGCTCAGGTCAATGGCCGTATAGCGCTATACTGGCCTGAGCGCATTGAATTGGACCTCTGGTATGTTGAAAATTATTCATTATGGCTGGATCTGAAAATATTGTCCAAGACAGTTACGGTTATCTTTTTGCATCGAGGCGGAACGGCCAGGGAAGATCGTAAAAAAGTAGACCCCTTTATGAAATTATAGAATTATTATTATAACCGGGAGGGTAAAGATGAGACTTAATGGGCGTCATGTTCTGGTAACAGGGGGGGCCGGTTTTCTCGGCTCCCATCTTTGCGAAAAACTGCTTGCAGAGGGGGCGAAGGTCCGGGCGCTGGACATACTTGCTCCCGGCAGGGAAACAAACTTATCCACGATTCTGGAAAAAATTGACCTTTCAAACAATAACATAGCCTGTGAAAAATCAGTACTAAACGCTGCAAAGGATATCGACGCCATCGTTCACCTGGCGTTTCCCATGGCCCTGCGTCAGCGGTCGATCGAAACTCAGGTAATAACTGATATCTTAGCCGGCCTGCTGAATTTAATTAGGGCGGCAATCGACCGTAACGCTTTATTTGTTTATATCTCGTCTATAGCCGTTTACGGCAATAATAAATACGTTCCCATAGATGAAAAACACCCTCTGGAACCTGTCCTGCTCCATGGCGCTGTTAAATTATCCGGTGAATATTTCTGCCGGACTCTGGCCGGAAGCAGAGGGTTACGGGCGGTTATTCTAAGAGCCGCGGATATTTACGGGCCAAGAAATTCCAGGGTAAGCGTGCCGATTAAGTTTTTACTTCAGGCTATTCAGAACGAACCTATAACAATATACGGAGACGGTTCCGACAGCCGTACCTATACTTTCGTTTCCGACTTTTCTGAAGCGGTTGTCCTGAGTTTGGTCCAGCCTGAAGCCGAAGGCGGGATTTTCAATATAGGAGGGGATGATTGTATTTCCATGCTTGAGCTGGCTCTTAAAGTCAAGAAAATAACCGGCAGCCAAAGCCCTGTTCTTTTTCAGTCATGCCCCGCGGCAGGCCGCAGGTTATTCATCGATAACAGGAAATCAAAAGAACTTCTTGGCTTTAAACCCGCGTTCAATATAGGTGAAGGGCTGGCCATAACCCACCAGTGGTTTAAAGATAACCAGGAATTATACCAGCTGTAGTAAACAAGAAGATGTGTTCATTGTTGTCTATGCCGTTCGCACTAAATTGTTCACCCTTTCTTTAACGCCTCATATACTTAACAAAAGAGGAATAAATATTAAACAAAGCCGGCGTCAAAGTGTGCCAGACATGAAAATCAGGCAAGGAAAATTGTTTTATTTATTTAAAGAGTTCAGGAAATCTTTCAAACGGGGCATCAGGTCCGGAAAGCGGGAATAAGTATATAAGTGGAAGGCTAGAAGGAGGAGGGGGATTTATGGAAGCGTTTATTATTGTGGGATTATTGCTTCTCCTGGCCTGGTTATTTTTGTATTTTAAATACTTCAAGGAAAATGGAGAAGGGCATACTCGTAAGGATAAAGAAGATAATAATGATAATAAATATAAGGATGGAGAAGAAGCATTTTATTCCGTAGCTACATGGGGTGACGATAACAATAACGGTTCCATTACCCAACCATGGAAAAGTCTACAGCATGCAATCAACAATTTACAGCCGGGTGGAAGGTTGTTGATCCGTGAAGGCACATATAAGGAATATGTATCTTTAAAAAAATCAGGTACCAGTGAAAAACCTATTGTAATCAGTACATTTCAGAATGAAGAAGCAGTTCTGGATGGCAAGGGAATCGGTTGGAAGTACGGCTTTAACTTTGAGTTTGGAGTATCTTGCGTAAATTTGTCGGGTTTGAAGGTAAAGAATTTTAAGGGATATGGGGTTGCCCTGTGGGGAGAAAACAGGTCGATTCAATTAAATGATCTGGAAGCGTCGGGATGTGGCGCCGGGCTGCATATTGTTTCAGCCGAAAATTTGCTGGTTGAGGGTTGTAACTTTTATAATAATAACGGTCCTGGCCTTGTTGTTTCCCCGGGGCCTTTAAAAACAGCCCGAATCGTACGCACACGGTCTTCTTATAACGAAAACCCTGAATTGCCGGATGGTTTTGCGCTGGACAGCGGTGAAGACATTGTGGTTGAAAAATGCGCCGCTGAAAACAATGCCGGAAATGGTTTTAGCTGTCTAACTTCAAGCACCACCATTTCCGCAAGCATTGTACGCGACAATGGCCGTTATGGCGTCAAATGTCTCGGCGAGGGATATAAACTGGTTAATTGTATTATCGACAGCAATGGAATGGCGGGTATTGTCCTGCAAGGCGGTGGATCTTATGAGTTATTCAACAACCTTATAATAAACTGCGGGTTAAAGGGTGATTACGGGCTTGTATCCGCTCCTGTAGCCGGCGCCTCTATTGCACGGGTATCGCTGGTAAACAATGTATATGCTTTCAACTATGGCGGCGTTCATTTCGGCAGCTCCGCAGTGCTGGAAAAAGAGAATCAAAATATTTATTGGAGCCGTGAAGACGCTGAGATATCCACCAGCAACCGCAGGTATACCAGGAGCGAAATAAATGAGAGGATCTGGTTTAAAGAAACCGGCAGAGGGGAGCACAGTTCTTGCCGGGATCCAATGTTTGTCGACCCATCCCGCCGTGATTTCCGGCTGGCCAAAAATAGCCCTGCAATCGACCGTGGCGCCAGGGAGGGCGCCCCGGTCACAGATATAAACGGGAGTGTTCGCCCACAGGGCAGGGGGTTTGATATCGGCCCCCATGAATCATCGGAGGGGAGCCTTATACCTCCAAGCGCCGCGATAACCCACAGCCCCGAATATTCCAGCGATAGTTCAGATTCCTTTAAGTTCAATGTAAAATGGGCAGGTTTCAGTGAGGGGGCGGAAGTAACAGGGTATAACGTTCAATTTAAAGACGGAGCGGGAGGAACCTGGCAAAACTGGCTGGCGGATACGAGCGATAATGAAAGTGTATTTTCTGGTTTTGCCGGCCGTACCTATTACTTCCGGGTAAGGGCTAAAGACGACCTCGGGAACTGGGGGAACTGGTCCGGCGACCGGTATACATTGGTTCCTATAGATGACCAGAGTCCTTTAATCAGGTATGAGGGTGATTGGGATTTCATAAACTCCGAAGAAGCATACCTGAATACATTACATCATTCTGTAAGCCCTGGAGCGGCAGCTTCTTTCCGGTTTACAGGCACGGAAGCGGCCTGGATTTCCACCAGAGGGCCGGACCGGGGGCAGGCGCTGATCTATATCAACGACGTGCTCCAAAGCACAATCGACCTGTACTGCAAGGTTTACCAGTTCCGCCGGCCGGTATTCACAACTTCTCTTGACAGCAGGCCCCATACAATACGCATTGAGGTTGCAGAAACAAAAAACCAACTGTCAAAGGGTTACCAGGTAGACGTGGATGGATTCGCTGTGAAGTCGTAAATATAGTTTTTGGGGAGAAAGCCGGGAACAGGTAAGAAGCATGCCCCGGTTTATTTTTTATTGGAGATAAGCATATGAAAAGCTTTATGCGAAACTTAATAATAATGGGATTAATGTTAAAAAAATGCCTTTTAATAACAACCGGTAAAAGTTATTATCATCAAGAACAGCCGATTGGCAAGCTCTTTAAGCCAGGTAATATTCTTGGTTATTACAACGACTTAACTGCCAAAACAAAATGGAGAGGTCCTGTTTCTGAGTGTGGTTTTCCCTTGAACCGGAAAGAGGACGGGAAGCTGGTTTTTGTCCCTACGACTATAGCACAGAAGGCATTGGGGCATTATGACATGTGGCTTATGAGCCGGGATCGTTGGAACCTGGATGAGTTCATGCTGCTTGCCCGCTGGCTGCGTAATTACCAGGACGGGCAGGGTGGTTGGCCAATATGGTCAACGCTGGGCTTGGCCTGTATCTCCGATTATTCAGCGATGGTTCAAGGTGAAGCGATCTCAGTTGCGGTTAGGGCTCACCAAATTGATGGAGATCTCTCGTGGATCAAATTAGCGGAAGCCGCTGCCCGGCTTATGCTTATACCTGTCGAAAAAGGCGGGACTGCCCGGTACACACCGGAAGGTCTTATACTTGAAGAATTTCCATCAAAATGCCCAAAGACTGTCCTCAACGGATGGTTTTTCGCGCTGTACGGCCTGTACGATTTCATGCTTGCCGGGGCAGGCTCAGTTTTAGACATAGATCAGGTATTGAGCGAAACACTTAGAGCGCTTAGTGTTTTTTTGCCCCGTTACGACGCGGGGTACTGGTCTTACTACGATACCGGCCATAACCTTTCCAGCCCCTTTTATCACAAGCTGCACATAGCGCAATTGTATGCGCTTGAGATGACATTTCCCGGCGTCGAGACGGTAGCCGGCTTGTACCGCAGGAAATTTGAGCAACAGTGGTCCAAGGGGACAAATAAGTTGAGAGCTGTGGTTGGAAAAGGGCTGCAGAAGCTTTTGCACCCGCCTGAAATTATGCTGCGTTAACACAGGAAATGATTTGCCGGTCTCTGCGTTTACTGGAGACCGGCTTTTTGTGTCTGAATAAAGAGGACAGGGTGCTATGGAACCGTTTTTTTCTTTTATTCATAGGATGAAGGTAGGCGACAAGTGTAATACCTGGGGGGATTCCCTTGAAAATTGCCACAGTGGCCGGTACCCGGCCTCAGTTTATAAAAGCTATGATGGTTTCAAGAGCTATCAGGGAGAATCACGATGAGATATTGATCCACACCGGGCAGCATTATGATTTGAATATGTCTCAGGTGTTCTTTTCGGGTCTGGGTATCCCTGCGCCGGATTACCATTTAAATACCTGCCCGGGTTCGCCCGGGCAGCAGTTGGGCAGGATGCTCAGCGGGTTGAAGGATGTATTAGACAAGGAAAAGCCGGATATCGTCCTGGTATACGGCGACTCACGCTCCACCCTGGCAGGAGCGCTGGCGGCGTCAAGAGCAGGCATACCCCTGGCGCATGTTGAAGCGGGCTTGCGCAGTCATAACCACTCTATGTTCGAGGAATTTAACCGGGTAGTTACCGACCACCTGTCTTCAATTCTAATCTGTCCTTCGGAAATAGCGGTAAGTAATCTTCAAAGAGAAGGATTTACTTGCATTATTAACCATGGTGAGCTTTTAAGTATGGAAAATGTCCCTGATCGGCTTACCAGTTCTCAAGTTGTTAACGTAGGGGATGTCATGGTCGATGCTCTCTTTTACTATTTAAAAGAAGGGATTGATGTTTCACTACCGGGGGGGAAACAATTTCATAATTCCAGGGAATACCTACTTGCCACCGTGCACCGTGCGGAGAATACAGATAACAAGGAAAGACTGGCTGTTATCCTGGAAAGCCTCGTTACGGCGGGCGAAAATGTTATATTTCCGGTTCACCCCCGCACTGCTCAAAGAATTTTGGAATTCGACCTGCAAGCATATTTGCGCCACCCCAATGTAGATGCGATTGAGCCGGTGGGCTATCTGGAGATGCTCTGGTTGATTAAAAACGCCAGGAAGGTGATCACCGATTCCGGCGGCGTCCAAAAGGAAGCTTTTATCCTTAAAGTCCCTTGCGTTACCCTGCGGGAAGAAACGGAGTGGGTGGAGACGGTTGAAAGGGGCTGTAACAGGCTGGTGGGTTGTGACCGGCAGCTTATTATTGAAGCTGTGAAAGAGACCTTTGACGGTGACTGGTCCGGTTGCCCCTACGGGCGTGGAGATGCCTCCAGCCTGATCTCCCGGTTGCTTGAGGGATTCTATTGCTCCGGGTAATCATGGTGGTCAACAGCGATTTCCGGCATGATTCCAGAGTCCAGAAAGAAGCCCTGTATTTGCGCAGAGCAGGATATGATGTAACCGTTTTCTCCCTCACCATGACGGGTCCGCAGGAACAAGACATTAAAGGTATCAGAGTTTTGAATCCAACGACGGGAAGTCTGGCCCGGTTTCCCTACAGACTCTCCTACCTGCGGGCTTACTTTCAGGTTATGCGTGCTCTTCTGCGAGATAGAGCAGATATATGGCACGGGCACGACCTTGAGACGCTTCCCTTTATATTTGTTGCTTCAAAGCTCAGGGGGGGCAAACTTGTTTATGACTCCCACGAACTCTGGCAGGGGTATGACTGGCCGGGCCGCAGCGGCAGGTGGAACATTGCCAGGCGCCTGTTGTGGAAGATTTGGCTATGCCTTGAAAGGGTACTGGCAAAGCGCTGCCATCTGGTTATCACAGTTAATGAAAGCTGTGCCTTGGAGATGGCCGAATCGCTGGGGTTACAGTCACCGCTGGTATTGAGAAACTGTGTCGACCCGGTCGCGGAAAAGGATGGTTCCACCGCCGGCCTGCGGGAAAAACTGGGGCTCGTCCAGGGGGAGCCGCTGGTGGTTTACACCGGCCACCTTAAAACAGGACGCGGCCTGCATAATTTATTAAAGGCCTGGGCCGGTATGCCCGGCGGGACTCACCTGGCCTTTGTGGGTTATGGGCCGCTGGAAAGCGAACTGCGGGAATTTGCATTGAACTGCCGGCTTAATAACGTCCACTTCCTGCCTCCGGTTAAAGCGTGGGAACTGCCGGGATTTATTAGCGGAGCCACTCTGGGGGTGGTTTTGACAGAGGAAACCGACCTGAGCAGCCGCTGCTCCCTGCCCAATAAACTTTTTGAATATATAGCTGCGGGAGTACCAGTGCTGGCAACGGACCTCCCGGAAATCCACCGGCTGGTGGACGGCTGTCAAGCCGGTGTCTTTACGGACCCCCTGGACCACAACAGCATCAGGGCGGCTTTGACCGAACTGCTGGGTGATGGTGAAAGGTTGGAACGGCTGAGGCAGAATGTCCTTAAAGCCAGGGATAATTTAACATGGCAAGGGGAAGTGAGCCTGCTGATCAATGAATACTCAAAACTTAAAGATATACTTAAAGGATAGATATTTTCTCCTGGCTGCATCGCTGATGGGGCTGGTGGTCGGCATAGCCCAGGTAAAACGGCCTTTTTACCTGGCCGCGGGAATCACGGCGGCTATTACTTTTTTAATGGCGCCTGAAGTTCTTGGTTTTTTTATCGGAGGGGGTCTGTACCTGACCGGAAGAACCCTGAGCCTTGGGTATGAAGAGTTATATGTTCTTAATATAGGTTCTTTTTTATTCCCGTTGTATTGTCTTTTGATCTTTTTGTTGCTCTATAAAAAGGCCGGCGCTTTCACTGCGGTGCTCAGGTATTGGGAATTCTGGGCCGTGCTGGGCCTGGGGCTTTTAATGCTGGCACGCCTGCCGGATAGTCTTTTTGTAGAATACGGGGTGCAGAAGACAAAATATTACCTGGTGAACAATTTAGTTGTCTTTTTCGCCCCGGTTCTGGCATCAGCCGTTTGGGGCACCAGGGGCCTTTACCGCTTCCTGAGGGGAGTTTTTCTGGGCGGCCTGGCCTTGACAGCGTATTTCTGGCTGGGTAAATCATATCTTGATTTGCCGTCCAACGTTTATGCCGTACTGAATTTCAACCCTATCGAACTAAGCAGGTTGATCGGCCTGTTTGTTCTCCTGGCTCTGTTTGGCAGGATGATACCGTTTCCCTCCCCGGTTATGTTCTCCCTGGCTGCCGCCGCGGGTACCGCAATGGTCCTGCTTAACGCCCGGGGGCCTGCCCTGGCGCTGGTCATTGCCCTGCTCTTTGGGGGTTCCTGGTCAGTGCGCAGGAAATTCCGCCTGCTGCCGCTCCTGGCTGTTCCCATGTTTCTCCTGCTTGCCGTTTATATCTCCTCCAACTACTGGTTTTCACCGGATTTTTTCAGCATGGAAGATACTGGTAGATTGCAGCTTTACCAGACAGCTTTGGCATCCCTCGCTCAAAACCCGGCTCTGGGCGCAGGAACGGGTTCTTACGCCTATTTTTCGCCTGTGCCGGAAATTTATTATCCGCACAACCTGTTTCTGGAATCGGCGGTGGAGCTTGGGTTTCCTGGCCTGGCGCTGTCTCTTATGCTGGTATTCGCCCCTCTGTCCCGGCTGATGTTTGAGAAGAAGCGGGTCAAAGATGCAGCCATGGCGGGAGCATTGTTGACATTCTGCTTTGTAAACGCCATGATCAGCGGTGACATTCCCGGGAACTTTCTCCTCTGGCTTTCAGCCGGAGTAACGGCCTCCCTGGCGATGGTTTCAGCGGAGGATATCCAGTGAAAATTTTAATGATTTCCGGTGCGGAATTCACAGCTTCCAGCGGTGTAACGATTCATACTCTGGAAATGGCGGGATGCCTGGCTGAAGCAGGAGCCCGGGTAACCCTGGTACTGCTCGGGAGGACTTGGGGGCCGGGCTGGAAGGGTGTTGACGTGGTGGCATTGCCTGTCACGCGAAATAAATACCTGAATGGTTTGTTACGACCGGTCCTGGTATGTGTAACCGTGTTGTTCTTAGCTTTAAAAATAAACTATGATCTTGTATATATACGCGACAGTATTTACGAAACGCCCGTAGTCCTGCTTCTTAGACTGCTGGGCAGGGTTGTATTTCTGGAGGTAAACACCATGGTGGCGGGAGACCTTCGTGCCAAAGGCAGGGCGCCATGGAAACTGATCGTAGCCGGTTGGGCGCAGCGGAAGGCTTGTATTTCCGCCACCCTGGTCCTGCCGGTTACAACTACCCTGGCCGGGTGGCTGGCAGGACAGGGAGTGCCTGCCGGGAGGGTGGCGGTGGTGCCTAACGGGGCAAACCCGTATTTATACCGCCCCATTAACCGAAATTCCGTGCTGGCCGAACTCGGCCTGGATCCGGCGAAGAGTTATCTATGTTTTGCAGGCAGCCTGGCTGCCTGGCAGGGCGGAAATATGATTATCGAGTCTTTCAGCAGGTTGGCCCGGTATTACCCGGATACTGTTTTGCTGGTTATCGGGGAGGGCCAGGATAGGAATGTTCTAGAGGCTGAAGTTCGCCGCCTGGGGCTTCCGGGCAGGGTGATTTTTACCGGACGGCTGCCGTATCACCGGGTTCCCGTTTACATGAACGCCTGCACAGTTGGTATCGGCGGGGGCTGGTACGGAGATAACCCGTTAATAGAAAGAAGGTTCCGTTTCACTGGCAGTTCAGCCTTAAAGGTTTATTCCTACCTGGCCTGCGGCCTGCCGGTGATTATACCGGATATTCCCGATCTGGCCGGCATTGTGCGCCGGGTAAGCTGCGGACTGGTAGTAGAACCTGACCATGTGGAAGACCTGGAAGCAGCTCTTAAAGTCATACTTAATAATCCGCAGCATTGGGCAGAAGCCGGCGCAAAGGGGAGGGTCTTTATTGAACGGGAGGCCACGTGGGAGCATAGGGCTGCATTGATAATATCATTGGTAGATCAGGTGAAACGCCAGGCAGGAGAACTGTTGCAATGAAAAAGTTGATGTATCTGACGGTTTCAGCGCCCCTGGGCCAACGGGAAGCTTTTCTCATTTCCGAGATGAACTGTCTGGTAGGGCAAGGGGTTGACCTGACGATAGTACCCGTTAATCCGGCCAAGCAGGTTTTTCACCGGGACGGAACCAGCCTGCTTCACCGGACTATTGTCACCGGTCTCTGGAGCAGGGAAGTTTGGCTGTCAGCCTTATCATGTTTCATTAAAGCTCCCCTGCGGGTGGCGGCGCTGTTGTTCAAGATAATGAAAAGCGGTAACCCGGTCAATAAAATGAAGAACCTTCTGGTCTTTCCCAAAAGCCTGTTCATCGCCGAGAAGGTAGGGTTATTGCAAATAAGCCATATCCACGCCCATTGGGCGTCGACCCCGTCAACCTGTGCCATGGTTGTGTCCGCCCTGACCGGTGTCAGCTGGAGTTTTACCGCCCACCGGTGGGATATTCTCAATAATAATCTGGTAAGGGAAAAGGTGAAGAATAGTTCCTTCGTACGGGTTATTTCAAAAAAAGGTCGTAAACAAATTATCAACATCGCCGGTTCAAATGAGGCGAAAAAAGTCGTCTACTGCCCCATGGGTGTAGAGGCGCCTGAAGAATTACTGGAAAGGATCTGTAGATGGAGGCGTAAGCCCTTTATCGCGGCCGTTGGCAGCCTTACGCCGGTAAAGGGCCATCGTTACCTGCTTCTGGCCTGCCGCCTGTTGGCAGATAGAGACATGGATTTCCGGTGTCTTATCATTGGTGACGGGCCGGAGAGGGGAAACCTGTCCGACCTGATCGATCACCTGGGGCTCGGCAAAATAGTCATTCTTACCGGGGCGCTGCCCCATGATAGTGTACTCCGGATGTTCAGGGCGGATACCTTAAGAGTGTTGGCGCATCCCAGTGTGGAAACACCGGCCGGTGAGCACGAGGGAGTACCGGTAGCGGTTATGGAGGCCATAGCCCACAATATACCGGTAGTTGTCACGGAAACAGGCAGTATTACAGACCTGGTGGACAGAGAGTCCGGTGTGATTGTCCCCCCCGAGGACCCCGCAGCTCTGGCATGGGCCATCAGCAGCCTGCTGAATGATCCAGCCAGGGCACGGGTGCTGTCGAAGGTTGCCCGCCGCAGGATAAAAGAAAAGTTCAGCCTAAAAAGGAATGTGTCAATCCTGATGGGCAGAATGGGCATCACCCCGTAAGGAGCGCAGTATGCAAAGAGAAAGGGCGGCACAGGCCGTAGTGGTGGTAATTGCCCTTACTGTCCTGAGTAAGGTTCTGGGATTTGTCCGTGAAATGATAGTTGCAGCATATTATGGCGCCGGAGCCGTAACCGACGCCTATCTGACAGCTACTCTGGTGATTATGTTAATCTTGAATATCACTGGGGGGCGTTCACTGGGTACGGTATTTATCCCGGTATATTACGAGGTCTGCGCCAAAGGCGCCGGGAAGCGTGCAGAAAGATTCACCGGAACAGTATTGACTCTGGCTTTTACTATCTCCTTGCTTACTGCCGTGCTGTGTTTTATCTTTGCCCCGTTACTGGTGGGCGCAATTGTGCCGGGGCTACCCTTTCAGACAAGAGAACTGGCGGTATGCTTCACCCGCCTGCTTGTGGCCGGAATACCGCTCCTGGCCATAAGCGGTTTGCTGTCCTCCCTGCTGAATGTACACAATAACTTTTCCGTGCAGGCAGCCCAGGGCATCCCGCTTAACATGGCAGTAATGGGCTTCATTTTTTTTTCTGGCGCGGGGGTTGTAACCGGCCTGGTGGCCGGGACCCTGGCCGGTTACCTGGCGCAGGTGCTGGTTACATTACAGGCCCTTAAAAAAAGGCAAGTCAGGATTTTTACCAGAGTTGACTACCGTGAGCCCGGCCTGACCAGGGTGGGCAGGCTGTTGCTTCCGGTGATGGCAGGCGGAGTTGTAACACAGTTAAACCCTGTTATCAACAGAATACTCGCTTCGAGACTGCCGGAGGGAACAATTTCTGCTCTCAGCTATGCGGATAGGATCATTCAGATGCCCCTGGGGGTGCTGGTTACCGCCATCATTGTGGTTAGCTACCCGGCTATGTCCAGGGCTTTTACCAGGGAAAGAAGTGCGGATATGATAGAAATGGTAAATTCATGGTCAGGCGTCATGCTTTTCGTTATCGCTCCCATAGCCCTTGCCCTAGCGTTTTTAAACTACCCGATTGTGCAGGTCATATTTGAAAGAGGGGCCTTCAGCAGCGAAGCTACCGGAGCGACAGCCGGCGCCCTGCTCTTTTACAGCCTCGGACTGCCATTTGTCGCATGGGGCCGTTTTTTGGCCAGGGTATTTTACACACACCACGACACCTGGACTCCCATGTTCATTGGTATGGCTGTTGCGGTTATAAATATTATATTTTGCCTGGTGTTGGTAAAATCCATGGGCCACTGCGGCCTTGCTCTGGCCTCAACAGTTTCGGCGGCTGCCGGAGTGCCGCTTTCCCTTGTTTGCCTGAAAGCCAAAACAGGGAATGTTTTTAATAAGCGAATGTTGAAAAAAATTATATTAATCGCTGCTGCCACGGCGGTGGCGTTCCTTACTATGATGCTCGTTTCAGCCGCGATAGGGGGCATCGAAAAAAATGGATATATCAGCAATTTTTCTTATTTAATATTGGTGGGTGGCGCCGGTATGGCTACCTATTTCTTTTCTGCCCGTTTCTTAAAGCTGGAGGAAGCAGCAATTCTGTTAAATATGATTAGAAAAGTAATGTCTTACAAAAGGCGGGACTTAAAATGCTAAACGTAAAGGATCGTACCCTCTGGATAATTAACCACTATGCTGGAGGCCCTGGAAGGCACGAGAATTTTGCCCGGGAGCTTACCGCCCGGGGGTGGCGGGTAAGGCTGTTTGCTACCAGCTTTTTACATAACTTTTTTTTAGAGCAAAGAGACTACAAACCAGAGTGCAGTCACCTGATAGAAGAATTGAGGGGTGTGGACAGGGTCTGGATAAGAACCCCTCCTTATAGGGATAACGGCATGTCCAGGCTGCTTAACCACTTTGCATTTGCCTGGCGGGTAACCAGGTTGGGTTTCAAGCTGGACCCGCCGGGCGCAATTATCGGCTCTTCAGCTCACCTGCTGACCGGCATAGCAGCATACTGTCTGGCCAAAAAACATCGTGTGCCTTTCATCTTCGAAATCAGAGACATTTGGCCCCAGTCTCTTGTGGACATAGGCGCCATTCGCGGACTCAGTCCCATGGCCGTTGGGATGGCTGCGCTTGAGAAATTTTTATGCCGGAAAGCCCGTCTGATCATAAGCGCGCTGCCCGGGGGTGAAGAGCATGTGGCAAGCATGGGCATTGACGGGTGTAAAGTGGTATATATCCCTAACGGCGTCGATTTGGCCTGGTATGATATCTGTGCCCGGGAGAACGGCCTCACCCCGGACCAGGCAGCTCTTTTTCACAATATCAAAGGTTGCATGGTTTTTACCTATGCGGGAGCCCATGGATACGCCAACGGTCTGGAGACGGTAATTAAGGCGGCCGGAATTCTAGATCAGTCAGGGGTTGACGGGATTCATATCTTAATGGTGGGAGACGGGCCGTGTAAATCCGGACTGGTGAAGATGGCCCGGGAGCAGGGACTGACCAACATAACTTTTCTGGATGCGCTGGAGAAGGACGATGTCCCGGTAATTCTTAATAACACCGATGTATGCCTGTTTCACCTCCGCAACAGCAAGGCGTACCGGTACGGGCTCAGTTCCAACAAGCTGTTTGACTACATGGCGGCGGCCAGGCCGGTGATCGCCGCAGTAGATATACCCCCGGCTCCAGGGTTTGCCCGGTTCGGTCTGCACATTTCGTCCGACGACCCGGCAGCCCTGGCCCGGGCCATGCTGCAGATGGCGGTTAAGCCGCCAGACGCCAGAGAGGGCATGGGACAATGTGCCCGTGAATACGTAGAAAGGTTTCATGATGTTCCGGTGCTTGTCAATAAGCTGGCAGAAGTTCTAGAAAATTTATGAAACTTACTTAGAAAAGCCTCCAAAGCAAGGAGGCTTTTTTTAACCTATCTCCAAAGATTGTCATGATTAGTAGCCGGTATTTTTGTCCGCCGTATTGCTTCACAGGCGCTTATTGGATGAATTTACCGCAAGGAACATGCAATTTATTGTCGAATTTCGCCTTATTGGAAGCTCTGTAATGTAGCTCCATTAGTTTATAATACAAGGAGGTAGGTATGAGAAAAAAGCATTGTTCCAAGTGCCTCAGTCTCATTTTAATCTTTCTGCTGCTGATCGGATCGTTTTCCGCCTTGCCCGCGGGGGCATATGATTCCGGCGAGCTGCGCCGGATATTTGAAAAGCTGGACACCGTAAATAACGGGAACTGGTTCAAGGACACCAACAACGACAACGCCCAGCAAGCCTGGGGTGAAAGCTACGTCCTGGACGCCTACGTGACCATGTATGAAGCCACCGGGGACACTTACTATCTCGACAAGTTCGTAACCCACGGGAAAGCGGTTCTTGCCCAGCGGGATATATCCCGGGGAGTAAAAGATTACCGGTGCCTCAGCCTGCCCGCCTGGCGTAACGGCAGTTACACCCTGAACGGGCAATACGCTATTTTTGCGGTGCATACCGGAATGATCGTTTATCCTATGGCCAAGTTTGCCGCTATTGTCGCAGGAAATCCATCTTTGAATAAATACGGGGCCGATATGGAATTGTTCCTGCAGGCAGCCAAAGACGCAGTGGACGTTCACAAAGATGAATGGGTGGATAATGGCGCTACCGGCTATTACAAGTTTCTCAATGGAATGCCATACAAGCAGGCCGGCCTGGGCCTGCCCTTCAATCAATATTTGGCCATGGCCAGGGCGGAATTAATGATTTATCATGCAACCGGCGAAACCCAGTACCTGAACCGGGTGAAGAAAATGCTTCAGCATTTCAAGAATAACCTGACTGTCGACCAGAGCATTAACGGCTACACGTGGCGGTATTCCGCCTTTTACAGCTCTTCGTACGAAGATATCGGGCACGCCAAAACCGATGTGGACGCCGCCTTCCTGGGATACAGCGCCGGCATTGTGTTCAATAATGATGATATGATCCGGTTTGCCAATAACTGTGCAAAAAAACTTATAAAATCCGACGGGAGCATTGCCGATAATGTTCTGGGCGGCAGCTCCACTCCTTATACCTGGTTTATCGGATTCTGGTCGGCCTACGGGCAATATAATCCTGTAATTACGGACACCATTTATAAGAAGCTGTCCGCAATGTCTTCCGGCGGCGCCACTGGCCTCCTGGCTGCGGCCATGCTGAACAAGGCAAATTCTGATCCCGGCTACCGCGGCGGTGGAGTCCAGCCACCACCCCCGGTGGATGATCCTCCCCCGGTGGACAACCCCCCGGCCGGTGAACTGGTGAAGAACGGCAGCTTCAGCCAGGGCCAGGCCGAATGGGCCGGTAACGATGTCGTGGTGAAAACTGAGACTAACGGTAATAAATACGCCAGCGCGAAATACGGCTGGAGTTTCTTTCAGTACGTTCCGGTGCAGCCCGGCGCGAAGTATACTTTGACCGCCAGGAGCCGGAAGGGGAGCGCCGCCAGCGAGGCCAGGATAGCATATTTCTTCTATGACGCTGCCGGCAAGCAGCTCACCAGCGGCAGCATTATGTACAAGCATAAAGGCACAGGATGGGAACAGATCCCCTCCCAGACGGTGACCGCCCCGGCCGGAGCGGCTAAAATCCTGATCAAGCTGCTGGTAAACGGCGGTTCCGGCACACACGATTTCGATGATATCTCCATGAGACCTGTAGGCAATCCGCCACCCCCGGTAGACAACCCTCAACCGGCTGGTGAACTGGTGAAGAACGGTGACTTCAGCCAGGGCCAGGCCGAATGGGCCGGTAACGATGTCGTGGTGAAAACCGAGACTAGCGGTAATAAATACGGCAGCGCGAAATACGGCTGGAGTTTCTTTCAGTACGTCCCGGTGCAGCCCGGCGCGAAGTATGCTTTGACCGCCAGGAGCCGGAAGGGGAGCGCCGCCAGTGAGGCCAGGATAGCATATTTCTTCTATGACGCTGCCGGCAAGCAGCTTACCAGCGGCAGCATTATGTACAAGCATAAGGGCATAGGATGGGAACAGATCCCCTCCCAGACGGTGACCGCCCCGGCCGGAGCGGCCAAAATCCTGATCAAGCTGCTGGTGAACGGTGGTTCCGGTACACACGATTTCGATGATATTTCGATGAAGAAAATATAATGTGGTTATGGCCACCTGTCCTTAAGCAGGTGGCTTTTTTACGTGCGAGTGGTTGTGCCTTTACGTAAACACATTCAGAAGGTGAGAAAGAAACAATAGAGGCTACTTGACCTTGTAATTTAAAAAGCAAAAAATACGGAAAGGAGTTCATGTTCCCTGAACTTGTTCGCAAAAGGTTGTACGTACAACGACTGGCCATATACTAGTCCAGGTCAAATCACGTTGGTAAGTCGTATGCCTTAGTAGATCACATACATTTAATGAGGGGGAGGCTATAAAAATAGTTTCCTCCTCTATTTATCCAGCCATGCTCTAAGTCACCATACCCCGATTGCGGCCATATAATGTGAAGAGCGTACAATCGGGCAAGGCAGGGATGTGGTTGTTATAGCAGTAAATTATATCCACCCGCGTGCGATTATAGGCAGGCATTGCGCAATAGGTTATTTTTCAGTTGTCAGGGAGGACGTTCACATTGGTGAAGGTACGTCAATCGGAAATAATGTTACTATTTACCCTGGAACTGTAGTTGGGGAAAACTGTCTCATCGGCGATAACTGCATTATCGGCAAACAGCCACATCCTGCTAAAACCAGTACGACACGGGCGGACGGCCCGTTACATCCCCTGAGGATGGGACCGGGCAGCATTCTTGGCTCTGGAGTTGTGCTCTACGCGGGGACCGTCCTGAGCGAAGAAGTGATGATTGGGGACCTGGCTTCGGTGCGGGAAAGGTGCAGCATTGGCTGTAAGGTAATTATCGGGCGCGGCGCCGCGCTGGAAAATAATGTTTCTATAAAAGATTATACCAAGATTCAGACGGGTGCTTACCTGACGGCGCATACGATGGTTGGCGCTTATGCTTTCATTGCGCCAATGGTGACCACGGCTAATGATAACCATATGGGGAGGACGGATGAGCGCTTTTCAAAAATTAAAGGGCCCCGTATTGAAGATGGCGCCAGGGTAGGCGCCGGGGCGCTGCTCCTGCCGGGAGTAACTGTTGCCGCAGAAACCTTTGTTGCCGCCGGTTCACTGGTTACAAGGAATACCCATCCCGGAACGGTGGTAATGGGACGTCCTGCCAGGTTTGCCAGGTATGTCCCGGATATGGAAAAACGATAGGGGTGTTTCATTTGGATTATATCCGTCTTTTTGAATTATTGAAAAAAAGGCTATTCCTGGTGTTGACAATTATTATCCTGGCGGTAGTTGCCAGTGGGGCAACATGCATGGTTTTGCCGGTCAAGTACCAGGCTAAAGCCGTTTTGAGGCTTGACCAGTTAGACCCCGGGACTGGTGTTTCTCACCTTGACTATAATAGCCTGATGATGTACCGTCAGCTGGCAAGGACCTATGGTGAGCTGGCGACAAGCGAGTCGGTGCTGCAAAAGCTGTCCGGGCAGGTTAATCACGACCTTGACGCCGGGGATCTGAGGCAGATGGTTAAGGTCAGTAAAGTCAAGGACCTGGAACTGCTGGAAATTTTGGTGCTGGACACAAGCCCTGTCCGGGCGGCATATATCGCCAACAGTCTGGCGGAGCTCATGCAGCAAGAAGAGAAAAATGTATGGAAGATGAATAACCTGCGGTTGATTACCCCGGCTCTTTCCGATGGGCGCCCGGTGGGCCCCAACGTTTTCCTCAGTATGTTCATCGCCGGCCTGGCCGGATTGTTAGTATCCGTAGTATTGTTGGCGGTTATGGAATACCCGTCGGGCAGAGGAGAAGTATGAAAAAAGTAAAATTCGGCATTGCAGGCTGCGGCCATATAGCAAAAACACATGCGAAGGAAATCTTAGCCTTACCGCAAGCGGAACTGGCAGCAATTTGTGATATCGATCCGGAGGTTATGCAAAGCTTTACCAGACGCTACGGAGTGATTGGTTACCGGGATTATGCGGAAATGTTAGATAGGAAAGACCTGGACGTTGTTATAATCTGTACCCCCAGCGGGCTTCATGCGGAAATGGGTGTTATGGCTGCATGCGTAGGGAAGCATGTTCTTGTTGAAAAGCCGATGGCCTTGACCCTCGAAGACGCGGATATACTTATTGATACCTGCGAAAGAAAGGGGGTCCTTCTTTCAGTTGTTTTACAAAACCGTTTTAAGCCACCTTGCCGATTATTAAAACTGGCAGTGGAAGAGGGGAGATTTGGAAAATTAAGCCACGCCGGTATAACCGTACGCTGGAACCGGGATGATGCTTATTTTTTTAACAATCCCTGGCGTGGCAAGAAGGGCGAGGATGGGGGAGTCATGATGAACCAGGCCATCCACAGCATTGACATGCTGCAGTGGTTAATGGGACAGGTTGAAACATTGTTTGCTTATACGGCTACCCGTTATCGCCCCATTGAGGCCGAGGATGTAGGGGTTGTCGCCATAAAATTCAAAAGAGGGGCGCTGGGGGTGATAGAGGCGGCGTCCACTGTTTACCCGCGAAACCTTGAGGAGACTATCGCCGTCTTTGGAGAAAAAGGGACTGCTGTAATAGGCGGGGTTAAAGCTGATCAAATTAAAACATGGTGTTTTAGTGAAGAGAAAGAGGACGATGCTCTTTACCTGGGAAGCGAGGCTGTCCGCTGCAGAAAATCAGGACATCAAGCTGTATTGCAGGATCTGATAAAAGCAATAGAAACCGGCGGACGCATCGCTGTTGACGGCCGTGAAGGGAGAAAGTCCCTGGAGATAGTACTTGGGATTAACCGCTCCTCTGCGTTGGGAACACCTGTATCCCTGCCGCTTAAATAATTAAAGAGAAGTAGATTTATTATTGAGGAGGGGGTTAATTGTCAGTCACCCTTTTTGATTTAAAAAGCCAGTACCGTAATATGGAAAATGAGATTAGCGAAGCTCTTCGGGATGTATTGGCAGCAGGAGAATATATTCTGGGTCCACGGGTACAAATGTTGGAGGAACAAGTTGCCGGTTATTGTGGAGTAAAATTCGGCGTCGGTGTCGCCAGCGGTACGGACGCCTTATTTCTTTCCCTGGTGGCCTGCGGTATTGGAAGAGGTGATGAGGTAATTACAACACCATACACCTTCTTCGCTACCGCCGGGGCGATTTCCCGCACAGGAGCAACGCCGGTTTTTGCAGATATTGATCCCCTTACATATAATATTGATCCGGAGAAGATCGAGGCTAGAATCACTGACAGGACAAAAGCCATTATCCCCGTACATATCTTCGGACAGATGGCGGATATGGAAGCTATTTTGGATATATCCCGAAAATATAACCTGATTGTAATCGAAGACGCCTGTCAGGCTATGGGCTCGGAATATATCGGCAAAAAGTCTGGATCGATAGGTATCACCGGTTGTTTCAGTTTTTTCCCCACCAAAAATTTGGGTTGTTACGGAGATGGCGGTATGGTAGTAACCGGGGATGAAAAAATAGCCTCAAAGATAAGATCCCTCCGGGCGCAGGGCAGCAGTAAAAAATTTATTCACGATAAGGTGGGTTACAACAGCAGGCTGGATGAGGTTCAGGCTACAGTATTACTTATAAAATTGAAATACCTTGAAGAGTGGTTGAACAAACGAATCGCCCTTGCCGGACTCTATTTTAAATTATTGAAAGGCGCTGTTATTACTCCCTATGTAGCTCCCGGGATTAGGCATACCTATCATGTCTATGTTATCCGTACATCACAAAGAGAATCAATAAAAGCATATTTGGAAAAAAACGGAGTGTCTTGCGGGTTATACTATCCATTACCCCTGCACCTCCAGGCGGCTTACAGGAGTTTGGGATACGGAAAGGGGGATCTTCCGGAAGCGGAAAAAGCTTCAAAAGAGTTGTTGGCTATTCCCCTTTATCCGGAATTAGAGCCTTCAGAGATTAAAAGAATTGCCTCATTAATCAGAGAGGGAATTACTAAGAAGTAAATTCCATTAGCTTCACACCTTCCTTTTACGTTTCATAGAATAAATGAAGTCAGTGAAAGGAAGGTATTGAAATATGATTATACCTCTTTCGTCTCCCGATATCGGCCAGAGAGAGCGGGATTTGGTAAATGAGGTGCTCAACGGAAATATTCTCAGTATAGGCCCCAAGGTAGAGCAATTCGAGCAGATGGTGGCCGAATATTTAGGAGTTAAAGAAGCGGTAGCGGTGAACAGCGGGACCAGTGGACTTCACCTGGCAGTACGGGCTCTCGGGATCAGTGAGGGCGATGAAGTAATCACTTCACCCTTCAGCTTTATAGCTTCCAGTAACTGCCTTCTCTATGAGAGAGCCCGTCCGGTATTCGTTGACATAGACCCAATAAATTTGAACTTAGATCCGGCAGGTATAGAAGCTAAAATAACCCCGAGGACCAGGGCCATTCTTCCGGTACATATCTTCGGAATACCTGCGGATATGGACGCCATTATGGAGATTGCCGGGAAACACCGGCTGGCTGTGATTGAAGACGCCTGCGAAGCCATTGGCGCTAGCTATAACGGAAAAATGGTGGGCAGTGAAACCGATGCAGGGGTATTTGCCTTTTACCCCAACAAACAGATTACAACCGGTGAAGGCGGTATAATATCAACCAACAACGTTAATCTGGCCAGGTTGTGCCGGAGCATGCGCAACCAGGGGAGGAGCGACGGAGATGGTTGGCTTAACCATTGCCGCCTGGGTTACAACTACCGGTTGGATGAGTTAAGCGCGGCCCTGGGCGTGGCCCAGATGGAACGCTTGGATGAAATACTGGTCAAACGGGAGGCGGTGGCCAGGGCCTATAATGCCAGGTTGGAGAAATTGCATGGAGTTACAATACCCTGTATGGATCCGGGGAACGAAATAAGCTGGTTTGTATACGTTGTACGCCTGGCTCCCGGTATTGACCGCGATCGTGTTTTGACGTATTTACAAAAGAGGGGCGTTGACTGCAGGCCGTATTTCCCGCCTCTACATCTACAGCCATACTATAGAGAAATATTTGGCTACCGGGAAGGAGATTTTCCCAATACGGAGCGTGCCGCTTCCTTAACACTGGCTCTTCCGTTTTTCAATAATCTGACAGAACAACAGTTGGATTACGTGGTTGAGATACTGGCCGAGGCTATAAACCGAACAGCATGAAAAAAAAGCCGGGTTATTTTCCGGCTTTTTTCTCTTCATCAACGATCGGAGATTTATCAATTACGATTTTATCCGTTATGTCCACATTTACATCGACATCTGCCGGAATTTCATAAAGTATACGGTTATATTCCATTAGTATAAGCTTGGGCTGTTGCTGCGGAGTGTTTCCTGTTAAAGTTATTTCAATTACTTTATGTCTGGCCGTGGACTTCGTTACTATCATTTCCACGTCTCCGAGTTTAACAATATCGCCCACCTTGGATTCTGAATTAATAAGGCTGTTGATTTTAGACGCCGCCGCCGCAGCGGCGTTGGAAGACACTTTCGGACTGCCGCTGGAAGTTGCCGCGGTATTTGGATTTACTGCAGTGTTAGCGGGGCTGGAGGGCTGAGTATTTGCAGTGCCGGTCTGACCAGTCTTAGCAGCTTGTTCCTCTTTCTGCAGCTCTTCTAACTGTTTGGTATAGGTCTCTTTATTAAATTCCATTTCTTTTGCATTAGCTTTAGTTTCTTTCCACATGTAAGTTCCAAATAAAAGGAAAATACCTAAGCAAACTAATGAAACAATAAAAAATATTTCCCGCCTGGTCAATTTTGTCTTTCTCCTCCTCGTATAATG
>DFAP01000136.1 GCA_002365855.1 Pelotomaculum sp. UBA3103 | reverse complement strand
CGAATCCCCCTCTCTCCGCCATTTTTTGGTATTGGTGCGCGCCCATAGCTCAGCTGGATAGAGCGTCGGACTACGAATCCGAAGGTCGAAGGTTCGAATCCTTCTGGGCGTACCAATTAAAACAAGGGGTTAGCCAATATTGGTTAGCCCCTTTCTTTCGTTGGTGGCTATATAGGTGGGGATGCGCGGAGCTGAAGAAAGATTGCTGGTGATTCAAAGGGGGATAATAAAAAAGGTTTACCGAATTCTGTAAAAGCGATTTTTCTATGATATTTGCGGTACGAGGGTCTTTAATTCGTCTTCAGATACCGTATTATATCGCTTAAAAACGCTCATAGTCTTATGTCCAGAGACGGCCATAATGCGAAAGAAATCATGCCCTTGGAGACGCCAGTTATTTATGGCCGTATGCCGTAAATCATGGAAAGTGAAATTCTCAATCCCTGCCCTTTTGCAAGCCGCCCGGAATGAGTTCCTGATATCACCGATCGGTTTTCCATTCAATGTAAACACATAGCCGTGAATATCACGTGGCATAGATCGCAGCATCTTCACAATTTCGGGGTGTATTGGTATTGCCCGGTCTTCGTCAGTCTTGGTATCCTCAGGAAGAAGACGAATAAAACCGTTCTTTAGGTCCACCCGATCCCAGCGAAGCCTCAATATCTCACCCCTTCGCATGGCCGTATAATACGCCACAGCAACTATCCGTGCAGTATGTGGCGGGCAGTTGGAGATAAGGCGTTCAAATTCGTCATGACTCAAAACCCGGTCCCTAGTGTTGTGCTCTTTTAAGGCTTTCAGACCCTTAAAAGGTATAGATTCTATCTTTCCTTCTTGTTCTGCTAAATTCAGCATGTGGCGCAGACAGGCAATTTCTCTATTTACTGTGGCCGCTCGGGTTTTATGCTTTCTATACGAATTCTCACTGAGTCTTTTTTGTCGATACGCTTCCACCTGGTTAACCGAGATTGAAGAGATGTGTTTCCCGGAGAAAAAGGAGGTCAGCTTTTCCAGGGAAAGAATATCCCTGTCGTATGATTTCTTGTTTTTTATCTGCGGCAAAGAAAGATACCACTTTTTTAACTCGTCAAAGGTGGGATCTTTTATTTTTTTTACAACCCTTCCTTCCGCCCTTCGAGACAGGACTTCCCGTAGCCTGTGTTCAGCAGCGGCTTTATTCGTGCCGATTCTTTCCCGTCTTTTCCTTCCGTCTTGGTAATACTCGATCCAGTACACTTTCCCCGAGGCTTTTTCAAACTTGAAACCGCAGGTGCAGAGTTTTCTGTGGATACTGTACCTTTTTTTGCATTGCGGGCATTCCTGGAGTAGGGCCATGGTTACCCCTTATACTCTTTGAGAACCTTAATTTGTTTTTCCCAAACTTCCACAGGATTCAGGCCACCATGGTAATTTCTGTTGTATTTTTTCAGACTTTCCCAGATATCAAAAAATTCAATATTATTTTCTATAATCATTTTAGATAGTTCGTCAACCTTTTTGTTGTAGATCATTTTGGCCTGTCTATCAATATCTTTCAATGCCGGACTTTCGAGGAATGGTATCCACTGCTCTTTAGCTATTCCCGGCTTCACAAGATCCATCAATACCAGCATTTTTTCGACAATGGCAAGAATTGTACAGCCGCTTTGCGGATCGTCTATGCAGTCTATCTCGGCAGAGGTCATGGTAACTTGTTTCACCATCTTCAGGTTAGTTTGAGATGTTGCATAGTCAACGGCATCCCAGAATTCAGCTTTGCATTTCAGTGCAAAGAACACCGGAAGGGATAGGGGGAAAACATATATTTTTCGTATCTCATCGGCACTGGCAATATAATAATTAGAGATCGCCATTTCTCGCAAGAAGTCTACGAAGGAGGTGCGCAAAAAGTCATCAAGCTCATTGAGCTTTCGTGTTCGGACAGGCTGATCCAGTACCAATAATCGCTCGTTCGGAACAGCGGTATAACCCCATAAGCTGGGGTAGGCAGGCAGTTTTCCCTCGGTCAGCCAATCAGGCGAACACCCATAAACTTTACCCAAAATATCAATTACCGAGGCACGGGGCCGCGCGCGTGATGACTCTATCCCAGCAATGGTCCTTTGCTTGACCCCGACCAGGTCGGCTATATATGTTTGGTTGTAACCTCCCAATATTCTGAGCAATTTTAATCTTTCTCCTGTGTTCATTTGGCCCCTCCTTAAGTATTTTAGAAAAATGATTGTAGAACTTATAGAACTGAATGTCAATTATAAAGCAAAAAAAGACTGGACGTAGGAGAAGATGTATGGTATAGTACAAAGAGAAAGGTATAGTACTGGACATAATAAATATAGGAGGTATATAGATGATAAAAACAATGATTACAGTGCCCGAAGTAGCGGAAAATCTCCGAATCGCTCAGGTGACCGTCCGGAAATGGGTCCGGGAACAGAGGCTCCCATTTTATCGTTTGGGGTCGAGAATCTTTTTTAGGAACGCGGATATAATTGATTTCGTTGAAAAGAATTACCATCCAGCGAAAAGAAAGGAGGAAAAATGAACAATAAAAAAGAAAGCACCCCGGAAGACTTTGGCGGGCCTGACCAGGGTGCGTTCGAAACTGGCGAGGAAAACCTCACCGATGAAGAAGATTATACCATTTCAGGGGAGCGCGCAATCGAAATCATCAGGGAGTTCGCGGGTCAACGAAATACGATCACTTTTTCCAGGGCATTTTTTAAGCTGACGGGCGATATCCCATCAGCGTTACTTTTATCAGAATTGGTTTTCTGGACGGGAAAGGGGGCGAAGGAGGAGGGATGGATATGGAAAACAGACAGAGAAATTCAAGATGAATTGTGCCTATCGCGATATCAATGTCGTAAAGCCCGAAAAGACTTAGAAAGTCAAGGGCTTATCGAAAACAAAATCAAAAAAGCGTTCGGAAACCCAACGGTTCACTATCGTATTATTGAATGTAACTTGTCGAAATCACTGGTTTGTCTGAATACAGCCAATGGAAAGTACAAAAACTGCACAAACGAAAGTGCGAATCCAGCCAAACGAAAGTGCGAATCCAGCCAATCTTATAACAGTCCTAACAACAACCCTAACACAACCACAACAACAGATCGGACACGTAGTAGTTGTTTTCCCGAAATTTCAAAAAGCAACTGCGAAGCCTTGTGTAGAGATGTTATGGAATTTCAAAGGGTTAGTGGCACAATAATCAAGAACGAAGATAAATATCTTTTTAGGCTCAAAGCACTTGCGGCGGCAGGAAAGTTAGCAATCCCAGTAGGTTACGCACCTAAGGCAGATCGAGAGAAGGTGGAGACGGAACGGGTCGAACGGGAAGAAGAACGGCGGGCGAAGGCGGTTAAGGAAGAAAAACAGCTTCTTCATGATCGGCTTCTACAGGAAGAAATGATTAACAAGTTTAGAAGGTTGTCGAGGCATGAGCAAGATAAATATGTCGCTGCGGCGAGAGAGGAACTTGGAGCTGCCGCAGAGATACTTCCGTTGGTACGGATTAGGGCAGCGCAGATGGCAGGGGGGGGAGGGTATCGAACTGAACAAATACAAAACAGTAGAATCGGCGCCGCGCGCAAGAGGCAAAAAAGAACTGCTGAAATATATAAGCGGAAAACGCTTGACCCGTGGTGAAGCATTGCTGGCTCACTGTTATCAGTGTATGGGATATTATATTGACGGCAAAGCAGATTGCATGATTTATGATTGTCCCCTTTATCAATATATGCCCTACAGGGAATAATACCCAATGTTTGACCTGCAAGGAGTACCCTGTTAATTTGTTTTTGTTATATATTAAGTTAATATTCACGCGCGCGGGAGATTATTTTATTTATTTTTCCCTCGGGGGTTAGGGGATGCACGAAGCGAGCAAGTAAAATGCGAATAGCATTTGCGCTGCTCGCCTACCCCATTTATTGCGCATTTTGAGAAAAAAGAGGTGAGTTTGAAAGTCATTAAAGGTGGATACGAAAAAGGTTTATGGGGCCATGATCGAGATGCTTACTCCGATGAAGACATAGAATTCTTCAACGAGTTTCTCCGAACGGTCGCCAAAGACAGACCCCAGGCAGCTAATGTGATATGGGATGTTTGCCCAAAAGATAAGTTGTCAGAGATTCGCCTCATCAAATAAGTTCTTTTACCTTTCTAAACTTTGCACATGAAAGGATACATTTAATGGCTTTAAAAGTAATCAAAGGCGGGTACGAAAAAGACAGGTGGATGCATGATCCGGATATAGACGATGAAACATTAGAAGTCTTCAACTATCTATTTACCAAGATCGCAGAAAATGAACAACCGGGGGCCGCCGAACTTATCTGGCATCCAAACAGAGAGCAGCCCGAGTTGAACCTCATAAAATAAACCCCTTTATTTGTCCTACAGGGGGTACTTTGGGGGGTCTGGCTAAACAACAGACCAAGTGCGTATAATTTTATTGTCTTGAGTATTAAAAGTCTGGAAAGGGAAAGAAGAGAGAAAATCAGGAATATGATTATTACCGCGCTTGTTCAGTTTTGCTGAATTCATACCGGATAGGAAAGAGAAGAAAAAAGTTTTATCAGAATTTGCACTGGCGCACGGGATAAATTTAAAAATATAAACTACGGGAGTTGGAACCATGCCTACAAAAAAAATAACAGACATAATTGATCCTAAAAGGGAAGACCATAAAGATAACGAACGGCTGTGTTTCCCTCCTATCGAATATAATCAGCGATCGGAGAAGGAACGGCAGCAGTTCAATGATGAGGTAATAGAAACATTATATCCGTTTCTCAAGGATTTTATAACATTCCACTGAGCACATGAAATATACAATTCGATTACATAACATAGCTATTGTCAGCAATCGAAAACGGTTTTATGAAATGAGCATGGATACCGGTATGCCTTTCCCTATTCTTATCAAGGAATGGGGACGGATAGGACAGAGTGAGAAAGAGAAAGAGATCTACAATTTTTGCATCTTTGGATATGGCTCGTAAGGAATGGGATCGGACTATAAAGAGGCGAATTAGGCATGGATACAGAGTTTTTTAAAAAGGCTGAGGATAGAAAGCCGGGATAGAAAAGGGCAGGGGAATTCCTTCTACCTTTCGTCACGAGTTTGCTTCTAACGCAACCCGCGCCGGTATGCCCCCTTGCCGTGTTGCGTAACCTAATGGGACATTCCAATATAGTCAGCACATTGGTTTATACCAATGTGCTTTAGCAGGATGCCAAGGAATATTTGAAAAGGATGAAGTTCTAACTGACCAACATGATCAAAGAAAACAAGAAAATCATTTATACCATCGGCCATTCTAACATTCCGGTTCCGCAATTTCTCGATCTCCTGCAAACTTTCAAGATTGATGTAGTTGTAGATGTACGGTCTCGACCGTATTCAAAATATGCGACACAGTTTGGCAAAGACCAGATCCATCAAGCTCTTTCCTCGGACAACATAATGTATATCTACATGGGCGACTCAATAGGTGGGAAGCCAAGAGAGGAAACATTCTATGATTATAGACGTTATGTTATGTACGACCGTCTGGCCGGGTCAGCTTCTTTTCAGACCGGAATATCGCGTTTGATGAAAGGAATAGTTCGCGGCTACCGGATAGCCTTGATGTGCAGTGAGGAAGATCCCACAGACTGCCATCGTAGGCTCCTGATTGGCAGGGTGTTGAGGGAGCAGGGAGTCGATGTCCAGCATATCAGAAAAGGAGGCACAATCCATACGGAGAAGGATCTCAATACAACAGGAATTCAGATTCAACCGGACTTGTTTGGTAACCAGGCAGATCTACCATGGCGATCAGCGCAACCGGTGTTGTAGAATGACAAAGGAACTATATAATCAATGAGCAAGAAGAAACCCGTTTTTAGAGGAACATGCAAATATTGTAATTTCTATCACTCCTCGCATATCTGTAGGCTGTCTAAGAAAGAAGTCACTGGGAATACCCCCCTATGTGGCAGATTCAAAATGGCAAGTATTTTTTGGTGCAGTAAAAATAATTATCAGATGACAGTCGTTGCTTGCATCAACCGTCAGGATCGGATTTATTTTAGATGTACTCATTGTGGGCAGGGAGAGGGAATACGCAAACTTATGAGAGAGCGACAACTATCATTGGTGGAAAAGGAGAGATGAAAGAATCAACAGCATATAAATGGCCGGGGGCTTTATTGGAGGACTCGACCAAACTGCAGACAGATATACGGCTTGCCGTAAATCCGTAAATACGGAAAGCCGCATGATTATATATTTTAAAGGGAAGGCATCTTGTGGCTATAATAGCAATAGCAAATCAAAAAGGCGGAGTAGGCAAAACGACCATTGCCTTTAACCTGGCAAAAGGTCTCGCTCAGCGGGGATTTAGAGTACTCGC
>DFAP01000101.1 GCA_002365855.1 Pelotomaculum sp. UBA3103 | reverse complement strand
CTCTAATGGTTTTGTCTTGTAAGTCTTGCATAAATGGTCAGCTCCTTTTATGGTAAGTATAACCATTTACACAAATCTTTTTACGTCCTCCGTTTCCATCCTGCTGATCGTGTTCCCAAACTCCTCTTGGGATCTTTTTCAAAAAGCTTGTAACATCATTTTGAACGCTTTCATCCCAATTTTCCTGAATCATTATCGCTGCTGTTGCCCCACGAACATACACATTGACAATACCGGTTTTAGCCTTTGACTCGGCAACGATTTTCCTTACCTCGGATGTAATGTCAACAAGTTCCTCACGTCTGCGTGTATTGACTGAAAAGCATTTCTGCATCTTATAACCCTCTACTCACCTGCTTGGTTATTTCAATGTAAGCGTCAAAAAGAGGACACCTTATAAAAACAAGTCAAGAGATCTATCTTCGATATTTGCATCCCAAACCATCAAATACTTTTTTGAGATAAAAATATTGATCAAATATATCCATATTTTGTATTGCTTCAAGATGTTTTGCTGCAAAAGGGTTACCCTCAATTGCAAGTGAGCCAAGCACGGATTTACATCTAGCTCGGGTCCGGAGTATATCCGCCAAAGTTATATCTTTTTCTTTTTGCTTTTTCAATAAAGTCACCCTTATATATAATATCGCATTTGATCACTTGCTAATCTTCTTAGGCTCCAGGCAGGTAGTAACATAATACAGGAATGGATGTATGAAGACTAAAGAGGCTTTAGGCTTTATAAAATCCTTTCCTGCGTAATATTACGCGCCACGGGAGCCACACGTACGGAACTGAGTGAGCCAGCAGCTCGGTATAAATTGAGCCACAGTCATGGAGCCCGATGAGCCATTAGACATACTACATTTGCAAGTCCAGTTCAGCACTGCTCTGGCGGTTTCATATCCTTCAAAATCTGCCTACAAAAACTTGTTGTTACACATAATACCTGCCCACCATGGTGAGCTTAACCGGGGACCCGCTGGATGGAAAGAAGAATAATAAAGCCGGTTGGCAGGTAAAAAGCTCCGCGTTAGGTCTGGCGGCTTGTTTTTTAAGCGGCCAACCCGTTCCATTTTTTATGGCACTGTGTTAAAATAATGGCAACTATTTCCCACCCGGGAGGACTAATATAGTGAGCGAAAAAATTCTTAAAGAAATCTTAGGTGAACTAAAAAACCTTAACCAGCGTGTTGGCGGCCTGGAAGATGGCCAGAAAGAACTTATCTCTGACGTTTCCGGCCTTAAGATCGGCCAACAGAAACTTGAAAGCCGTATGGAATCGCTTGAAACAGGCCAGCGGAAACATGAAGCCCGCATGGAAAGCGAAGTTATAGAAAAGATTGGCGCACTGTTCGACGGCTATACTCTGCGAGGCGACCAAATCGAAAATTTACAGAAACACTTTGACCAGCGGTTGGACAGTATTGAAATTGACACCGGTTATCTTGTTTCCAGAGTCGCAAGATTAGAAAAGATGGCTAAGTGACGACTCTCCGGAATAAATTCCGAAGCTTCTCGGGTCATCCAAAAGAAGGCCATGTAATTTGTAAAGGGCTAAAATTATATACTCACCGTCTAAAATAAGCGGATCAGCTACCATCTCCCACAACCGGGCAACCGGAAAAAGTGGGAGATTTCTATCTTCGATATTTGCATCCCAAACAATCAAAAACTTTTTTGAGATGAAAACATTGTTTCTGAACGATGGGAAGTAAAAGGTACTTGCTACTATTTCCCCGACTATTTACAAGGTAATCCTCGATGGCCTTGAGATATCAATCTGGGTCGCATGACTCAACAAAAAAACAAACCCGGCTGTCAAATGACATACCGGGTTTAGAAAACGTCTGTCGTATAAGCAAAACGCAACCATCAGGCTTCATAAATATCAGCACGCATGCTTATAACCCTACTTTTAGTGCCTCTTTCGTTAACCAAAAACCCCACTTCTGAACGATAATACTCTACCCTTTCCGGATAAGCATCCAAAGTTATAAACCTTATTCCCACAGTGTTTTCATTGAGCTCAAACGCTAACTGCTTAACAAATTCGATCAAGAACTTTCCAAGTCCGAGGTTTTTAAATTTAACGTCCCGGCCCAGTCTAGCAATTTTTATAGCCGGTACTTTTGAATACGGTACACCCTCATCTTCTTTTTCGGTAGGGCTTAAAGTAATTCCATCACAGCAAATAGAGCATGCTGCCGCCAGTTCGCCTTTATAGAAAAGAAGAATTGTCGTATTCATGCCTTGCTCTTGCTCATAGAATACTTCATCCCTAAAAAATCTGTTCATTTCGCTATTGTTGCAATCAAAATTGGCTAGATTACCAGTATCGTCCCTGGTCATTCTAGCCAACTCAACATCATCTAAATTAAACCCATACTGAGACAAATTATCTTAGTCCCCTTTTCTTGACTCTTGCATATAAAGCACGCCGTTTTTCAATGGCCTCTTTCTGCTCCTCAGTAGGTTTTTTCTTTATCTGATCAATAACGGCTATAGCGTCTTTACCATATAAGGTTGGTGTAGGTTGAAGTTGTGTGGCCATCTTAAGGCCTCCTTTTGATTGAGTACATTTTTCTTTATTGTACTTATCCATTAATTATAACCTCCAAAATACAGCTTGTCTATAATTATTACCGTAATTCGGAGGTTATAACCATTAAGGACGCATGGTAAAAAACATTCGGCCCTTTCTTTGCCTGGACTTCAATCATCCATCCGGATTCGTTCAATGTGGATTCATAGACCAGGCCCGTACCTCAATCCCGAACAGTTCTGTGAAGATGTTTACTGCAACAATATACCACTTTGAAGTTATCGCCGGCCTCAAAGACCTTGTTATAATCATCTTCCGCCAGGTGGAATTGTCAAATTCAGTTTAGTCCCTAAACTCGTAATTCTGCAAAAAGATACGCTTACCTCACATCTGTGAAGTCAAGGGTAAGGTGGAGATTTTCCTGCGGTTTGTGCTGGAAAATACGACCTGACCTTTCATGCTGTGATCCTTGAGTTTTTGAGCGATATTGAACCAGTAATGTCCTGTCGGCTCCATACCTACCATAACTTTAGTTTTGCTGCATTTTTCTTCAA
>DFAP01000120.1 GCA_002365855.1 Pelotomaculum sp. UBA3103 | reverse complement strand
CAAAATAACTAACGTTTTACCCCTTTAACGAATATATTCTATAATGGATCTTCTGCATGGAAAGGGGAGAGAAATGATTAACAATATGGGCTCCATCATCGTCGAAATTCAGAGATTGCAGCAGGAATTGAAAAACATGACAATCGAGGTAAGTGAAGGCGAGGGAGCGATTCGGATCACAATAAACGGTCAACAGGAGGTGTTAGATGTTCAAATAGACCCGAAATTACTGGATCAGGAACATCTGGAAACACTGCGTCTAATGGTGATCAGCGCTATCAACAGGTCTATCGTGGAGTCAAAACAGATCATAAAAAATGAGATCGGTAAAATGACCGGTGGATTAAATATTCCTAACATACCGGGCTTATTTTAAAGGTTTGGGGAGTTGATACCTTTGACGGAAGAGACAAAAGGGGCCGGTATATTGGAGGAGCCGGTAGTCAGGCTTTTAGAGCAGCAGTCAAGATACGGAATGGATCAAGAAACCATGCTGCTCTATATCAGTTCAGTTAATTTGATGAGTATACTAAGTTTGATCGGCCGGCGGTTTGGGGGCGGCTCTACTATATCCCTGCCTGTTCCGGGATCTGCCGCTATGCCTGCGTTAGGACAGACGGGTGCTCAGGGAAACAGCCCCTCACTGGACAGCATCATCAGCATGCTTGTTAAAATGCTTGGAAGTCAGGGTGGTGGAGCGCCTGGAGGGCAGGGAATCAACCCGGCGGTGCTGATGAACCTGCTGGGGGCTCTCGGAGGTCAAAACTTAGACCTGGGAAGCCTCACAAGCATGCTGGCGGGTTTGATGGGCTCCGGCACAAAGCCGGCGCAGCCGGCGCAAAAAACTGAATCAGGCGCCGTAAAGCAGTCGCCGGCATCAGTTGGTTCCGCTGCCGCCGGGTCAGTAAAAAAAGTTGAGCCTGCCGCCGCGAAAAGCGCGGGAGCCAATGATGGCCAGAAGAGAGAAACTCCAAAGATTATGAAGTGGGACCAGCTGGAAGAGCGAAAAAAGGCCTAGGTGGCGTTACCATGCTGGGCAAAGGCGAATAAACCCGCCGCTGTTGCTGAAGGCAGGCGAAAGGCCGCCAGCTTATTAAACGGTGAAGCGGCTATTCAATAACATCTCAGGAAGCAATAGGGCGCCTGTAAAAAGGCGCCCCTGATTATTCCCCGCTGCTTGATGAGTCCTGCATATCCTGCGTCATTTTTAAGACAGAAGCCTGAAAGGAGTCCATACCGCTTTTGATGTTCTTGATGGTCTCAGTTGTTGACTGCAACATCAACATTATGAGTTCCAAGTTTTTTTCTGCGCGTGACGTGTTCGCGATCAGGAAGAGCAGCGAGTTATAAAGGCGATTCAAGATATTCACCTCCCGAAATCAAAAGATAATTAATAAAATTCCTCTGATCATTTTATGAATTTATACTTGGTTCTGTTACAAATTGCGCCTGTCCTTGGCAACTCCGCTGTGCAGAATGGTCAAGTGTTAGAATAAACGTTGGTAAGAGCGAAAAAACTAACCTCAAGACCTACGGTAATATGTCGAGGGGGTTTGTTATGTCATTGAAGCTTTTTCCCCTGGTCGTAGCTGCCATATCCGGAGTTGCCATGGCCATCCAGGGTTCTATCAACTCAGCTCTTGGCAAGGTGGTGGGCTTATGGGAGACAACCTTTATTGTACAGCTCACGGGGGCTTCTGCTGGTGGTGGCGCTGCTATTTGTCTGCAGGATTGGGGACGGCTGCCTGACCGAAATATTAAAAGCCCCCTGGTATACATATCTGGGTGGCATACTGGGGGTATTGATTATCTACCTTGTTATTCTGAGCATCCCCAAGGTAGGAGTGGCGCCAGCCACAACAGCCATAATCCTCGGGCAGGTTTTTACGGCAGGCCTGGTCGATCACTTCGGGCTGTTTGGAATGCAAAAGATCCCGTTCAGCATTTACAACGTTCTTGGAACCCTATTGATGGCGGGGGGAGCATGGTTGATTCTTAAACAATAAATGCCAGTACTAAAATTAAGGCCAGGCCGGTAACCATACCCGCATAGGCGAGGTATTTGTTATTCCTTCGCGACTCCGGCGCCAGCTCGTTCAGTACGATATAGATCATGGCTCCTGCGGCAAATGCCAGGAGCAAACCGATAAAGGACCGTGAGGCCTCTACCAGCAGCAGGCCGGCAAAGACTCCCAGAGGGGTAACCAGGCTGATCAGGGCATTTAACGCCAGCACCCGTTTCACGCTCATTCCGCCGTACCTCAGGGGTGCTGCGGTAGCCATCCCCTCCGGGATATTGTGAATACCGATAGCCAGCACCAGCAGTGGACCAAATTTGTCAGCGGCTGCAAAACCAGCTGCAATAGCCAGGCCCTCGGGGAAATCGTGCAGTGCGATCCCGATGGCAATAAGATAACCCATTTTGATGTAGCCGCTTCCCTTTAAACTGGGGGCGGATAAACTATTTAGGGCCACATCAAGGGTCAGCATGAGCCCAATCCCCCCCAGGAAGCCGGCAAGCGCGATCCGGGGACCTCCGTAGAGAAGTGAAGACGGCAGCAGGTCAAATATAATAACAGCCATCATAACACCGGAGGCAAACCCCAGCAGCAAGGAGATGGCGCCCGGCCGCAGGCGCCCGCACATGGTGACCAGCAGAGCGCCCAGGCAGGTACCGAGACCGGCGATAAGTCCCAGCAGCAGAATACCTCCCAAAGCCCCACCTGCTTTCAGTTATGTTCATCCCTGTCGCATATTGCTCAATCAGCATTTGGACACTAAAAGATTAACCAGGAATTATAATAGTCTGTCCAGGGAATATCACGTTGGGATTGGTAATATTGTTAACCTGGATGATCTGGTTCAGATCCACACTGTACTTCCTGGCAATTGCCCACAGGCTATCCCCCACCTGAACAACATGTGTCCGCTTTCCAACCTGAGGATTGGATGGAGCGCTCTCTGGCTTTAATACCCCGGTTCCCGGAATGATTTCCACCGGCATGTTGATCTGAGCCCTGGTAAAAAGCTCCTCAACGTCCCGGTTATACATCCTGATGCATCCGTTGGATACATACCCTCCAATAGAAGACGGGTTATTGGTCCCGTGGATACCGTAGTTGCCGGTAGGTATAGAGAGTCCCAGCCAGCGGGTTCCCAGCATTCCACCCGGATGCACTATTTTTACAACTATAATATAACTGCCGGTAGGCGTCGGGGTGGAGGCCTTACCAACACCAACAGGGTAGTTGTTTACCGTGTGCCCGCCCTCAAAGTAAGTAAGCCGCCTGGTGGCGAGGTTGACAGTTATTTGACTGCCAAATGAGCGCGCCATCTTAACCACTAATATTTTCCTCCTTTACTGTACATAGTAGTCAAGGTACATTGACCTTAAAATTAAAACTGTGCTGTTTGTACAAAGCCTCTTTAAATCTTATGAAGCAAAACTTTTTATTGAACATTTTAATTAATTTTTAAAAAGGATTTTTGCAAGATGGCAGCTAACTTATACCGGAAAGAAGCGGGGTGCGCCCATGATTTTAAAGGTTCCAGCCAGGGCGAAAATAAACCTGACCCTGGATGTTCTTTGGAAAAGGCCGGATGGCTACCACGAGGTAGAGATGGTGATGCAGTCCATAGAACTGCACGACCAGCTGGAATTCAGTCCCACCGGAGAGGATGACATTTCTCTTGCGGTTGTGGGCAGCAGTGTCCCCCCTGGAGAAGACAACCTGGTTTACCGGGCAGCGTCTCTCCTGCGCGCGTATTGCAAAATCAGGACGGGTGTGCATATTCGCCTGGTTAAAAATATTCCAGTTGAGGCCGGTTTGGGCGGAGGCTCGGCAGACGCTGCGGTAACACTCGTTTCTTTGAATAAGATGTGGGGACTCGGGCTTTCACTGAGCGAGCTTTTGACACTCGGGGAGCAATTGGGTTCTGATGTGCCGTTTTGCCTGGTGGGCGGAACGGCGCTGGCAAAGGGTAGAGGAGAAAAACTGGAGCAGCTTTCTCCTTGCCCCCGGTTGGGACTGGTACTGGTAAAGCCTCCGTTCGGCATCTCCACCGCTTCCGTATACGGCGCCTTTTCTACCGGTTCAGTGCAGGTGAAGCCCGACAGCCGTGCTATGTCCGAAGCCATATTTGAAGGCAGTTTGTCCAGGATTGCCGGTCTTTTGGCAAATGCTCTGGAGCCGGTAGCCATCAGGATGCACCCGGATATTTTGTCAATAAAGAAAAAACTCATCAAGGCAGGAGCTATAAACGCTGTCATGTCCGGCAGCGGCCCGACAGTTTTTGGGCTGGCAGCTGACCTGGAAGCTGCACACTTGGTCGCCGGACGCTATCAGGGTTCCGGTGAGCAGGTGCTGGTAAGCGGCACATTTAACCCATAAAAACAGCATGCTTGCAGATGAAGCCTTGAAAAGTTAAAATAGTATTAATTTCATTTTTATTACTATTATCGGGAGGGTAATTATGGAGTCAAGACTTGTGCCAATAAAACTGGATAATTACAAGCCCCTGCGGGAAATGGTTTTTGAGTCCCTCCGGGAAGCTATCATTCTGGGCAGGCTCAAGCCGGGGGAACGTTTAATGGAAATCCAGCTCGCAGAAGAAATGGGTGTAAGCCGCACGCCGGTCAGGGAGGCTATCCGCAAGCTGGAACTGGAAGGTTTCGTTGCGATGGTTCCTCGCAAGGGCGCGTATGTTGCCGGTGTCACCGTTAAGGATATAGCTGACGTGTTTGAAGTCAGGGCAGCACTGGAGGGTCTTGCCGCCGGCCTGGCTGCGGAGCGGATCACCGATGAAGAAATGGACCAGCTTGAAATGTCACTGGTTAAAATTAATGTAAGCGGTGACGATATCAGTGCTATTGTCGAGGTAGACTCCACCTTTCATGATTTAATCTACAAGACATCACGAAACCACCGCCTGCTTCATATTATTACGCTTCTGGCAGAGCAGATCTTCCGTTTCAGAATGACTTCCCTGTCACAGCCGGGACGGCTTAAGATTGCCATAGACGAACACAAGAAAATTGTTGAGGCTATATGTGACCGCAATGTGGACTTGGCCCAGCATCTGGCCAGGGAGCATATGGAAAACGCGGAACAGAATCTTTTAGATGCCCTTAGAGAGGAAGAGGCTTAATGGTTGATGCCGTTGTCCTTGCCGGGAGTGGCAACGACGGCCCGCTTAAGGAGTGCAGTTCGGCACGCTACGAGGCTTTGATACCGGTTGGCTCCAAGGCCATGGTGGAATATGTGGTGGACGCGCTGCTGGGCTCAAAACATATCCGCAATGTGCTGGTGATTGGTCCGGTTGCAGAACTTTCTCAGATTTTCAGGGGGGAAAGGGTAGCTGTTGCAAACTCCGGCAGCGGCATTATGGAAAACATTGAGTCAGGCTTAAACGGCCTGCCTGAAGCAAAAAGGGTGCTGCTGGTCACCTCTGATATTCCTATGCTGACCTCCAGGGCAGTAGATGATTTCCTCGATCTCTGCGGGGACATGTCCGGGGATCTGTATTATCCAGTCATAAAAAAACAGGTGGTTGAAGAAAAATTTCCTTCAACCAGGCGGACGTATGTGAGAATGAAGGAGGACGTTTTTACCGGGGGGAACCTGTTCCTGATTAATCCTGCTGTTTTTAAAAAGTGTGCTGAGAACGGCAAAAAGATTATTACCCTACGCAAAAGCCCGCTGCGGCTCTGCAGGCTGCTGGGTCTGGGTTTTGTGATTAAGTTTCTGTTGCGCACCCTATCCCTGCGGGAGGCTCAGGCAAAAGTATCACAGCTGCTGGGCGGGATCAGGGGAATTGTGGTAGTTTCAGCATTCCCTGAAGTTGGGGTTGATGTGGATAAACCAGGAGATCTGGAGCTGGTTCTCAAGACCATGAAGTAGCAAGTGTGATCACTTCAAACCGTTAAGGGCTTGTCCGGTAAAAAACCGGGCTTTTTTTATTTTGTGGCAAAGTTATACCTGGCGGCATACCCTGTGATTAAAAAGCCGGGGGTAGCTTGATGTCTGTAAAGGTAATAAAGGTTTCATCTCAAGATGAAGTGCGTGCTTTTAATTCTTTTCCACGTAACATTTACAGGAACTTCTACATGGCGCCCATATACCCGTTAGCAGGCGGGCAAGGCCCGAGGGAAGATCCTTTGTTTGCAAGTGTCGAAGCACAGCCTTTCCTGGCGCTTAGGGATGGATTCCTGGTTGGGCGGATCACCGCCAGCGCTCACCAGGATGTTTCCGACGGGTTTTTCGGGCACCTCGAAATATATAATGACACTGAAGTGGTTAAAGCATTATTAGAAGGAGCTTCCAGATGGCTGGCCGCCAGGGGGAAAAAACAAATGACCGGTCCTGTGGATTTCACTCCTCACGAGCGCCTGGGGCTGCTGTTAGAAGGTTTTGGGGGCAGCCATCTTCCCGGGATGCCCTTTAACCCGCCTTATTACGCGCCGCTTCTTGACGGGTGCGGCCTCGTTAAAGAAACAGACCTTTATTCCTACTATTATAATTTACACCGGCCACTGCCGGAAAAGCTGGGGCGGGTTGCCTCCCGTGCCTGCCGCGTAAAAGGGATGCTGTTGCGGGGCTTGAACCTTAACGACTTGTCCCGCGAAGGAAAACTGTTTTCTGAAATTCATAACGGTTCAATGAGGGAGATCTGGGGGTTTGCTCCCCTGTCGCCTGGTGAAGGCGCCGCAATATTGCATAGACTTAAGGGTTTTTGTGAGACCGAGCTGATTCTGTTTACTGAAATAAGCGGGCAGCCGGCCGGGCTTTGCCTGACTGTCTGCCCTTTGAAAAGAGCAGCTTTCTTTCCGGGTCAGCGCGATGCCCGTCTGGCTGTTTTGGCGGTTCTGCCGCAGTTTCGCTTCAAAGGGCTTGAAGCAGCTCTACTCCTAGAACTTTCCAGGCGGGCCCGCCTTAAGGGGTTGACCGGTATGGAATTTTCCCTGGTTGAAGAGAACAACTCCATGATGAACAGGGTTATTCAAAGTATAGAGGGCGTGAGCAGGAGCAGAACCTACAGAGTATATAAATTACCATTTATATAATAATCAGAATAAAATTTCATTATGAGTCTTATACTACTCCTGGAAGATAAAGGAGGCTATTTATTATATGCGTGCCAGGAGCTATTGGAGTTTGTCCTTTTTTACCCTGCTTATTGTCCTTTCTGCCCACTTTTGGGCCACGTATGCTCTTGCCGGGCCGATTGCTTATAATAATACCTTAATCATCTGGACTGAAAAAGACCGCCTGAAAGCTGTAACTGTACTAAGCGTCAGCGGCGCGAGTGAACCAGTTGGGATCATTGGCGTACCGGTTTTTGTTCATGTTTCTCAGGGCGGCGCCGGCAGCACCATCTCAGAGATATACGCAAGGTCTGGCAAGGACGGGCTGAGGGAGTGTCTGGAAGAACAGTTTAATACACGCATAGGGAATTACCTGATCGTAGACCAGTCCACCCTGGACAAGACCAGCGAGATCATCGGGCCGGTAATGATGGATGGAAAGCAGACTACAATGTCAGATGTTTTCGAGGGCGCCTATACTTGTGGTTATATCGAGCCCCAGAATGAGATCAGAATGCTGGCTGCTCGCCTGGTAGAGCCCGGGGTGCTGGTCAAAGCGCCACAACTGGCCTGGATTCTTACTACTGAGGTTGCCACTGACCTGGGATATAAAAACATTTGGAATATCTACAGGGTAGTAGCGGATCAGGGGCCGGGTATTTTACAGAAAAAAATATTGATGGGAAGCGACTATTACGTAAATAACCGCGTGTATCGTGTAGTGCCTCCGGAGGCATGGGCCGGCTCGCTCAAAATAGTAACTGAGGCTTAAAAGGAGAGGGGGAAATGTTTTGACGGCAGGTAATTTGACCCTGGAGAAAATAGTTGAAGCCAGGAGAAGGCTGACCGGAGTGGCACACCATACCCCCCTGGATTTTTCCAACACATTTAGTGAGATGACCGGGAACTCCGTATTCCTGAAGCTTGAAAACATGCAAAAAACAGGCTCATTTAAAATCCGCGGGGCATACAACAAGGTGATGAGCCTTAGCGAGGACGAGAGAAGGCACGGGGTCATTGCGGCCTCCGCTGGAAATCACGCCCAGGGTGTAGCCTATGCCGCAACCAGGGCGGGAATGCCGTGCACCGTCGTAATGCCGGACGGCGCTCCAATCTCTAAAGTGATGGCAACCCGGCGATATGGCGCCAAAGTTGTTCTGGCAGAAGGGGGTTATGAAGAGGCCTACCGTCTTGCTCTTGAACTTCAGGAATTGAGTGGAGCCACTTATGTGCATGGATTTGATGATGTTGAGGTCATGGCAGGGCAGGGAACCATTGCCCTGGAATTAATCGAAGATATGCCGGAAATGGAAGCAATATTGATACCCGTAGGCGGCGGCGGTTTGATAGCAGGTATGTCGGTCGCCTTGAAGAAGCTCAGGCCCGGCATCCGCATCATTGGAGTACAGGCCTGCGGCGCTCAGGCTGCCAGTCTTTCGTTCAAGGAAGGCGGGCGCAAAGAAATCGACCATACTTGTACCTTCGCAGACGGAATATCAATCAGGAAGCCGGGAGAGAAGACGCTCCCTATTATTTTGCAGTATGTAGATGAAATAGTTACCGTTGATGACGAGGAGATAGCAAACTCTGTATTGCTGCTGCTGGAAAGGTCAAAAATTGTTGCTGAAGGCGCCGGGGCGGTAGGATTAGCTGCGCTGGTACATAAAAAAACCTCTCTGTCCGGCGCTAAAACCGTCGTCCTGTTAAGCGGGGGCAATATTGACGTAAATATACTATCAATTATTATTGAGCGAGGTCTGGTTAAGTCCGGCCGGTACGTCCGCCTGCGAGCAATTATAACAGATCAGCCCGGAAACCTCCGTAAGCTGTTGAGCGCCGTGGCAGATGCACGGGCAAATGTCATCACGATATCGCATGATCGCGTCAAACCAAGTATTCCTTTAAAGCAGGCTGAGGTTGAGCTGGCCCTGGAAACCAGGGATCAAGAGCATATTGACCAGATCCTGGCAGTTTTATCCCAGATCGGGTACTGCCCGGAAATAATTTCATAATTAAGGAAAACTTTTCTAAAAAATTTGGATAATAAGAAGGAATTTGGCAATTGGTGGAGAAATTAACTCTTAAAGCGGTAACCCGAAGGGAAGGTGGTGAATTAAATGAAAGTTACCGACGTAAGAGTTCGAAAAGTATTAACTGAAGGAAAAATGAAAGCAATAGTATCGGTAACTTTTGATGATGCTTTTGTAATTCATGATGTCAAGGTGGTAGAAGGACAAAACGGACTGTTTGTGGCCATGCCCAGCAGAAAAACTCCGGATGGTGAATTCCGTGACATTGCTCACCCGATCACTTCCTCTGCCCGTGAGGTAATCCAGTCCGCAGTTCTTGAAGCATACACCTCGGTTATTTAACTATCTAAAGACTTTTTGGAGAGCGCAGAGCTCTCTTTTTGTTTATGATTAAAGGAAATGAAAATTTTTTGTTGAATAAGCTAATAATGTGAATAAGCAGAAAATAAAGGAGGTCGCCGGATGAATCTGGCGGCGGTTATTCTGGCGGCCGGAAAAGGCACGCGGATGAAGTCAAAGCTGCCAAAAGTCCTGCACAAACTTAGCGGCAGCTCAATGCTCTCGTATGTTATGGATGCCGTGTCCGCCGCAGGTATTGAAAAAACAGTGGTGGTGGTAGGTTGCGGCGCTGATCAGGTGGCCCGCGAAGTCGAAGGCAGGGCGCAGGTTGCGCTTCAGTCCGAACAGCTGGGAACAGGCCACGCGCTGATGCAGGCTGGAACTGTTCTGAAAGGAACCAGCGGGCAACTGCTGGTACTGTGCGGCGACACACCTCTGATCAAGTCCGAAACATTGTCTGAGCTGATGAGGTTTCACAGTTCATCGGGCTTGGCTGCCACAGTGCTGACTTCGCTGATGGAAGATCCCACCGGTTACGGCAGGGTGATTCGTGATGCCCGGGACAAAGTGATTAAAATTGTTGAGCATAAAGACGCCTCTGCGGAAGAAAAGCTGGTTTTGGAGATAAATACGGGGGTATACTGCTTTGAGCTCGACGGCCTCTTTAACGCCCTGGAACGAATCACACCCGCCAACGTTCAGGGAGAGTATTATTTGACGGATGTTATTGAACTGTTGGCCGGCGAAGGTCGCCCGGTTGGAGCCTTCTTGATTAATGACCCCAGGGAAACAGCAGGTATAAATGACCGGGTGCAGCTGGCCGAGGCGGACCGTTACCTGCGCGACAGGGTTTTGGAGGATTTGATGAGATCCGGTGTTACAGTGGTTGACCCGCGTTCCACCTTTGTGGACCGCAAGGTCCGGGTTGGACGGGACACTGTCATACTGCCCTTTACATTTATAGAAGGCAGCACGGTGATCGGTGAGGACTGTGTCATAGGTCCCTGCTCACGCTTGGTTAACGCTTCTGTGGGGAACGGGGTGACTGTTCAAAACTCCATCGTTTTAGAGAGCAGCATGGGTGACAGCTGCAATATAGGTCCTTTTGCTTATATCCGCCCGGGAACAAGTTTAAAACAGGGTGTCAAGGTGGGCGACTTTGTAGAAATAAAGAAGTCTGTTATTGGTGATGGCAGCAAGGTGCCTCACTTAAGTTATGTGGGAGACGCCACTATTGGAGATAATGTAAATGTTGGGGCAGGCACCATCACCTGCAACTACGACGGCCGGAACAAATGGCATACATCTATCAGGGACGGAGCCTTTATCGGGAGTAATACCAACCTGGTGGCGCCGGTGGAAATTGGCGCCGGTGCAGTTACCGGAGCGGGTTCCACAATCACCAAAGATATTCCGCCAGGAGCGCTGGGCCTTGAAAGAGCCAGACAGAGGGTGATCAAGGATTGGGCTGTTGGGGAAAAAGACAGCGACGACTGATAATAAACAGACCTGTCCGGATGTTAGTGTAGAGCAACTAAGAGCAAACTATGCTTAAAGTAGTAAGATAAGCCTCCCGGCAAATGAAGAACCAGCGGCGCAGCTGGAGGACTTCACGGCAGCCGGGACAAGAAGTTTGGAGGTAACAGTATGTCTTCGCGCAACAGGCTTAGGATTTTCACAGGCAACGCCAACCCCGATCTGGCTGAAGAAATAGCCAGGTACCTGGGCGTGTCAGTTGGAGCAGCAAAAGTTACCCGTTTTTGTGACGGGGAGATACAAGTTGCTATCGATGAGAGCGTCAGGGGCGCGGACGTGTTTATTATCCAGCCAACCTGCACACCCATAAACGAAAACATTATGGAGCTCTTAATCCTGATTGATGCTGTCAGGCGTGCGTCTGCCAGACGAATCACAGCGGTTCTGCCTTATTACGGCTATGCCCGTCAGGACCGCAAAACCAGGGCGAGGGATCCAATTACGGCCAGACTGATTGCCAACGTCCTTACTGCCAGCGGCGCCAGGAGAGTACTTTGCATGGATTTACATGCAGGCCAGATCCAGGGCTTTTTTGATATACCGGTAGACCACCTGCCAGGTGTTCCCATTCTGGCGGAATATATTCTGCAGAGCGGTCTCAAGGATATCGTAGTGGTTTCTCCCGACCTGGGCGGCGTTACCCGTGCCAGGGAACTGGCCGAGCGAGTCAATGCCTCAATCGCGATCATTGATAAGCGGCGCCCTGAACCCAACGTTGCCGAGGTTGCCGGTCTGATTGGGGGCATTCATGGCAAGACCGTTGTTATGATCGATGATATTATTGACACTGCCGGTACTATTTGCAAGGGAGCGGTGGCCCTGAAGCAGTGGGGAGCCGGGGAAATATATGTCTGCTGCACGCATGCCGTCCTGTCAGGTCCGGCCATTCAGCGTTTAGAAGAAGCCCCCATCAAGGAAGTGATTATTACCAATACCATACCTGTGCCCAAAGAAAAGATGATTGATAAGATTAAGGTTCTCTCCGTTGCCCCGCTTTTGGGAGAGGCCATCATCCGGATCCACGAGGACCTTTCGGTAAGCAAGCTGTTTGATTAGGACCTGTAGCATCACAAAGGCAAAATAGCTTTAGCGGCTATGTTCAAAAAGCCCTTACAATTTTTTATAAGCATCGTGAAACCTGTTGAATACAATAAATATAAAAACAAAAATTTTCAATGCGCTTTTATTTAATTTCTTAAAGCGTATTTTTGTTTATAAGGCAATAAAAAGGATTTTTCGCATAATATTTAGTAAACCCCGCTGTTTAAGAGGTGATTTATGAATGGACAAAGAGTTTTTTACCTTCCGTGAATATATGAAAAAAGACCAAGATCTCCTGACCGCCTCAATGGAGGACTACCTGGAAATGATCTACCGCCTTTCCAGGGATACAGGCTTTACAAGGATCAATGACCTGGCCGCCGCGCTGAATGTCCAACCTCCATCCGCCACGAAAATGGTGCAAAAACTGGCGGAAATAGAAATTATAAATTATGAAAAATACGGCATGATTATGCTCAGTAAAAAAGGCCTGAGAATAGGCAAGGCCCTGCTGGAGCGCCACCAGGTCGTTGAAGAATTTTTAAAACTGCTGGGCATAACAAAGGGCTTGCTGGAAGAGACAGAAAAAATTGAGCACACCGTGAGTGCTCAAACGCTGAAATGCCTGGCTGATTTTGTTGAATTTTTTAAAGAAAAACCTGAAACGCATAAAGAATTTGAAACATATCGAAAAGAAAAAGAAAGCTTAAATGATAAGATTCATATTAGTTCAAACCCAACCCAATAACCTTGCGGCCTGAGCGACAGCAAAGCACACAATACAGGCTATGACCAGGGGAATAAGGGCGGAAAGCGCAGTCCATTTTATGCTGCGGGACTCCCGCCAAATAGTCAGGAGGGTTGTGCTGCAGGGATAGTGCAGCAGGGAGAACAGCATCATGCAGGCTGCGGTCAGCCAGGTCCAGCCATGCTCAACAACGAATAAATTGGATAACTGTTCGATACTGCTCAATTCCGTCATTGAGCCGGCCGCCAGGTAACTCATGATCAGAATGGGCAGTACTATTTCATTGGCCGGAAATCCCAGGATAAAGGCCATCAAGATAAAGCCGTCCATCCCTAAAAGCTGCCCAAACGGGTTAAGCCAGCTGCCGCAATGCTGGAGCAAACTTAATCCGCCGGAGTGGATGTTGGCTAAAAGCCAGGCTATGCCCCCTGCCGGCGCTGCGACACAAATCGCCCGGCCAAGCACAAACAGGGTGCGGTCAAAAATCGATCGTACGATAATTTTTCCAAGCTGCGGCCTGCGGTAGGGAGGCAGTTCCAGCACAAATGCAGAGGGTATTCCCTTGAGCAGTGTTTTGGAAAGGCCCCAGGAAACAGTGAGAGTAGCGGCTATTCCCAATAAAACAATGCCTACTACTATAATAGTTACGCCGGGTGATGCGGTCATCCCCAGGACCATTAAGCTGGCGAGGGCGATCAAGGTCGGAAAGCGCCCGTTGCAGGGCACAAAATTATTTGTCAGCATGGCAATTAAGCGCTCCCGGGGAGATTCAATTATCCTGCAGGCCACGATACCCGCGGCATTACATCCAAAGCCCATGCTCATGGTCAGGGACTGCTTTCCGTGAGTTCCCGCCTTCTTAAAAAGGCGATCCAGATTGAAAGCCACTCTTGGCAGATAGCCCATGTCCTCAAGTATGGTGAAGCAGGGGAAGAAGATAGCCATCGGCGGGAGCATGACTGCCACAACCCAGGCCATACTGAGGTAGACGCCTTCTACAAAGAAACCGTTTACCCAGGCAGGGGCGCCCAGCAGGTGGCACAAATCAGTCAGGCGGTCCTGGATCCAGAATAGAGCCGCGGCCAACATCTCGGAGGGATAATTCGCGCCGGTAACAGTTATCCAGAATACAACCGCCAGCAGCAAGAGCATGGAAGGAAAGCCGAATACCTTTGAAGTGAGGATATCATCCATTTTCCGATCCCAATCAATTTTGGGTTTTTCTTGTTGACTGACGACCTCCCCGGCAATCTTTTCTGCTCCCAAATAAATGTGGCTTACTATAGAATCGTTTAGTTTCAACGCTCCCGAGGGATTTAACAGCTCGACTTCCTTCAGGATATCATCCAGGCCGGAATATGGATACTTCCGTTTCATGCCGGCGCTTCACCTCCAGTTGCGGCAAAACCATTTTTTCTGGCCAGGTGCTGCTTGACGGCGCTGATGACCACCTGGTCTTTATCCAATAATCTTAACGCCAGCCAGCGGGTATTAAATTCGTCTCCCAAGAGCATTTTGATTTTTGGTTCCAGCTTTTGGACGGCATCCTCAATAACATCTTTGTATTTAATCATAAACGGTGTTGTTTTGACTCGCCCGGCAGCTACGTCAGCAATAGTAGAAACCAGTGTGTCCAGTCCATAACCATCCCGTGCCGCCGTAGTAACTACCGGGACACCCAGCTTGCCGGCCAGAGAGTCCATGTCGATCACTATTTTTTTTCTTTTTGCTTCATCTATCAAATTAACACACAGTACTACCCGGGAAGTGATTTCAAACACCTGCAGGGCCAGGTTCAAATTTCTTTCCAGGCAGGTAGCGTCTACCACCACTACCGTAGTATGCGGCCTTCCAGTGTAAAGAAAATCCCTGGCTACCTGTTCTTCGGGGGAGTTGGCCATCAGGGAATAGGTTCCGGGCAGATCGACCAGCTTAAATGTATTTTCTTTGTAAGTATACATGCCCTCGGCATATAATACGGTTTTGCCCGGCCAGTTGCCGGTATGCTGGTTTAAGCCGGTCAGGGCGTTAAACACTGTGCTCTTCCCCGTATTGGGGTTGCCGGCCAGGGCGACTGTATAATCGACCCCGGAGGTGCGCCGTTTGGAAAATGATTCTTTCGTTACCCCGATGCTGCAGGACTGGTATGTTAAACCCATCACGCCCACGCTCCTTAAAGATCTATCAAAATTTTGTCCGCATCTTCTTTCCTGAAGGCGATGACGGCGCCGCGTATTTTAAAGGCCTTCGGTTCTCCAAGAGGGCTAACCCTTAAAGCTGTAACTTTAGTTCCCGGGGTAAGGCCCAAATCCATCATCCTGCGCCTGGTCACTTCGTCTGCATTGATTGAAGCGACAACAGCCGGCCTGCCAATGGGCAGATCATACAGCCTGATCTTTTTACCGGCCCCGGTGGGGGAGAAGCAATCAATCATCCTATTTACTCCCTTGAAAAACTTTGTGTCCTGGTTTAAATATTTAGCTTCAGCTAACAATTTATTTTATGCGTGGATGATATTTTTGTTACAGCCTAGCGTAAGCCAAAAAAAAGAAGGCTATTGTCTAAGATTAGACGATAACCTTTCAGTCTCAAATGTTGTTTCCTAAATGGATTACGACGGAGGAGGCGCGTCTTTGCGAATATCGCCCCCGCCTTCGGAAGGAGGAACAGCGGCATGGTCAGGCGCTGTATCTTCCCATGGAGCGTTTTCATGCAGCTGACTGTCAACTTCTTCATCGGGACACTGTTCTTTTTTAATCCTGTCATTACTGAAAATGTTTCCTTCATCCTGCTCCATGCCTAATTTAAGATCCTTTTTTAAGTTGTCGAGGGACTTGTTCAGACTGGTTCCAATACCCCTGGTTTTCTGGACGGTGCTGCCCCAGATATGGCTTGTTGATTCCCTGATATTTTTTACTCTTTCCTGTATACCCCCATCGAGTTTGAAAACGCTTTCGACACCCTCGTTGTTAATTATCACCACTTCTCTCCCCAGGGTGCGGACAAAATCAATATCAATAAAAGTGTGCCCGCTCACCACGCCGTTAATGAAGTTCCCTGAAAATTCCAATCCAGCAATGGTTCCAGTCTTGGTGTCGATGTAGTATTCATCCACATAGCCCAAAACAGTCCCGTTCTCTGCAACAAGCTTGGCCCCTGTAACGCTTACTTTTTCCTTCAGCAGTCTGACAATGTCCGGGAACCTCGCCGCTCTTTCCACCCCGGATGTTTTTTCAATAGTTATAGCATCGCCGCCCACGCTGTGTATTCTGTGGTAGGGGATAAACCGCTGCTCCTTAAACCAACCTTTTTGCTCAATGATTAGCGCAACAATTTTTTTAGCTGCGGGATCCACAACGAGTCCCTTAACAGTGCCAATCTTCTGGCCTTCCTCCAGGCTGACCACCGGCATGGAGATAAATCGCTTGCTTTTTCGCATCTTATGGCCCCCTTTTAGACCTAAAAAGTTCCTAGCTAAATGATATTCCCGCCGTAGAATGTTTATGACAAATTAAGGGAATAATAACTTTAAAGGGGGGCTGCCAGTTATATGAATTCAGAATTGGATGGCAAAGCAAGACCTGAAAAAAGCGGTAGTAATAAAAACAAGTTGAGAAAAGACGGAATGATCCCGGCTGTTGTATACGGCAAAAACGTGGGCAGCATGTCAATAGCCGTTGACGCCAAGGAATTGAAAAAAATATTGAAAGAAGCCGGGTCAAACGCTCTAATCAGCATGAAAGTCAGTGAAGACGGGAAAACCAAGAAGTATAAGGTGCTTGTAAAGTCGCTCCAGCGCGACCCTGTGAAACGGGAATCTATTATACACGCCGACTTTCACCAGGTATCGTTAAAAGATATAGTGCATACCACAGTTCCGGTTCACCTGGATGGCACTGCTCCCGGAGTCATTGCCGGCGGTATTCTGACACCGCTGATGCGGCGCATTGATGTGGAATGCCTGGCAACTTTAATACCTGATGCAATAAAGGTGGATATATCGGGGCTGGATATTGGTGATGCTGTTACTGTATCAGAACTAATCACACCTCTGGATGTAAAGATTTTGGAGGACCCGCATGCTCCGGTGGTTACTATAACTGCTGCGGATAAAGCACCGGTTGAGGCAGAGATCCCGGTAGAAGAAGATAAAACAGAGGCAGAGGAAGGGAAAGACGAATCAGAAGCTGAAGACAGGTAAAATACCTTGCTGCCATTTATTGGCTGGCATTATTTGCTATGCAGTGCAAATAGTTTTAATGATACCGGTAAACTCCGCTCACTGCGTGAAATGGTTCTTCCATCCAAAGGCCCGCTGGGGTAAAATAGGTGGAGATTAGTCGCGGAGGTGCCGTATGAAACTGATTGTGGGCCTGGGCAACCCGGGCCGGGAGTACGCAGCCACAAGGCATAACGCAGGCTTTATGGTCATTGACCGCCTGGCCTCTGAAATGGGAGTGCCGGTTAAAAAGAAAGCATTCAAGGCTGTCGTTGGCCAGGGGCAGATAGCTGGTGAAAAAGCAATTCTGGCCAAACCCCAAACCTATATGAATTTAAGCGGTGAAGCCGTCGGCAGCCTGCTCAGGTGGTACGGCCTTGCGGCCGGTGACCTGATTTTGATCTACGACGATCTTGACCTTCCCCCCGGCAAGCTGCGCATACGTCCGGATGGAGGTTCTGGCGGGCATAAAGGGGTGCAGTCCGTGGTCCAGTCTCTGGGCACAGACAGCTTTCCCAGGGTCAGGGTTGGTATCGGCAAACCGGCAAATCCCGATTATGACAGCAGCGATTTTGTATTGGGCCGTCTGACCGGAGAAGAAGCCAGGTGTGTGGAAGAAGCTCTGGGCCTGGCGGCAGAAGCTGTTCGCTGTGTGGTAAGAGAAGGTCTGGACAAAGCTATGAACCTTTATAATAGAAAGTAATTGATATACTGCGACGTAGTCGCTGCTCCGCAGTCCTGGATGCTGTAAAGGGGGCCGGGTCTTGAAATTGTTGTACATATGCGAATGTTGTGACGCAGTAGTTGATGAAGCAGACATACCGGCCCAGCCGAATAACGGCAGGGTGTCCGGCTTGACGGGTGTTAAGCCTCTGGATATAATGAAATTGGGCAGCGGACAGGGTAGAATTTACATTACCACGCTGTGCGACGACTGCCGGGAAACCTTATACGGCAGCCCTGACAGCGGCTTTATTAACGGGCCGACGCTGCACTGATACTGAAACAGGTGAACACGTCAAGTAGATCAGAGCTTTAGCCCTTGCACAGCTAAAGCTCTTTTTGTGATGGGGAAAACGGAGGAGTTTTTATGCGAGGCATCCTGAAGCCGCTTCAATCTGCGACAGAGTTTGAGAGCCTTGAAATTGGACTAAAAAAAAGCTGCAGGCAGCAGCTGGTCTTTGGCCTCTCCGGGTCACAGCGCAGCTACCTTTTCGCCGGTTTGGCCGAAAAAGTAGCTGAGCTGCCGGTACTGGTAATAACACCCGGGGAAAGGGAGGCAGCCTTGCTGGCGGAAGAGCTGTCAGCGCTTCTGCCAGGTGTGCCCGTGCGCCTGTTTCCTGTCTGGCAGCTCCTGCCTTACCAGATCCTGGCCCACAGTAAAGAGATGGTGGCCCAGCGTCTCCAGATCCTGGAGAGTTTAACCAGGCTGGAGCGCATCCTGGTTGTTGCCCCAGCCGAAGCCCTCTTGAGGAGGCTGATTCCTCCAGCAGATTTTGGCTCTACGGTTTTAAACTTTGCTGTTGGAGACAGGGTGGACCTGGAGGGAACGCTGCGCACCCTTATAGCCTTGGGCTATGAACGGGCGGACCTGGTGGAGGAGCGGGGGCAGTTTGGCCTGCGCGGGGGCATTTTAGATATTTATCCCATGACCGCCCACAGGCCGGTAAGACTGGAGTTCTTTGACGATGAAACTGATTCTATCCGCCGCTATAATGCCGCAACCCAGAGGTCCGAGGAAAATATTCAAAACCTGTCTGTATACCCGGCCAGGGAATTAATTATAAAAGAATCGCTTTGGGAAGAGGCCAGGAAATCTCTGGAAAACGAATTCAAGAAGCAGGCTCATAAGCTTAGCAGGACAGGCCGGGCCGGAGCCGAACACCAGCTAAGAGAAAAGTTCAATGAGGTCCTGGGGGAGTTTACCGGATACTTCAGCGGTGACGAGCATTTTTTACCCTATTTCTACAAGGATGTTTATACCGTAACAGACTATCTGCCGGCTGGCGCTCCCGTTTTTGTAGATGATCCGATACGGGTTAAAGAGGTTATGGATGCTGTTCTGCAGGAGCAGACAGAAGTATATACCAACCTGCTGATCCAGGGGCGGCTTCTTCCTTCCCAGTTGCTTGGCCTTGCCGGGTGGGATCACATTAAAAAGTCTCTCAGCCGGCGCCGGGGCGTATACTGTTCTTTACTGCCGCGGCAGCCGGAGTATGTCAGTCCGCAGAACATCGTAAACTTTCCAGGGAAAACAGTACAGGGCTTCTTTGGAAATATCAACAGGCTTTCTGAAGAAATCAAGCTCTGGCGCAAATCTGGCTATGCGGTAGTCCTCCTGGCTTCCGGCCAACAGCGCCCGCAGCAGCTTCTTTCCGCCCTGAAAGACAATCAGATCGATGCTTTTTATGCAGCCACCCCGGAGGGCCATATCAGGAGCGGCAACGTGGTGATAACTCCCGGGAGCCTGGGCAGCGGGTTTGAACTTCCCGGCTGCCGTTTCGTTGTGCTCACCGAGGCGGAGATTTTCGGCCAGCGCAAAAAACCCAGGAAAGAGTGGAAGCGGGCCGACCGCATGGCGCCTTTTGTTGACATCAAGGCCGGTGACTACGTCGTCCATGTCAACCATGGTATTGGCCGCTATCTGGGAGTGGCTCCTCTTTCCATTGAAGGGATTCAAAAAGAATACCTCCTGGTAAAGTATGCCGGGGAGGATAAGCTTTACGTACCCGTGGACCAGGTGGGATTGATCCAGAAGTATCTTGGCAGTGAAGGAGAAGCGCCGCGTCTGTCCCGCCTGGGCGGGAATGAATGGGCCAGGGCCAAGGGGAAGGTAAAAGAAGCTGTAAAGGAAATGGCAAAGGATCTCCTGGCCTTATACGCCGCCAGAGAAACCTTAAAAGGCCATGCTTTTGGCAGTGACACAGTTTGGCAGCGAGAGTTTGAAGAGGCTTTCCCCTACGAGGAAACACCCGACCAGCTGCGTGCTATTGAAGATGTAAAGGCCGATATGGAACGTAAAAGTCCGATGGACCGGCTGCTATGCGGGGATGTGGGCTATGGAAAAACGGAGGTTGCGCTCCGGGCAGCTTTTAAATCGGTTATGGACCAAAAGCAGGTAGCTGTTCTGGCGCCTACAACGATTCTGGTTCAGCAGCATTTCAGCACGTTTCGGGAGAGGATGGAGGGCTACCCGGTAAACGTTGAGGTTTTAAGCCGCTTCAAGACTCCAAAAGAGCAAAAGTTGGTGCTGCAAGGGCTTGTGCGCGGCACAGTAGATATCGTGATCGGCACGCACCGTTTGCTGCAGGACGATGTGCGTTTTAAAGACCTGGGACTGCTTGTGGTGGACGAAGAGCAGCGTTTCGGGGTTGCTCATAAGGAAAAGTTAAAAATGTTGCGCAGGGACGTAGATGTGCTCACCCTTTCAGCCACGCCCATTCCGCGCACACTCCATATGTCAATGGCAGGCATGAGGGACACCAGCATACTCGAAACACCCCCTGAAGATCGCTATCCGGTACAGACATATGTTCTGGAGGAGGATGCAGTCCTGATCCGGGAGGCTGTCCGCCGGGAGCTGAGCCGTGGGGGGCAGGTATTCTTTGTTTACAACAGGGTTGTAGACCTGGACAGGGTGGCGGTCTGGCTGCAAGGCCTTGTGCCGGAGGCCAGGATCGGGCTGGCCCACGGTCAAATGAGAGAAGAGGAACTGGAACAGGCGATGATGGACTTTTTAAACCGTGAATACGATGTCCTGTTGTGTACCACGATCATCGAAAACGGCCTGGATATTCCCAATGTTAATACCCTCCTGGTGAAAGAGGCCGGCATGATGGGCCTGGCCCAGCTGTATCAGCTGAGAGGCAGGGTCGGTAGATCTAATCGCCAGGCTTACGCCTATTTCACTTACCGCAGGGACAGGGTGTTGGGGGAAGCCGCAGAGAAACGGCTTGCGGCCATCCGTGAATTCACTGAGCTGGGATCTGGTTTTAAAATAGCCATGCGGGACCTGGAAATACGGGGCGCGGGAAATATACTTGGGGCAGAGCAGCACGGACATATCGCGGCGGTTGGGTTTGACCTGTACAGCCGCCTCCTGGAAGAAGCTGTGAGAGAGGCCCGTGGAGATCAGGCTGTCCAGGCTGTGGAAACCTCGATTGAACTGCCTGTAGAGGCCTATATACCTGATGCCTACGTGCCTGACACAAACCAGAAGGTGGAGATATACAAGCGGCTTGCCGGCCTGTCTTCCAGAGGTGACCTGTCAGACCTTGAGGAGGAACTGGTGGATCGTTTCGGTGATCTGCCAGAGCCGGTCCAAAATCTGCTGTCGGTGGCCGGTGTCAGAGTTCTAGCCGGACGCATGAGGGTAAAGACAATCAGCCTTATGCCCGGGCAGTTCCGCCTGTTGTTCGGAGCCGGACACCTCCTGACCGGTGAAGCTTTGGTGGAGGCCGGCAAGAAGTACCAGAACAGGGTCAAGTTTAACAGCTCCGGAGAAGATTTTGAAATCAAGCTGCGGCTGGCCGGGGCTGACTGCGGTGACAGCCGGGCACTTCTTAAACAGCTCGAGGGTTTATTGACCATGTTGGGAGCGGCAGAAGAAGGCCGAACGGAGGAAACCAGAGAGGTTGTGCTAAGCAGTGAAATTAATATATAATGGTTGTATGTTTTTGGGGAGGAGATGTGTTAGTTGAAATCAAAAATAAAGTTCCTGATTGTAGCGCTTGCAGTGCTGGCGCTAACAGTTACCGGCTGCGGCGGGAACGTAGTGGCTACAGTAAATAACGAGAAAATAACTAAAGAGGAACTCGCCAAGTGGGTCAGCGAAACGAAGGACAGTTATGAAAAGCAGGGCATCGATTTCAGCGGTGATAATGGTAAGGATATGCTGGACATGCTTCAGGTAGAACTACTGGAGCATATTATCGACACCAGGCTGATGCTTCAGGAAGCCAGAAAATTTGGCGACTTAACCCCGGAGCAGCTCCAGGAGAAGCTCAAGCCGATAAGGGAGATGTTCCCTGCCGATGAGGACTATAATGAGTTTTTAAATCAAGCAATGCTCAGCGAAGAAGAAATAGGGCTGATCTTAAACCTGCAGGAGCAGGTTGCAAAGGATGTACCTCCTGTAACTGAAGAAGAAGCAAAAAAATTCTTTGACCAAAACATAGATATGTTCAGCAAACCAGAGCAGCTTGAGGTGCGGCACATTTTGTTCTTTGTGGATGATGGGAGCAAAGGCTACCCCGCCCAGCATACAGATGATGAGGCCAAAGGCATGGCCGAAGAAGTTATTGCCCTTTTAAATCAGGGCAGGAACTTTGCTGAAATCGCCGCTGAGCAGTCGGAAGACAGCGGAACCAGTGTCGTCGGGGGGCTGTATACCTTTAGCGAGGCTGACGCTGTAGAAGAGTTTTCTGACGCGGCCTTTGCTCTTAAAGATGGTGAGTACACCCGGCAGCCGGTTAAAACAAATTACGGATACCACGTTATTAAAAGGGAAAATCTAATACCTGCGTCACAAGAAACCTTTGAAGAAGTAAAACAGGAGCTGACTGACCAGATGTATGAGCAGGCCAAGCAGGCAAAGTTCAGTCAGTATATGGATGATGCCAGAAGCAAGGCTATAATAGTAAACAAATTAACGGGAAATGAAGGAGAATAGAGCAAATAAACAGTACTAAGTGAAAGTAAAAAGTTTTTAAACACGATTGGAAAAAAATGAATAACTGTTTCCCTCCTGATATATACTATCATAGAAAGGTTACCGTGAAATTCAGGTGAAAAGGAGGGAAAGTAAATTTAATGAAAGCCACGGGCATAGTCCGCCGCATCGATGATCTGGGAAGAGTCGTTATTCCCAAAGAGATCAGGAGAACGCTGAGAATTCGTGAAGGCGACCCCCTTGAAATTTTTGTGGACAGGGAAGGTGAAGTAATCCTTAAAAAATATTCTCCAATCGGTGAACTGGGGGATTTCGCCAAAGAGTATGCCGATTCCTTATATGAAGCTTTGGGTCACATCGCCTGTATTGCTGACCGGGACAATATTATTGCTGTTTCGGGAGCGCCAAAAAAAGAATTTTTAAATAAACCGATCGGGAACGCTGTTGAAAAAGTTATGGAAGAGCGCAAAGCCGTGATTCTTAATAATCCCGGGGAGGACCCGACCTGTAAAGAGTGCCTGCTCGTTGAAGATGGAGAATGCAAATATTCTTCCGAAGTTATAGCTCCAATCATTTCAGAAGGAGATCCCATCGGAGCCGTTATTCTGGCTTCCAGGGAACCTAACATCAAAATGGGTGAGATGGAGCTCAAGCTGGCAGAGACCGCAGCTGGTTTTCTGGCCAAACAGATGGAGCAGTAACAGAGGTGGCCTCTAGGGGGGGCCACTTTTTTCTTTATAGCAGCCTTTTAATTTGAAAGGAGACTTTTTGACTATGCCCCTTCAAGCAGGTATAACCATCGCAGGGTTAGGCTCCGGTGCGCCAGGCAGCCTAACACTGGGCGCATGGGAAGCTCTGAGGACTTTCGACCATGTGTACCTCCGCACGGGTGAGCATCCCGTGGTGGAGTGGCTGGTAAAGGAGGGGATATCCTTTCAGACCTTCGACCACATTTATGAAGAAGAACCAACCTTTGAGAAAGTTTATGCCCGGATTGCCAGGTCTGTGCTGGAGGAAGGGAGGAAGGAGCCGGTGTTGTACGCGGTTCCGGGACACCCGCTGGTAGCGGAGGAATCAGTTCGCCTGATCATAGCTGAGGCTGAGCAGGAGGGATTGACGGTAAAGCTGCTTTCTGCAGTAAGCTTTCTTGACGATCTTTTTACCGCGCTCAGGCTCGATCCCGGGAAGGGGTTGCAGGTGATAGACGGAACAAGAATTGAGGAGATGTCCCCAATTCCTGCAAGGGGCGCTGTGATCACACAGGTATACAGCCGCCGTGTGGCATCAGATGTCAAGCTGGCCCTGCTTGAGATATATCCTGCCGGCCATCAGGTTACCATGGTGAAGGGAGCGGGCATTCCCGGCGCAGAAAAGATCGAGGTGATACCACTTTTTGAAATGGACAGGCTTAAATGGATCGACCACCTGACCAGCCTTTACATTCCCGGAATCCCCCAGTCGGACCGCGGTGAGGAAAACGGGGCGAAAGCCGCTGAGCTGAGGGTAAACCAGGCTCTAAATGAACATGAAGAACGTCATTTCCATGGACAGGCTTTCAGTAATGATTCAGATGCGGGGCAAGCCGCGGGCCTTGAAGTTTTTCAGGTTTACCGGGGTGAAGTCATTAAAACATCCAAATGCAGCTTTCCCCTGGACCCTCTGGTAGATATACTGGCCCAGCTGAGGGGTGAACGAGGCTGTCCGTGGGATCGGGAGCAGGACCACCGCAGCTTGAGGACCTATCTTATCGAGGAGACATATGAACTTTTAGAAGCCCTCGATGAGGAAGATATGTATAAAATTTGTGAGGAATTGGGAGACTTATTACTACAAATCGTATTTCACGCGCAGATAGCGGCTGAAAACCGGCACTTTGACATGAACGATGTTGTGAGTGGAATTACCGGCAAAATGGTTCGCCGCCATCCTCATGTTTTTGGTACAGTAACCGTACAGGATAGCAGTGAAGTTACTGTGAACTGGGAAAAGATCAAGGTGAAGGAAAGAGGGAAACCCAACCAAAGTTTGCTGGACGGCGTTCAGAAGTGCCTCCCGTCATTAATGCGGTCCGCCAAGCTTCAGGAAAAAGCAGCCAGTGTCGGATTTGACTGGCCTGATTTCCGGGGGGCTTTAGAAAAGACTTACGAGGAATTGAGCGAACTCGAATCTGTGATAAAAAGCGGAAACCGTGTGCAAATTGAAAAAGAGATGGGCGATTTGATCTTTTCAGCGGTGAACCTGGCCAGGCTGCTCGGGGTTGAACCAGAAACGGCCTTGTCGGGGACTGTCGTAAAATTCATTAAGCGCTTTAGCTTTGTCGAAAAAATGGCGGAACTTGCCGGCAGAGATCTTGAGAAGTGCTCTCTCTCCGAAATGGATAAGTGGTGGGAAGATGCAAAAAAACATGAAAAAATATAGGAAACATTTTCTTGTAGGAAGGATCTGCAAGAATTTTCGCGAATAAAAAGGGAATTAATACTGTATTATTTTAAGGAGGGGTCATATGAACAAGGCAGAATTAATTTCGAAAGTTGCCGAAAAAACGCAACTAACCAAAAAAGATTCCGAAAAAGCTGTTAGCGCTGTGCTGGAAACAATAGGCGCTGCTCTTGGAAGGGGCGATAAGGTTCAGTTGGTAGGGTTTGGCACTTTTGAAATTAGAGAAAGGGCAGCTCGTAAGGGAAGAAACCCGCAAACCGGGGAAGAGATTAACATTGCTGCCGCTCGTGTTCCCGTTTTTAAAGCCGGGAAAACGCTTAGAGACGCGGTGATGAGCTAATATCATCACGGTATATCGGACTGTAAAATCTTTTTTTTCGAAGTTTGATCAAGGATGGTGCGGATGTTTTGCGCCTTGATAAGTTCCTTAAGGTGTCCCGGCTCATCAAGCGGCGAACCCTGGCCAAGGAAGTATGTGACAGGGGACAGGTAGAAGTTAACGGTCGGGTATCAAAAGCCGGAACAGATATTAAGCCCGGTGACGTGCTTACCATCCATTTTGGCAGCCGGTCTTTGAAGTACGAAGTCATCACTGTCAAGGAAAACGTGCCGGCCAAGCTATCTGCTGAATTGTACCGGGTCATCGAAGACAGGTCTACATAAATAGCGGCCCTCCTGCTCAAAATAATAGAAAAAGCGGGAGGGATTTTTATGCTCCGGAATACTCTGGTAAAAATCATTCTTTTGTTGGCGTTATCTTCCATGATTGCTGGCGGTTGTGCAAGAAAGCAGGTTCCCGCACCAAAACCGGCTCCCCAAGCTTTACCCCAGATAGAAGAACCTACGATTTCTCTCTTCATCAACCAAACCGGAGAGAAGAAAAACATCAAGATGGAGGAGTACCTGCTGGGTGTAGTGGCAGCAGAAATGGACACTAAGTGGCCGGTAAACGCTCTTGCCGCACAGGCTATCTTAGCCCGCACCTTTACCATGGAAAATATTAAGGCCGGCCGGGTTAAACAGCTGCGCGGCACTGATGCCTCCACCAGTGTAGCAGAGTTTCAGGCTTACGATCCAAAGAAGATAAACGACAATGTCTGCCGTGCGGTGGAGCAGACCAGGGGCGAGGTTGTGACTCACGGTGGCAATTATATTCACGCGTGGTTTTCAGCCTGTGACGGAGGCATTGTAGCCAGCGCGGAAGAAGGACTGGCCTTTACAAAGGAGCCCACCCCCTACGTAAAAGAAGGGGCACAGGACGGCTGCCTGGCCATCACAGATCCCAAAAACCAGGGCTGGGAGGCCAGAATACCCACGGCTCAGGCGAGAGCTGCTATACAGAAAATTACAGGCAAAGACCCCGGGGCTATTACATCTGCCTCTATTGTCAAAAAAGGGCCATCCGGTAGGGCGGAACGGCTCAAAATCGGCAACGCGGAGGTCGGGGGGCCAGCCCTCAGGCTGGCGCTGGGCAGTGAAAAAGTGCGGTCCATGCTCCTGACGGATGTGAGGGTTGAGGGCGGAAACCTGGTGCTAGCCGGAAAAGGTTTCGGACACGGTGTCGGGATGTGCCAGTGGGGCGCCAGGCGCCTGGCGGAGCAGGGGAGCTCGCCCGAGGATATTATAAGGTTTTATTTTCAGGATATAGAGATACAAAAACAGTGGAGTTAGTCTCAAGAACTTAGAAGACCCAGGATTTTAGATAAAGTTATTTAGTGTACTACCGGCCTTAAATGGCCTCTTTTTTTTTGTAATATTTGAACACGCCCGGCATACAATGATATTGGTTAGTTCTCTTCAAATTGGAGTGATTCGATGTGGAAGAGCGTCACAGTGTTTCCATCGGGGATCGCAAACAGCTGGTCATGGAAGGGGTCCGGCACGTCGACAGCTTTGACGAGTCCGAAATTACCCTTGAAACCAATATGGGCGTGCTGCTCCTTAAAGGGGAGGGACTGCACATCACCCAGCTCAGCCTGGAAACAGGCAGCCTCGCTGCGGAGGGGTTTTTTACCTCCCTGCAGTACCTGGAGTCAAAGGGCAAGGGCAGGGCAAGAGGAATAGGGATAATTAACAGGATTTTTAAGTAAATTCACTGCAGGCTGACAAAGAGCGCGTAAAGCGCTTTTTTTAACAGGGGGGGGGTTCTTGTGGAAACGCTTGTAAGCCAGGCCCGCGCTTTTTTTGTTACCATTGCAATTGGGGTAGCTGCCGGTTTATGCTATGACTATTACCGTATGCTCAGGGGGGTTTTAAGGCTTAAAAAAACAGGAACCTGCCTGGGAGATATAGTTTTCTGGCTGGTGACCACGGTTATTGTGTTTCTTATGCTGCTCCGGGGCAATTGGGGCGAGATGAGACTTTATGTTCTTATCGGTCTCGGCCTGGGGGCTTTGATCTATTTCTACCTGTTCAGCAGTCGGGCCAGGAGCCTGTTTAAACTCAAGTTTTTTGTTTTGTATAAAACATGGGGTTTTTTTGTGAAGGCTGTTCTTGTACTGCGGGAGGTTATCATCTTCCCCTTTCGCCTGGGCGCCCTTATTCTATCATACCCGCTGCTATTGATCAGGTATATCCTCTACAAGACCGGCAGCTTTTTAAAGCCTGTGTTCTACCGTGTGGCAGGGAGGCGCCTGGAAAACGCCGCTGCCAGCTTCAGGCAGAAGCTGACTTCCCTGGCCTTCTGGAAGAGAAATAAGGGCTCATGATAAAAGATTAATTCAGAAGTTGGTGATAACTCCCTAAAGTCCGGGCAAATTAAAAAGGAGAAGTCTTTTGTCTGCCGAATGGATGTAAAGGGAGGTTGGGATAATGGATGAATATACTTTTAAACAGCTGATGCTGGCGGGCGGGGAAGACGATATTGAAGAATTTATTAATCTTGGCTATTTTAAGAGAATAGACGGCGTCGTATGCCGCACTGATAAATTCAATGAAGAAACCGCAGGGTTTATCAATTCCATGAAAGAGTCCCTGTACCAGGCGGTAAGGGAGCTCGGGAGCGCCGAAGACATGAACAAAACTATGGAAATGGCCGGTATCAAGGACTTTATTACGTTTGTTTTTATCGCCGAGGAACTGGTGCAGGATGGCAGGCTGAAAAAAGACAAGGAAAAAAATGTTGTCCCGGTATAACGACGGCTGTCTACTAAGCAGGAACCACAGAACCACACCAGAACCACAACCACAAACCACAGGGACGGTTCC